>DASYDW010000116.1 GCA_036499395.1 Pirellulales bacterium
AGCACCGACAGCGCTCGAGAGCAACGTACCATTGACGTCGGTCGCCGGCAGGCTGCCGTACAAGCCGGCTGCCGTGAGGCTCGTGAGACCGTAGATTTCCGCACCCACCGTCGGCAGGTTCGGAATGAACGGCGTCGCAGGCGTGCCACCGACGAACGGGTTGGCATCTTGTGAGCCGACCGTGGTCGGCGTGTTGGCTGCACCCGTGGCCGAAACGCTGCCGAGGTTTGAGCCAAGGATGAAGCGGCCGCCGCCACCAGCGTTGCCGCCGGTGCCGCCGGCGACGTTCACGCCACCAGCTCCGCCGACCGTGGTTCCGATCAAAGCCACCGTACCACCAGCACCACCGCCGCCTTGGCCGCCCGTACCGCCAATACCACCGGTGCCGCCCTGGCCGCCATTGCCGCCGTTACCGCCCTTTTGACCAGCTCCGCCACCGTTCGATGCGGTGCCGCCATTACCGCCGGTGCCTCCCGTTTGGCCCGACACACCCGCTGCTCCACCCGCTCCATTTGAGCCCGTGGAGCCATTGCCGCCGGTCGCAGCAACAGTGCTATCAACGGTAACGGTACCCAGGGCCTGGATTTGGATGGCACCACCACCATCGCCGCCGGCGCCGCCCGTACCGCCAACGCCACCAACACCGCCCGCGGTTCCTTGGCCGCCGCCGCCACCACCACCACCTCCACCACCAGTGCCGAGGAAGCTTTGACCGCCGCCGCCGCCGCCGCCAGCGCTACCGCTCGAGGCACCGCCGCCGCCGCCACCACCACCACCGCCGCCGCCGGAGCCACCGCCACCACCACCGGTGAGCGACAGGGAATTTCCACCAGCATTCGTACCGGCACCGCCCTTGCCACCGGCGCTGCCGGTCGCAGCCGTGCCGCCGTTGTTTCCTGCGGCGCCAGGATTACCGACGCTCGCGCTGCCGCCGACAGCTTGGCCGCCACCGCCGGTGCCACCGGCACCGGCACCGGTGCCCGCCGCAGCCGCACCTGATCCTGTCGATCCGGTACCAGCCGCGCCTGCACCGCCACCGCCGAGGACCGCCGCACCGCCCACCGCACCAACGCTTCCGGTCCCACCACCGGAGCCGACACCGCCGGCCACACTGGCTGCGCCTTGAGCGCCCCCGGCACCTGCCGAGAGTCCGCTACCGCTCTTACCGCCCGCGCCTCCCTTGGGGCTAGTACCACCGCCGTTATTTGGCGTGCTCGTGCTGCTGTTAGGGCCGGCAGCGCCATTGATTGAACCGTCCGCCCCGCCCGCGGCTCCTCCCGAGCCTGCCGAGCCACCCGTCGCCCCGCCTGAAGCGCCCGCACCACCGCCAGCCGAGCCAGCCGCAATGTTGACCGTGGCTCCCGCGGCGATGTTGACGTTATTGCCAACAATAAGATCGACACCGTTGTTGCCGATCGCGGTCAGCGAGTCGGTCGACAGCAAATCGAGATCACCGTAGACAGTGAAATCAGCGACGCCCCCAACGGTGCCAGTGTAAGAAACCGTGACACCATTGATCGAACTCGTGGCCGATCCATTGATCAAACCATTCGTGGTGTCGATAACGATCGCCGCAGCATGCGACGATTGTGGCAGACTGAATGTGAGCATACTTGCGCACACTGCCGTTGTGCCCATTCGGGCAAAGAACCATCGTAAATTCCGACTCATTAGCGTCTCCTTTGTCTCTTAGCCAACGATCCGACGTCGGCTGCCTCTGCATGCAAAATCTCGGCCGCAGAGTGACTTGTCAAAGTGATCCTGTCGAGGCTCAGTGAACTCCAGCCGCTCCGGCAAGGAATCGCGCCCCCCCCCGTTTAAACTGCATAGACCCGTTGATCGTAGGAACGGGAAAATCCTGCGTCAAGAAAAAAATGCCACCATTGGGGGAAATTAAAAATATTTCTTGAAACACTCTGTCAGGTTTTGCAAAGCTCCGCATCCGTTACAAACCATTAGCTGGCAAAGAATTAAGCCAGAGAGTACGTTGAGTGCGAGCACGGCATTCCGAGGTGCGAGTCGAACATTTTCCCTCGACTGCGCATTCGATGCGCACCGCCCCTTGGCAGCCTTGCGCCGCTTGCCTATGAATGGGCAGGAGCACCGATTGCGCTACATCTTCTTGGGGAGACGCGGCTAGTCCTTTCTAAGTCGCGCGCGGCATGGAGTCTCTGCGGGTTCTTCTGCTGACCGGCGATCGAGAATTCGCCAATTCTTTTGGCGCGCTCGTGCGCGCCTTTGGACATGAGGTCGAGGTTCACGACGACGAACCGGCGGCGATCGAGGCGGCGCGCATCATCCCATCACATGTCGTCTTCGTCGATCAAACCACCTCGCCGACCGATGGCAGTCAGATGTGCCGAGATCTGCGCGAAGGTGACGTTCAACCGGTGCGGTTCGTAGCCGTGACGCTGGACAATTCTAGCGAGACGCTCGCGGCATGCCGTGCTGCCGGATTCGATTTTCGTTTCTCGAAGCCGCTGGTGGCCGCGGAACTCGAACGATTTCTGGCGGTGACGAAAGCCGATCTTTCTTGAGTACGACTCGCCGGTGAATCGCAGCGACTAGCCGCGAGGATTGACGCGACCCTGCACGCGCAGCGGCAGGCCCTGGATGCGCAGGAATCCTTCGGCGTCGGTCTGATTGTAGGATCCGCCCCCTTCCATGCTGGCGATCCCTTCGTCGTACAGACTTCGCGAACTTGACCGGCTGGCAACATCGATGTTGCCCTTGTATAGGCTCAGAGTCACCTCGCCCGTCACCGGCTTCTGTGCCTGCCGGATAAACGCCAACAACGCGTCGAACTTGGCGTGATACCAAAAGCCGTAATACACCATCTCGGCGACTTCCGGGGCCAGCCGATCGCGCAGGTGCATCAGGTCCCGATCCAGCGTTAATTGCTCCACGACGCGATGTCCGGAGTAGAGCAGCGTCATGCCCGGCGATTCGTAAACGCCGCGGCTTTTCATGCCTACAAAGCGATTTTCGACCATGTCGATCCGGCCGATGCCGTTGCGGCCGCCGATGTCATTCAATTCCGACACGATTTCGAACGCGCCAAGCTTTTTGCCGTTCACCGCGACCGGTATGCCTGCTTCGAAGCTGATTGTCACCGCCTCGGTCTTATCGGGCGCCTGGCGCGGAGAAACCGTCATGCCGAAGTCAACCAATTCCACGCCATTGACGGTCAGATCCTCGAGTCGACCTGCCTCGTAGCTGATGTGCAGGCAGTTCTCGTCCGAGCTATATGGTTTGGCGATCGAGGCCTTGACCGGAATTTTCTTCTGCTCGCAAAACGCGATCATCTCGGTGCGGCCCGGAAAACGTTGCCGGTACTTTTCGATCCGCCAGGGTGCGATCACTTTCACCGTCGGATCGAGCGCCTCGGCAGCCAGTTGAAACCGGCACTGATCGTTCCCCTTGCCCGTTGCACCATGTGCGTAGGCATCAGCGCCAACTTCGCGAGCCACGGCCAGGCAAACCTTCGAGATCAGCGGCCGTGCGATGGACGTTCCCAGCAGGTAAATCCCCTCGTACTTTGCTTGCCATTGCAAAACGGGGAACGCGAAGTCGCGGCACAACTCCTCGCGAGCGTCCACGATCCGCGCCGATTTAGCGCCGCACGCGTGGGCTTTCTCCAGGACCGCCTGGCGATCTTCGCAAGGTTGCCCCAGATCGACGTACACGCAATGGACGTCGTACCCCTCTTCCTGCAGCCACCCCAGGATCACGGAAGTATCGAGTCCCCCGGAATACGCGAGCACGCAACTTGGCATCAGATGATCCCGTTCAACGATTTCAAGATACAGCCCGTTCGCACCAGCACGAAACAGGGCCAAAAGGACAATCCGCCATTGTGCGATTCGCCCTCTCTAGTGACAAGTGGGCCGGGCCCCTGCTCCGCGCCCCGGGTTCGAATTACGGAGCTTATGGACATCCGTTCCACCCGCCCGGTTCGCCAACAATCGCCACGGTCGACAGTAAGCTACGTGAATGGTCCAATAAACGCCTGCAACCGCCCCAATGCTGCAAGAAGCTCCAACCATTTGTCATGTCGAAATCCACCGATATTCGCCTGCTGGAAATCGGCAGCAGTACCGAAAAATTCGCCTATCGCACGCCGATTAAATTCGGCGGTCGCGTCGTGACCGATGCGGTCGTGCTTGACATCACGGTCGACGTCGAGACTCGTGATGGGCGTCGAACCCAGGGCGTCGGCTCGATGTCGCTCGGCAACGCCTGGGCCTGGCCCAGCAGCGCCGTCAGCGGCGAGGACACGCTGCGCGCCGTTATGCGGATGGCCGAGCTACTGATGGAGGATGCCCGGCACTACCGCGAACCGGGACATCCGCTGGAAATTACTCACGATTTATCGGCGCGTCACGCACCGATCGCCACCCAGGTCAAAACCGAACTGGCTCTGGCCGAAGCGATGCCCCGCCTGCCACAGCTACTGGCCGCCAGCCCGCTCGAGGCCGCGATCCATGATGCCTACGGCAAGGTATTGGGCCGCAATTCGTACGATCTGCTCGGGCCGGAGTTCGTCAACCGCGATCTGGCAACGTATTTGACGCCGGAGTTCAAAGGCGAATACCTGGACCGTTATACGCTGCGCGCGCCAAAGCCGCGGATGCCGCTGTATCACCTGGTCGGCGCTCTCGATCCTTTAACGAATGCTGACATAACGCAGCGCATTAACGACGGGCTGCCCGAGACGCTCCCCGAATGGATTCGCCAGGACGGCCTGACACATTTGAAACTGAAACTTAACGGCGACGACCTCGCTTGGGACGTTAACCGCGTCGTGGCCATCGAGCGTGTCGCGGCCGCGGCGCAGCAAGGCCGTGGCTGCGCGGAGTGGTGCTATTCGCTCGATTTCAACGAGCGCTGTGCCAACGTCGAGTACGTGCTGGATTTCCTGGCCCAGGTCGCTGAGCGCTCACCGGCCGCCCTGGCGCGCGTGCAGTACATAGAGCAACCGACGCATCGCGACCTGAAGGCGCATCCTGACAATCGCATGCATGCGGCGGCCAAGATCAAGCCCGTCGTGATCGACGAATCTTTGGTCGACCTGGAAAGCTTGCTCCTCTCGCGCGATCTGGGATATTCCGGTGTGGCGTTGAAAGCGTGCAAGGGGCATAGCGAAGCGCTGCTCATGGGCGCAGCGGCGCAAAAGTTCGGCATGTTCCTGTGCGTTCAGGACCTGACCTGCCCGGGCCGGTCATTTCTACATTCGGCCACCCTCTCGGCGCGGCTGCCGACCATCGCGGCGATCGAGGGAAATGCTCGGCAATACTGCCCGGCAGGCAATCGCGGCTGGGAAGTCCGTTTCCCTGGCATGTTCCGAATCTCCAATGGCTCTCTCGACACGGCCTCACTCAACGGCCCGGGCCTCGGCTTTTGAGCTGCTGGCGATCAATTAGGCGAGCCAGGGAGTCGCGTGGTGTTCGCAGGGGCGTTGCCTTTTTGCCCAGACTCGGGGCATGCCATTGCCTGATCGGTGTGCAAGCTTCGCCATCACGCCCCGATCGGATGCGGAATTTATGCCTCCCGAAAATTCGTAGCTTGCTACGCAGTAATAACTTACGAAATCTCCAGCTAGGCGGCCAGTACTAACTGGCACGACCCTTGCTACTACCCAAAATCGCCCATCCAAATCGGACACCCACGGAGGGTTAAGTCCACAGGCGGTCTGGCGGGGCGCACGGAGCCAACTTCTACGTCTTAACCGCCTGTTCGAGAGGATGTGACGCGATGCAATCGTCCGGGGTAAACCTGAGTGAGTTAAGCGACAGGGACTTAGAGCGACGGATCGCAACATCTCTGGCTGATCGTCAAATGCCAGGACTGCGTCAGGTGAAAGTTGCCGCCAATAATGGCACGGTAACACTTCGCGGACGCGTCCGCAGTTTTTACGAAAAGCAACTTTGTCAAAACGTTTGCCGTGTGGCCGGCGTTGTGCAAATCGTCGATGCCGTGGTCGTCGCCTAGCGATCGCTCGACGCGATTTGAAGTGTCGATGAGTCTAGAAAAATAACCTTACAAGCGTGCGTCCGGGGGTAGTAACGTGTCCGACCTAAAAGGTAACCAAACTGTGTCACCCGCATATATCTTGGCAGGACTGTTGGTGGCCGTTGCCGCGGCGATCATGTTCTAGTCTGTTTTCGCAGTAGCGTCGGCGAGTGCGGTATCGCGTTTCGCTGGCGCCCGAAAACCAAACAATACGACCTTGGCGCCCGAAGCCGCTGGATTCAGACCCTGAGTCCCCCTTCGCCCCCCCCTCATAGCGGCTTCGGGCGTCTCTTTTTTCTCTACACGGTCGGCTTCATCTGCCGGGTGTTCCCGTGCTTCCTGTCGGCTTCCCGGACAAGTGTGTTTCCGCTCCGGAATTCGTTGATTCTGGCCGCTCAGGCCTGCTGATGTCTCGAAGTCCCGGGCGAATCGCTGACAGCCGTGATAAGGGCCGGTAAACTTGACGCGTGGGGATTCGCTTGGCCAGGCGGCACTGGATACCAAGGCTACCAACCGTCAGGCCCCTGTGTTGGCACAATTGCCATCGCCTCGTTGGGGAGCTTTCGTGCGATTCCGCGTACGAGTCATCTTGGTGTTGAGCATCGCCTCGACGCTCTGGCTTGGACTAAACGACGACCGCGCCGCGGCCGACGTCGTGATCCTGTCGAATCGCTCGCCGGCCCCGGTGAAGTTCGCGGCCGTTTGTGGGCAGGCGAAAGGTAAAGCCTACGAGCTGGCCGCCGGCGACCTAATGCGCCTGAACTGCCGTCCCACGGATCGCATTCGGCTCGCCTACATGAACGAAGGAAGGCGTAAGGACTTCACGCTCTCTCCCAATTCGATCTATTTCTTTCATCGCGCCAAGGATAGCGAGCGGCTGCAATTGGAGCAGATCGCCTTAGGCGAGCACGACCAGGCGGACGCTACGGCCCCGCCCAAGGCGTCGTTCGGCAAAACCGATCGCTCCCCCACCGAGACCGACGACCGCCCGCGGATGGCCACGGTCAAAGTAAAGATTCTGGTCGACGACGACGAAAAGGGGGTCCGCTCCGTTTGGGAAGAACGTTTGCGGAAACGCATCGACGACGCTTCGAAGATCTTCGAGAAGTACGCCGGCATCAAGCTCGAAGTCGTGGCCTGTGATACCTGGGTCACCGACAACAAGATTCAGGATTTCGACGCGCAATTGCGCGAATTCGAAGCCAACGTAAACCCCGATCCGGCCGACCTCGCGATTGGGTTTGCCAGCCAATTCTCCGCGGTTACCGGCCGTACGCACCTGGGCGGAACGCGCGGACCTCTTGCGAAGCACATCATGCTTCGCGAATGGTCAAAGCAGGTCTCGGAACCGGAACGACTGGAGCTCCTGGTTCACGAGCTGGGGCACCACTTCGGCGCCGCGCACAGCCCCGAGCCGACGTCGGTCATGCGGCCGATCCTGGCCGATCGAAAGGCACTCGCGAAGCGGTTTATGATCACCTTCGATCCGGTCAATGCGTTGGCCATGAACCTGGTGGCGTCGGAAATCCGCGACCATCAAATCGAGCGAATCTACCAGGTCAGCCCGCATACCCGCGACACGTTGGTTTCGATCTATCTGACGCTCGGCAAAGCCTTAGCCCAGGATCCGGCCGCCAACAGTTACCTGGCCATGCTCGGCGAAGCGCCTCCGACCGCGACGCGCACCAGTCATTCGACGTCCAAGACCTACGTCGAAGGCGCCCAGCGCGTGCGCGACGCGATCGTCAACGTGGCCGATCGAAATCGTCGGCTGCCGCGCACGGCGCCTGCCGAGGGGGGGATGGTGCGGGTGGCCGGTGACGCACTGACGGAAAAATACGTGCGGACCGCGGCCTATTCCGCCATGCAATTGCCTGTCGCGCAGCGCACCAAGGCCTTTACGCTGGGGCTGGCGGTGGCGCTCGGCGACACGGATCTGTTTCTGTCGAACAGTCTGACTCGCGACCTGCTGGCCAGCCTCGAAACGCCGGAGCAGCGCGAGCGACGACTGGAAGTTATCGGCGCTCCGACGCTTCTGGGGCGCAACGACCTGGCGCGGCATTACTTCTTTTCAGCCGCGATGACCGCCCTTTCCAGCGCGCCGATCGCCGAGTCGGCCGGCCTGCTCAAGGAGATGCGCGACTCGCAGGGCGAAAGCGGCTTCAGCTTCGCCGATCTCGCCGCCGATCTGGCCGGCATTGCGCTGGGCAATTTCCTCAAAGAATCGGAAAGCCGATTGGCGCAAGTGGCGCGTAGTTATTCCGTCACCGAATTCATGCCCCCGATCGACGGCCTGCGCGAAGGGCTCGATCATGCCCGGTTCCTCGAGCTCTTTGGCTCGACATCCGATCCGCGCTTCAAGGAAGAATTAGACGCCGTGCGCACTCGGGTCAAGCAGTTGCCAATCTATTCGGCGACCGCGGCCACGGCCGAACCGCCGAAAAAATCGGCCGATCGTCGTTAACGGTCGCTCGCCGTATCGACAGTGCCGTGAACGACATTTCCGGCAAGGATCGTGGCGAGCACGATCAGCCCCCCGCCCACGTCGACGTCCCGCGTCACATTTCCTTTGCCGCTAGCCTGCGGTGACAACCGGCTGGCCTCGCGCCTCAGATCATCCGGCAGGTCGAATAGAACAAGGTCGGCCAGCTCGCCGGCTTTCAGCGATGGCGTCTCCATGCCCAGCAATGCAGCCGGAGTCGTCGAAGCCATCGCAATCGCGGTCGGCAAATCCACGCCGGCGAATCGCATGACGTTAGCGACTCCCACGCCGATCGGCAGACTGGCTCCCGCCAGGAGTTGATCCTGTCCCGCGATAACCAGCCGACCGTCGGGAAGGATTTCCAACTCACAACCACTACTCGCGTAACGTCCCACGGGCAATCCCGCGAGCCCCGACACATCGCTGACCAACAGGCATCGGGCCGGCGTCTTGGCGCGCACGAACGTTCTCACAACCTCGGGGGGCAGGTGATGACCGTCGACGATCAGACTGGCATAGAGACGATCTTCGGCCAGTTGATCCCACAAGTAATTCGGATGCCGGCGCAACATCCGATGCGCGCCGTTTCCCAAGTGCGTGCTCAATCTCGCGCCGGCGTCGACGGCCGCCCGAATCTGGGTGCCCGTCGCGCCCGTGTGACCGATGGCCACGACGACGCCGCCGGCGACCACTCGTGCGATGAAATCAGGCGCCTCGTCGAACTCAGGCGACATGGTTAACAGCCGGACGCGACCGCCGGATGCCTGCTGCCAGGAGTGAAACTCAGCCAGGTCAGGTCGACGACAATGCTCGGCCGGGTGAGCGCCACGGGGGCCATCCTCTGTCGAAAAGTACGGGCCCTCGAGATGAATGCCCGCAACGGCGAGCGCGACGTCGTGCCAGCGCTCGCAACTCGCGGCGATCATCGCCACGCCGTGCCGCATGACCTCGAAGCTTTGCGTCGTCAACGTCGGACAGACGCGTGTCACGCCAAACGAGAAATGTTGCCGCACGATGCCGGCCACACGCTCGGGCGTTAAATCGAGCGAACTGAATTCCTGTCCGCCGTAACCGTTGATCTGAATGTCCACCAGCCCCGGCGCGACCCAGGGCAAGTCGCCGAACTCGGATGTGTGGCCGCCGAGTCGAGGGTTCTGGCCAACGGCCTCGATACTCTCAATTCTCGCGCCGGAAATTGAGATGCGCACCGGCTCACCGGTGTCATAGCGACGAGCTTCGAAGGCAAACGCTTCTGCCATGGCGATCCGCATACACCTCGAAAATTAAACGTTGCCTGACCAATGTTGCGAAATGCCTCAGCTCGGCGACTCGCGCCGGGCTCGCGCCGCAAGAATCTCCCGTTCATGCCGCAGGCTCTCGCGATGAACCGTGCGCACGATCGCGTAGGCGAGTGCCACCAAGATCATCATGATAAACCCGGGCATTCCGGTGCGGAAATCTTGCTGGGCCAGCAGCGCGAACGCGAAGACCGACAAAACTAGGGTCCCAAACGCCGCCGCGAATTCGCCATAAAAGCGCAGCATCGTACGGACTCCGTGCCGACGATCGATCGAAGGTCATCGAACTGCCGATCGATTGTCGCGCGCTGGCACGGACGGGTCAACGTCACGGAGGGACTCGCTAGGAAAGCGCGTTTTCCAGATCCGCGATCAGATCGCGTACGTCTTCGACGCCAACCGATAGACGCACCAGCCCATCGTCGATCCCCAGTGCCGCGCGCTTATCGGCCGGAATCGTGGCATGCGTCATCAAGGCCGGATGCTCGATCAGGCTCTCGACGCCCCCCAGACTTTCGGCCAGCGTAAAGATCTGGCAGCGTTCGAGCATTCTCTTCGCGCGTGGCGCACCTCCCGCGACCACGGCCGAGATCATGCCGCCAAAGCCGTGCATTTGCCGCTGCGCCAGCTCGTGCTGTGGGTGTGTCGGCAAGCCAGGGTAATGCACCAGCTTCACATCCGAGCGCGCTTCAAGCCACTCGGCAATGGTCTGGGCATTCGAACAATGCCGTTCCATGCGCAGAGCCAGCGTCTTCAGCCCCCGCAGCGCGAGAAAGCTATCGAACGGCCCGGCGATCGCGCCAACGGCGTTCTGCAAGAAACCGAGCCGTTCAGCAAGCGCCGGGTTATCTCCTACGATCGCGGCGCCGCCGATCACATCCGAGTGGCCGTTGAGATACTTCGTGACCGAATGCACGACGATATCGAATCCCATCGAAAGCGGCCGCTGCACGAAAGGCGTTGCAAAGGTATTGTCGGCCACACTGATGATGCCGCGCTCGCGGGCCAGATTTGCGATCGTGCGCAGGTCGGCCAGCTTCAGCAGCGGATTCGAGGGGCTTTCGATCCAAATCATCCGCGTGTGCGGGCGAAGCGCCGCGCGAAACGCATCGAGATTTGTAGGATCAACGAACGAGAAATCCAAATTCGCCGAGCGGCGTCGTACTCGCTCGAACAAGCGAAACGTGCCGCCGTAAATGTCATCGCACACCACGACGTGCGAGCCGTGGTCGAGCAATTCCAGAACCGTGGCAATCGCCGCCAGTCCCGAGGCAAAGGCAAACCCTTGCTTGCCATCCTCGAGATCGGCCAGACAACGTTCCAACGCAAACCGCGTCGGATTGTGGCTCCGCCCGTAGTCGAATCCCTTGTGTACGCCCGGAGATTGTTGCGCGTAGGTGCTCGTGGCGTAGATCGGCGTCATTACGGCGCCGGTGGTCGGGTCAGGAGATTGACCGGCATGAATGGCGCGGGTGGCGAATGCGGTGCGCCCCACGACCGCCGGTGTAGTCTCTTCGGGATACGGCGCAACGCCTGCGCGATTCCACACCATGGCGGGCCAGGTCGCGACGGTCGAAATCAAATCACCTACGGTGCTCATGTCGTAAATCCTGTTTGCAGCTTTATCGCTCGGTTGTTGTAAGAAATTAGGCGGCGCGGCGTTCGCGGCGCAGATAGTTCAATAAGTCGACCCGCGTGATCAGGCCGTGGAACTCGCCCCCGTCGACCACGATCGCGACTTTGCCGGCATTCAGTATCACCAGCAATTCCGGTAGCGCGGCCTGCCGAGAAACGGTCTCCAACTGGGTGGTCATCCGCGCGCGACAAGGATGGGTAAAGGCGTCGACCTCGGCCGAGGCCGCCAGCAGCAGATCCGATTCGTCGAGAATGCCGACGATCTGCTTCTGATCGATGACCGGCAACTGCGAGATGTCGTACATCCGCATGCGCTGATAAGCGATCGCCAAGGGCTCGTCAGGCGACACGCTCACCACCGCGCCGTCGGCGAAGCGGCGCGAGATCACATCGCGCAGATCTCCCAGCGGTTGCGTCTTGGCAAAGCCGTGATCGGCCAGCCAGAAGTCGTTGAACATCTTCGACAGATACTTGTTGCCCGAGTCGCAGACGAACGTCACGACGCGTTTCGGTTCGCTCTGCTGGCGGCAATATCGAACTGCCGCGGCCACGAGCGTACCGGAACTGGAACCGGCCAGAATTCCCTCTTTACGCAACAGGGCGCGAGCCGTCGACAGGCTTTCGAGGTCGGTGACCGTGAAGGCCTGGCGGACGCGCGTCAGGTCGGCGATCGGCGGAATGAAGTCCTCGCCGATGCCCTCCACGACCCACGAACCCGCCTCGCCCATGAAACCGGTGCGAATGTATTCGGCCAACACCGAGCCGGTTGGATCGGCCAACACCATTTCAACGTGTGGCGCATGTTCGGCGAAGAACCGGCTCAGCCCGGTCAATGTTCCGCCCGACCCGACACCGCAGACCACGGCATCCAAGTCATGGCCGGTCTGATCCCAGATCTCGGGCCCGGTCGTGGTTTCGTGCGCCTGCGGATTCGCCGGATTGTTGAATTGATTGATGTAGTACGCGCCCGGTGTTTCGCGCGTGATCCGCTCGGCCAGGTCTTGATAATACTGCGGGTGGCCGCGTCCCACGTCGCTGCGCGTCATGACGACTTCGGCCCCCAAGGCGCGCAAGTGAAATACCTTCTCGCGACTCATCTTGTCAGGTATGACCAGCACCAGGCGGTACGCTTTCCGCGCCGCGACCAGCGCCAGGCCCAACCCGGTATTGCCGGCCGTCGCCTCGACCAAGGTCGAGCCCGGTCCAATCAGGCCCGCCCGCTCAGCCGCTTCGATCATCGAGCGCCCGATGCGATCCTTGATCGAGCCGCCCGGGTTGTGGCTTTCGAGCTTAATGAACAACTGGCAACGCCCCACGTCGAACGTGCGGACCTCGACCAACGGCGTGTTGCCAATCAGATTCAAAACGTCGACCGGAGCGAGTGCGATGCTCATGGTTCGTTCGCCAGAAAACTGCGATACCAAGACGCCAAAAACGCCATTTGTGGCGTCTCACGAAGGGCGCTGGAGGGCCGCGACAACCTGTAAACAAGGCATGTCAGGCACGACCGCCCCGATTCCTATATCGAGAAAACTTTGCCACCGACATGAGGATCATCGGAGACCAAAACTCCGCCAATCCGGCCCAAAACCTCGCGTCACCGCGATTGTTCACCATGTTGATTCGGCGAGTGGCGCTTTAACTGGTTCCGGAAAAACGACTTGCGAATATTTCTGCCGTCGCTGTAGATTTGGTCAGCTGAATTGACAGGAGACGCTGACCCAACGATCGGGAGGCCGTACTCAACAAACGTCGCGATTCCGACTGGACGAGCCAGAGGACCGCGTGCGAGTTGCCGGCCGAGGCAGACTGCGAGCGCTGAAGCGCTACGCAGTTTGCCCGGCCGCTCTTCCAAAGCGAAAGGAGTCTGCTATGTCGATGATGATGGTCGATCGTCCGATGTCGATGTCTGGCATGCCCGCACCCGGGATGCCCATGTCCGGAATGCCCTCGATGGCCCCCGGCATGCCCACCATGGCTATGGTGCCTCAGTGCAAGCTGAAGATGGAGAAGTGCGCTGGCGGCATCAAGATGAGCTGCATGTGCGACGACGAAGTGTCGTGCAGCACCCTGCAGAATATCTGTCGCATGTTGGCCGGCGGCATGTGCAGCTGCTGCTGCATGATGAACGGCATGGTCATGTGCCAATGCAACTTCGCCATGTGCAATTGCAAATGCGAAATGACCAAGGACGGAGTCTGCATTACATGCACCTCCGGCGATAAGGCCTGCTGCGACATGCTGCAAGCCTGCTGCGATTGCATGAACGCCTGCATGAAGTCAGGCTGCATGTGCTGCATCTGCATGGGTGGCATGCCCTGCTGCTGCTGCACCTGCTAGGAGGACTCCCGTTCATGATTCGGGTTTCGTCCGGCAGTGACTACCCGATAGTGGTAATCTGATAGAGATTAATAGTTACCAAGCGGGCGGTTTCACGTTCGAGCGTGAAGCCGCCCGTTTTTTTTGCGCGACACGCGCGACTCAACGCTGAGCGTTCAGCAGCTCCGGCAGGCGCGGCAATAATTTTCGTAAAGCCCGCGCGCGATGGCTGAGACATCCTTTCACGGTTGTCCCCAGTTCGGCGAACGTGTGATGGTACTCGGGAATCTCGAACAGCGGATCGTAGCCGAAACCTCCTGAACCGCGCGGCTCGTACAAAATACGACCGTGGCACTCACCGTCGACCTCGGCAATAGCTGTCCCGGTTGGATCGGCCAAGACCACCCAGCAAACGTAATGCGCCGCGCGACGTTCGAGCGGCAGCGTCCCCAACTCGGCCAACAAGCGTGCATTATTCGATTCGTCCGTGGCCCCTTCGCCTGAATAACGGGCCGAGTAAACGCCGGGCGCGCCGCCGAGGGAATCGACGACCAAGCCGCTATCTTCGCCCAGCACCCAAGCGCCCAGATGCACGGCTTGCTGCACTGCCTTACGGTGCGCGTTGTCCGCGAAGGTTTCGCCATCCTCGACCACGACGATCGCTTGCGGATAGTCCGCCAGTGTGCGCACTTCGATCCCCAGCGGGGCCACCAAAGCGGCTAATTCCAGCCCCTTCTTGCGATTGTGCGTTCCTAAGACCAGCGGCGCAGCCATCAAGTTCCGCATGTTGTTATGCAAAATTCCTCATCCACGATTTCCTCAGGCCATTCCGCCTGGGATGTCTTCGCGATCGCGCATTGTAACGCACGTCGCGTGGGAATAAGCCTTGTCGGTGCATGAACGCGGTGCGCCACATCACGATCGTTCGCGCAACGCCTCTTCCTGGATGCGTTGAATCCAATCGTATTTGCAATCGCTATAGGCGTGCGAGTCCAGGGGATGCAATTTTTGGCAGCGCTCTTTTTCCGCATCGTATGCCCGGGCGATTTCTGGGCGAGCGCGGAGAAAATCTCGAAAGGCAACGTGCCTGGCAATCTCGGCCGAGCCGGCGACGTAGCCGTGCAATTGCATTTTGCGGCGGCCTGTTCGAGGATCGTCCCAAGTGCAATATCGCCGACCCGGCAAACCATATTCTCCCCACCAGTCGTACCCCAGCGATTCGATTTGGCCACGCGCCTCATCGAGCGCTTCGACCGTGGCAATTACCGGGATCAGATCGAGAATCGGTTTGGCTCGGATACCGGGAATAGCCGTCGAGCCAATGTGATGCACGGTGAGCAACGCTGAGCCGAGCGCGCCGGCCAACCGCGCCGATTCGTCGCGAGCATTCTCCGCCCATGCCGGATCGTACGGCTGTAATTCAACAGCAATGGGGGCGGGCATGATACGGGCCTTCGCGAATTTCAGGTCCGATCAAAAAGCGATTCGACTCTTCCGTTGCGAAAGGGCATTCCGTGACCCCTGCAGCCAATAGCTATTTCACGGTGAGCGCCGGACGCTCGTATTGCGCGGCCAGCGAACGCTTCGGCACCTCGACCAGCATCGGCTGAATGTCCAGGCTGATCCCGGCTTCCGATTTCGGCTTGCCCACCTGCGCCACCGACTGGCCGGGCGCAACCTTACGGTCGGCACCGAACGTCTCGATCAACGCATGAGCCTGCGGATTGATTTCGATCTTACCGTCCGGCCGCGGCGTGCCTACAGAATTAAAGCTGCCGATCGTCACCATGCTCGCGTAGCGATCATGGAATTCGTAGGCCTCGTATCCCTTCTGACGCAGCGCCATCGTCAGACGATGCGCCTTGTCGGCGGCTTCCGCCAGTTGGCTATCGAAAGGCTTGTTCTTCCTTTCGATCTCTTCGATCTGCTTTTGATCGATCACGACTCGGCCCGTAAACGTGGCCACCTTCACCGTGTATTTTCCCGGGCAGTCCAGCAGGCTGTACTTCACCGGCTGATTCATATCCAGCACCAACCGATCGACCCCCTTCGGCACGAAGTATTCGTCCGGCAGTAAGGGGTTGGTTGTAATAAAGGCATTGCGCATCGGCCCGCGTTTCTTCTTCGGATTCCCATCGGGCAGAACCGCCTGTTGAATCGCGCGCATCGCCCCCAGCGTGCGACTGTCCGGTTTGCCCTCCTTGGTGCGTTTCTCGATATCCAGGCAATCCGGGTGAGCGTTCTTGAGTTTGTCCAACGTCTTCTGCGCGGCATGATCGTCGACGCTGGTAAAATCTCCGACCAGCACCGCGATCTCGCGCATTTCGTTCAAGCGGTAGCGCACCTTGCGATTGGCGGCGCTGGGTGACTTGTTCGATCCTTCGGCCCGATGGTCGAAGTGCATGGTGTGCGTGTAGGCCGGCACCTTGAAGCGGCTGCGCAGCTCGAAAACCAACTCGCGCGCCTGATCCTCTGCATACGGGCCTGAGAAAGTCATGGCCATGATCGTCCACGGACCGTTTCGCTCACCCAGCGGATAGCTGCTTTCCGGATCCGCTTCGAGGTGATGGAACAGGTCAAGCTTGCTCCACGGCGCCGCCGCCAACGCAAACCGACTTGCTGTCACGGCAAGCATCAGGCCCAGGACCGCAACTCTCGTCGACATGGCATCTCCCGGCGGTAAGCCAGCAATCGGACCGATTCGCACCGTCCGCAAACGCGCAACGCGTTTCAACGGCCTGCTATCGGAGCGCAAGCTCACCATGCAAACTGGGGAATTATTTCGAAAGGCTCGCCGACACACGATTCGCGCCGGCATGGGAAAGGTGGCGGAGTCTAACAAACGGCTTTGACAGGTTCCAGGCCGAAACTCGTCCGCAATGGCTTGCCAACTGGCCCGTGACTCGACGTAGTCTCCCGAGATTGAAAGCATTTAGTAACCACGGCAACTTGGGGTCTCTACACCGAAAGGCCGGCTTTGACTTGATTGATGAATTTACGGGGTCGAGATTAGCTTCAGGGCACATCACCTCGGTCCAAGGACTCATCTCGTGAGTCGTGCGATGCGGCTTCTGTTCGGCGCTCTCGGAATTGCCCTGGGGTTGCCGCACAGTCTGCTAGCACAGCAATCGCAGCAAGGTGCGATTGCGCATCTGCCCAGCCGTCCGGTCGTGCAACGGCTCGTGCCGCCGGAGCAAACCTATGAAGCGGTCCCGGCGCCCGCCGCCGGTGGCGCAGCCGTCGCCATGCGTGGTCCGCCGGGAGCCTCTTTGACTTTGGATCAGGCCACCGATCTGGCTGTCCAAAACAATCCGTTGTTGGCACGGTCGCGCGCTCAAATCGATTCCAAGATCGGCACCGCGATTCAGGCCGGCATCTGGGCCAATCCGCGCTACGACTCCAACAACCCGCAAGTCTTCGCCGGCAACCTGAGCCAATACAACGTGGGGTTCCAGCAAGAGATTCCGGTCATGGGCAAGCTGCGTTTGGATCGTGCTGCCGCGATGCAGGACGTCTACCAGGCACGATTTGCCTACATCCATCAGCGTTTCGAGCTACTGACGGCGGTGCGCCAGCAGTTCTATCGAGTTCTCGCCCAGGAACGGCGCGTGGCAGTACTCGGTGAGTTGGTCGAAATCGCCACCCGCTCGCACGCGGCAGCGCAGCAGCGCGAGAAAGCAGGTCAGGTCGCGGAAACGGATGTGCTGCTGTTGCTCATCGAATTGCAGCAAGCGCGCATCGCCTTGGAAAACTCGCAGGTCATATTGGCCGGCACCCGTCGCGCGCTCGCGGCCACAATGGGCCTGCCCATGCTGTCGATTCAAGACACGCTGGGAGAACTCACCAGCCGGCTGCCCGAATTCGAGGAAGGGCCGATGCGCGAGTTTGTCGCCACGCAAAATGCCCAGATCCAAGAGGCCCGGTTGCAAGTGACGCAGAATCAGATCCTGCTGCAGCGCGCGCAAGTCGAACCGTATCCGAATCCTTACACGGGTCCCGCGGTGGCCTGGGGCCCAAGCTCAGGAAGCGGCGGCACGTCGGGAAGTCAATTCTGGTACAATTTGCAGATGAATGTGCCGGTCTGGAATCTCAACCAGGGCGGAATTCGAGCCGCCAACGCCAACATTCGCGACGCCCGCGCATCGATAGGCGTACTACAGAACGATTTGCTGCGCCAGTCGGCCGAGACTCTGGCCGCTTACCGATCAGCCCGCGACCGGGCGCGATACATTGGCGAGAAGATTCTCCCCACCGCCGAGCGCACTTGGCGTTTAATGCAAAACGCCTACGAGGTCGGACAGGTCGACGTGGCGCCGGTCTTGCAGGCGCAAAAGGCGCTCACGCAGGTCAACCTCGACTACATCGAAGCGCTGGAGAGTTCTTGGGAAAACGCGGCAACCTTGGCCGGTTTATTGCAGGTTGAACTCTTTCCCTAACGGCATTGTAACCAAACGGCCGAGCGCTCCGATCTCGCCAGTATGCTTCTTTTATGTAGAGACCAGAACCGACGCGCCCGCCGGGTTCGTACTACAATTGGCGAGGTATGCGGGCATTGTGGCGCGGTCGGCGCGCTACGGAGTGCGCCACATAGGCCTCGAAAAAGTGCGTTGTGACGGATGCCGCAATCGCGCTTGACAGTAGACGAAACCTTCAACGATACTTCGATTTAGGTATCCTTCTGGTCGCGCGTGGCGGCATGAATCGCAGATTCTCTATACGCAAGATTGTGCCTTGGATCGTCGTCGGGATTCCCATCCTGACGGTCAGTGCGATCGCCTTGCGCGGGTACGAACAGTGGGAGAATCCGCCACAGGTCTTCGATCCGGATCATGACCCGCAAGCGCTCGTCACCTTGGCGCCCGGTCAAACGGACACTCTGCGATTCGCGCCCGAGGCTCTGAAAAAGATGGGCTATCGCATGGCGACCGTTGAACCCGCTCCCCCGCCCCCCCCCTTGCGACTGCAAGGCCGCGTCGACCTCGACCCGGAGTCCTTGGTGCATGTGAAGCCCCGTTTCGCGGGCAAGGTGGTTGAAACGGGCAAGTTCGAGGAGGGGCCTCCCGGTGAACCACCGCGCACATTGCGCTACGGCGATCCGGTACGCAAGGATCAGGTTCTGGCCGTGATCTGGAGCACCGAGGTGGGAGCCAAGAAGAGCGAACTCGTCGACGCTCTTTCGAAACTGCACACTAACAAGGAAATTCTGGCGCGCCTTGAACGTGCCGAACAGGGCGCCATCGCTCAGCGCGCCATTATCGATGCCAATCGTGAATATCAGCAGGCGATGGTCGCCGTGCAGGATGCCGAACGCACGCTCCTCTCGTGGGGGCTGCTCGAGAAAGACCTTGATGAGGTCTACGGCGAGGCGAAAAAGCTCGAACACCAGAAACCGCAGGACGGTAATAAGATCGGCGAAGCACCGCGCGACGTCCGCGAAGTAGGTATTGAAAAAAGCTGGGCCAACACCGAGCTGCGGTCCCCGATCGACGGCCAGATACTGGAAAAGAACTTCAACGTCGGCGATCTTGTCGACCCTTCGGACGATCTCTTCAAGATCGCCGATACGAGCCACGTCCGCATATCTGCCCGCGTCTACGAAGAAGACTTACCGACGCTCCGTCACGTACCCTTGGAGAAGCGTCGCTGGAAGATCGACTTGATTTCGGATCCCTTCGATGAGCCCATCGAAGGCCGGTTCGAATTGGTCGGCGGAATCATCGACCCTGCAGATCATACGGGCATTGTGATGGGCAAGTTGGAGAATAAGAGCGGCCGCATGAACCTGGGCCAGTTCGTCACGGCCAACATTGCCATGGCGGCCGATCCGGCAATGGTTGCCGTGCCGGCCAAAGCCGTGATCGAAGATGGCAGCCTGGTGGCCGTCTTCGTTCAGGACAATCGTCATCCCGATGATTTCACGCGACGGCTCGTGGCCATCACCAGCCGCCTGCCAGGAAAAGTATTTGTTCGAAGCGAGCCGCACGAAGCCGAGCGAGCCTTGGGAGCTTCGTCGTTGAAGGCAGGCGAGCGGGTGCTGGCCTCGGGCGTCCCCGAGCTGAGCGCCGAACTCGCAGTTCTCAAAGCCTCGCAGCCGCAGGTCCAGGCGCAGGCGCCGCATCCTTTGAATTTGCTGCTGCGGCCGGCCGGCGAGTGACGGATTACATTTCGCTAAGCAAGCGCCAAATTTGCCGCGCTTTCCGACACGGACGCTCACAGGGAGGGACCGCGATGCGTAGAAAGTCAGAGGGTTCCTTGCTTCCCTCACCCGCGCTGGCGACCCATGCTTATTTAACATTTCGCCAGAAGCCTTGTCACCAACGGCGTACTCGTGCGACAGGCAAACTGTCATGGTAGCGAAACTCGTTCAATGGGCTCTCAATAGCCCGGTCGTGGTGCTGCTCGTCGCGCTGGCGCTGGTGCTGGTTGGCGGTTACGCATTTACGCACGTCAACGTCGAAGCCTATCCCGACCCCGCGCCGGCCATCGTCGAGGTCGTGGCACAATATCCCGGCGCGAGCGCCGAGGAAATCGAGCGCCAAGTTACGATTCCCCTGGAAGTGGCCCTGGCCGGCATACCCGGCCTGAAGTACACGCGCGCCAAGTCGATGTTCGGTCTGTCCCACTTGCGCAACCAGTTCGAGTATGGCGTCGACTACGAATACGCGCGGCAACAGGTCATCAACCGCTTGCAATCGGTCGATCTACCGCCGGGTGTGACGCCGCAGATCTCGCCCGCTTCCCCCATCGGCGAAATCGTTCGCTACACCCTAACCAGTCCACGCGACTCGCATGGACGGCCGATCTATACGCTCAATGACTTAAAGTCGCTGCAAGATTGGACGCTGCAGCGCGAGTTTCGCCGCGTGCCGCGCATTGCCGGCGTCGTCAGCACGGGTGGCGAGGTGAAACGCTATGAGATCCGCCCCGATCCCGATCGCTTGAAGGAATACGGCATCACCCTCAGCCAGTTGCAGGACGCCGTCAAGCAGAGCAACGCCAACGTCGGCGGCGACTATGTCGTTCAAGGAGATACGATCCAGATCGTGCGTGGTATCGGGCTGATCGGCGGCGGCGAAGATCCGATGCTGGTCGCCATGCAAATGAAGACCCCCGAGGAGGCCGCGGCGTATTTGCGCTCCGAGGAAAACCGCCGCATCCAGGAAATCCGCCGCATCGTTATCGCGGCCACCAACAACGTGCCGATCCGTGTCGAGCACGTCGTCGAAGGAGGCCCGGTAAAGACCGGCGGCGCGCTCGGCGAGCGCGGAGTCGTCGTCAACCATCAAACTCGCCAAGGACGGCTGGCCATGACCAGACCGCTGCAGAATGAGCATGAAGAGGACATTCTCGACGCTCAGGGGCAGCGGCAATGGGTGGACCTGGAAGACGAAATCCAGGGCATCATCCTGCTGCGCAAAGGGGAACAATCGATCCCGGCACTGACTGACGTGCTGGCCAAGATCGAAGACATGAACAATACGCCAGGGCGTCTGCTGCCCGGCGTGCGTATCGAGCCTTTCTACGACCGGTCGCGACTGATCAGCGTTACGACCGAGACGGTGCGCGAGAACCTGGTCGTGGGAATGCTACTGGTGTCCGTGATTTTGCTGATGTTCCTCAGCAACGTCCGCGCAGCCCTGATTGTGGCCATCAACATCCCCCTGGCCTTGCTGTTCGCGTTCGCCATTTTGTTCCTGCGCAACAAATCGGCCAACCTGCTGTCGATCGGCGCCGTCGACTTCGGCATCATCGTCGACTCGTCGGTGATCATGGTCGAGAACATCTACCGTCGACTCAGCGCGGGCGAGAACGCCAACTTGCCGCTCAAGGATCGCATCCTCCGCGCCTCGCGCGAGGTCGAGCGCAGCCTGTTCTTCTCGACGATCATCATGATCTGCGCCATGCTCCCGCTGTTCACTATGACGGGTCCTGAAGGCCAGATCTTCGGCCCGATGGCAGACACCTATGCTTTTGCCTTGGCCGGTGCCCTCGTGTTGGCGCTCACCGTTTCGCCAGTGCTTTGCTCGATTCTTTTCAAGCGGCTCAAACCCGGACACGACAATATCCTGGTCCGCGCCCTCAAGGCGTTCACGCTGGCCGAATTGGAAGTGCTGCTCAAACACCGCTTCCTGACGATGCTGTTCTTCGGCTTCATTTCCGTGGGAACGATCTGCTACTTGCCCTTCCTCGGTCGTGAGTTCATGCCCGAACTCGAAGAGGGAAATATGATCGTACGTGGCACGTTCCCCGTGAATGTGTCGTTGGACGAAGCGGTGGAAAAGGCCAAGATCGCGCGCAGCATCATGACCAAGTACCCGGAAGTCCGTCTGGCGACGTCGCAAATCGGACGTCCGGACGACGGTACCGATCCGACGGGCTACTACAACGTGGAGTGCTTCGTACCGCTCTATCCGCCTGATGAATGGCCAAAGATCGACGGTCGCCGGCGCAACAAAGAGGAATTGATCCGCGACATGAACGAAGAATTGTCGCGCAACCTGGTCGGGATCAGTTGGGATTTTTCGCAAATGATCCGCGACAACGTCATGGAATCATTGTCCGGCGTCAAAGGCGAGAACTCGGTGAAGATTATCGGCCCCCAGCTCGACGAGTTGGAAGACCTGGCCGGTCAATTCAATAGCGTTCTTTCCAGCGTGCCTGGCATCGTCGATCCCGGCGTATTCCACATCCGCGGCCAATCGAACCTGGCCTTTCCCGTCGATCGCGAAAAATGCGCCTTGTGGGGCGTCAGCGTGGCCGACGTCGAGGACGTCATTCAAACGGCCGTGGGTGGCAAACCGTTTACCGACATGGTCGAAGGAGAACGTTCGTTCGATGTCACCCTTCGTTGGCCCAAGGATCTGCGCCAAACCGAGGAACAGATTCTAGATATTCCCGTCGACGTCGTAAAAAACAACATCCCCGTCGCCGACAACACGACAGGCTCTGGCACGCTGTCCGCCATCGGCACGAGTGTCGCGCAGCCGAACATCACTGGCAGCTCGTACAGCGCCACCGGTGGCACCGTCAGCCGTGTGCCGCGCCGCCGGTTGAAGGATCTCGTGACCCCGATCGATGTCCAAGGTGTCCCCGATCCGCATGGCACATTCGTGCGTCCCGGCGCCGCTATCATTTCTCGCGAGCAAGGAAACCGTCTCATCGCAGTGAAGTTTGGCGTTCGCGGGCGCGACCTGGCCAGCGCCGTCGCCGAAGCGCAGGCCAAAACGGCCAGCCTGCTCAAGCCTCCCTACCGCGCCGTGTGGAGCGGTGAGTTCCAGCAAATGCAAGAAGCCGAGCAGCGCATGGCGATCATCGTCGGTTTGGCGATGGTGCTCATCATGGTCATGCTCTATTTGGCGTTTCGATCTTTGCTCGATGCCATCGTGGTCCTGGCCAATGTGGCCATCATGTCGATGGGAGGGGTCTGGACCCTCTGGCTCACTGGATTGAACTTCAACGTCTCGGCCGCGGTCGGCTTTGTGTCGATTCTCGGCGTGGCGGTCATGAATGGCCTGTTGCTCGTTTCGTCATTCAATGCCCTGCGCGCCAGCGGAGTTCCTCTTCACTCGGCAATCCGCACCGGCTCGCTGAACCGGATCCGACCTTTGACGATGACCGCGCTGACTGCCATCTTGGGGTTGTTACCCGCCGCGTTGTCGACCAAGATCGGCGCCCAGTCACAACGTCCGCTGGCTATCGTGGTCGTGGGGGGCATGGTGACGACCCTGCTGATGTTCAACTTGATCCCCGTGCTCTACAGCTTTTATGGCCATCGCGAGCCTCCCGAAGGGGCCGGACATCTGGCTGAATAAAAACCGGCCCCGTCCTGGTGCAGCAGATAGCGGCCGCGATTTAGGGGTAGAGGGGGCGACTCAGATATCCATGCGCCGGCCGGAATGCCGTGGCTCCGCGATCAAGAAGCGGCGTTTCGTTCGCCCAAGAGCGAATTGCTGAACAACAGTCCGGCAACCAGCGCGATTCCGACCAGGAACATCTGAAAAGCCGAGTCCACGCCGTGGTCGGTATCCTGGCTGAGGAACGCCTCGAGACTGCGATACCCGATCGATCCCGGCACCAATAGCGCAATGCCAGGCACGATCACAAGCTCGGCGGCGCGACGACTGAAGCGCGCATAAAGGTTGCCAGCGATTCCCAGCAACGTCGCTGCCAGAAACGGGCCGGCCAACTCACCGACGTACGTTTTGCCGAATCGCGAGCCGACCAGCGCAACGATCGAAGCACACAGGATGATACTGAAGTCACTCGCGCGGGCGCGAAACCGCAGCAACGATCCCACGGCCACGATGAGTAGAGCTGGCAATAAAAACCACTCCGGTAGATGAGCCGGTTCGACGTCGCGAATCTTCGGCCATATCTCGGCCAACTGATACCCAGTCACGGAACCCAACGTCAGCGCGAGAAATACCGTGCCCACGTTGGCCAGCCGGCTGGCGCCGGCAGTGAGTTGGCCATTGGCCAATTCCTCGAGCGAATCGACAAGCGCGATGCCAGGCAACAAGACAACCAGTCCCGCCGCCAATGGAATCCAGCCCCCATAGGCGCCGAAGATCTCATCGGCCGATCCGGCGATGAAAGCCGCGGCAGCCGCGGCGATGAGTTCAAACGGCCGTCCCGCGCGACGATACCGCTCCATCACAAACGCCAGGATGCCCACTGCCAATCCGACGCAGGTCGAGACGATCAGCTCTTGCCAGCCGCCGCCGAAGAAAACGGAAAACGGCGCGGCACTGAGCGTGTAGGCAGCCACGGTTGGTAGAAAACCGCGCGGTATCGCGGATTGCATGATCTTGGCGATTTTGGCCTCGCCCGCCACCGGCGTCATCGAACCGTCGATCAAACGATCAGCCACGAGCATGATCTGCGACAACCGATCCAAGTCGACCGCGCTCGGCTTCATGCGCAAGACAAAGGTGATCGGCCCTTCCGCCCGATGAATCGACAGAAAATGCCCCGTCGGCAGAATGAAGGCTTGAAGTGGAACCTGGAACCGCTCGGCAACCTGCACCAAAGTTCGTTCGACCTTGTGCGCCGCCTGCCCCATTTGATGCAGCGCCGTTCCCAACGCCACCAGCAAGCGCACGACTTCGTTCAGGTTCGCATCGAGCGAAATATTCTGCGTGATAACCGAATCATACAGGCTCTCCTGTTTCGACCGCGGATCAGGCTTCATGCGAACACGCGAAATCGTAAGGGGTCATCGGCGGCGATAATCGGGCGGAACAAGCTGCTCGCGATCTCGTCATTCAATTCGAACGATAGCCGCACGCCATGCAAATCGTCGTCGAGAAGCTACGAATAGAAAAGTGTACTATCGCCTCGCGGTACTGTCGCCGGAACCGTCGTCACAATCGTCACACGATCCTGGTTCGGCTTACTGCGACCAATGATAAGATGGCCGCTGGTGGCACGGATCGCGTTTCCTCTTTTCAAACTCGGTAGGGAAATCATGGGAATCTTCAAACGCCTGGATCACGTGTCGATCGGCGTCATCGATATAGATCGCGCCTGGCGATTGTTCGTCGACGTTTTAGGTGGAGAGCCTCTGGCCGATCGCGGCGAGACCTCGTCCGAAGGTTTTCAGTGGGCCACCTTCCGCCTTGGCGGCAAGAAACTGGAGTTGGTCTCGCCGACCATTCCCGGCGAAGGGGGCGTCGGTCGTTACATTGCTCGCCACGGCGAGGGTTTTCACCATCTGTCGATCAGCGTCGAAAATCTGCCTGACGCGATCAAATATTTCGAATCGCAGGACATACGCGTGCTGGCCGCGAACTACGACAACCCAAATTGGCGGCATTGCTACTTGCATCCGCAAGATACGTGCGGCGCGCTGATTCAGGTCTTTGAAGAAAACGAGAAAACGTTGGGCGATGCAGACGCGTGAAACGTGTGGCCTAATCATCAGCCCGTGTCGCGCCGGCCGAGATTAATGTCGCCACATTGGCCAGGATGCGCGGCAGTCGCAGTCCGCCCGGCGAGGCCAGATAGCGCGGCTCCCATTGCGGGTGGAACTTTTCCTTGTATTGCCGCAGCCCTTGAAAGTTGTAGAAGTGCTCGCCGTGCCGAAACACCAGCGTCCCCACTTTATTCCACAGCGGCGCGAGCGGCCCCACGTCCAAACCTGACAGCGGCGCCATTCCCATGTTGAACCATTCATAACCTTCGCTGCGTCCCCACAGCATCAAATTCACGAACAGGTATTCCATGATGCCTGCCGGGCCGTTGGGCCGGTAACGCATCAGGTCGATCGAGAGTTCGTGTTTTTCCGCGCCGCGCAACACGTTGGCGAAGCCGACGATCTTTTGCTCCTGGCGCACGAGCGCCATCGGAAAACGCTGCAGGTAATCTTCGCGAAAGAAGCCCAGCGAGAATCCTTTTTCGCGTGCATGCCGGGTGGCCAGCCATTCATCCGAGATCTGCTTCAGTTCGGGCATGATGGCAGGCACCGACTCCGGCGGCACCACTTCGAACGAGCAGCCGGCATGCGTCGCCTTGTTCACGGTTTCGCGCAAATGGCGCCGCGCGCTCCCGTCCGTACTGAACTGCGAGAGTGATACGCGACCTTCTTCCCCCAGCTTCAATAGCGACAACCCGAGGTCCAGGTAACGTGGCAGGTTGGCAGCGGCCACCTGGTAAAAAACCGGCGAGCCGGCGTGTCGATCGCACAGTTCGCGAAAGCGCCAGGCCAGTTCATTGGCGTCGGCCGGCGCCCCGACCGGGTCCCCTAGCGAAACCCAGCTCGAACCCTCGATCGCATACATCAGGAACGCCGAGCGGTTTTCGTTGAATAGCAACGATTTGTCGGCCGCCAATGCCAAGTACGCCGTCGTTCGCCGGGAGGTCGCGGCGATTCGCGCCGCGGCCGTCAGTTCGTCTTCGTCGGGCACGTGCGCTTCCGGATCGGCCGGCCGTAGCAAGCGAGCCAGTCCCGCGGCCACCAGCACCGCCGCCGCGCCGACCATCGCCCGCAACGACCGCGGCGCGTCCTCGGCTAGCGCGAATCGCCACCACAGCGAGTGGGCGTACTCGACGTGCTTGTGAGCAAACACCCCCAGCCACAGACTTCCCAAAAACACCAGAATGATCGACGTCACCCACCCCGGCGTGAATGTTTCATGCAACAACGACGCCTTTCGATCGAAATAGCGCCGTGACGGCAAAAGTGCCAAAAGCATCAAGGTCAGGATCGCCGCCTCTTCCAGGTTGAAACCGCGCAACAGCGAGACAACAATCCCACCGGCCAGCAACCCGACCGACAAGTGATAAGCTGCGTCCAAACGCTGCAACAGGCCGCGCGCCAACAGCAGCAGCCCCATCCCGGCGACACTGCCGAACAAGTGCGACAGCTCAACAACAGGCAGCGGCACAAAATCCGCCAGCCAGTGCCAACGCGACACCGTGCGTGGCAGAGCGCCGTAAATCAACAAGGCTGTACCACCGGCAAAAGTCGTGCAGGCCAGCACGCGCGGCACGACCTCGGGCGCCCAGCGGCCAAACACGCCCGCATAACGTGTCACGGTCTCCCAGCGCATAAACGCTTCGTGCCCGGCCAGCAGCACCGTGGCGAGCACTAGCGGCAACAAGTAGTACGTCAAACGATAGACGACCAACGATCCCATCACCGATGCCGGATCCTGCGGCGCAAGCGTGTGCAGCAAGATCGCTTCGACGACTCCCAGGCCGCCGGGCACGTGGCTCATGATGCCTGCCACCTGCGCCGTCAGAAACATTCCCAAGAACATCGGGTAAGAAACCTTGATCTCGGCTGGCAACAGCGCATACAGCACAGCGGCCGCCGCCATCAGATCGGCCGTCGCCACCAGCATCTGCATCAGCGTGAAGCCCGGCGGAGGAAGCGAGAACTCCCAGCCCCACACCGTGAACGGCTTCAGCCGCAACATGCTCAGAACTAAATACGCCCCGACAAACGCCAATAATCCGACGCCGATCGGAAACACCGTGGTAAAGGGCAACTGCACTTTGACCAGGTCGGGCAAAGGCAACGGATCGAACGTGAAAACCAGACCGGCCAACGTGCAAAAGCCCAGCACGAAGGTCAACGTGCAAACGGCGATGATCTTCACGACTTCAACGGCCGACAGCCCGAAGATCGAATATAGCCGATAGCGCATCGTCGAGCCCCCCAGGATCGCCCCGAAGTTGTAGCTCGAGACGTAGCTGACGAACGAGGCCAGCGCAATGCGTGAATAGGAAAGCGATCGATCGATGTAATGTAGTGCCAGCCAGTCATAACCGGTCAGCAACGTATAGCTGAGCGCCGTCATCGCCAGCGCCGCGCCTAATTGACTCCAGGACAACAGCGATAATCTTGCTTCGATATCGCGCAGCGAATAATCTCGCAATTCGCGATGAAGCACGAATATCGCGGCCGAGAAAATCGCGACGACGGCCAGGGAACCAACCGCGCCGATCACGCGCTGCCGCCAGGCGGGCGCGGCATGCGACGGGGCGCGAGAGTCCTGCTTCATATCCGGTTCCCGATGTCGGGGGGCGCGACGTCAGGGGCGTACTGGTGAACTTCTAAAAAGGGGCATACCGCCAACGCTCCAAAGACGATCAGCATCTGCCCCGGCGAGTACGACAGCCAGACCAGCTCCGTCGAATAGGGCAGCGAACCGCGAAATAGGCCAATCGCCAGTAACATGTCGCTGAGGAAGAATAGGCCGGCCCCAACCGCCATGAAACTGAACAGGCGATTCTGCCAAGCCAGGCCCGTCGCAAAACCCGCGGTAGACGCCAGCAGAAGCGAGTACGGTAGTGCGGGAAATACCAGCGGTTTCGTTTTTTCGTTCGGCGCCAGGTAGACGATCCCGTACCAGCCAACTGTGGCGATCAGCAACCAGGCAATCAGAGAGACATTGCGAGCCCATCGGTCGCGTAAGTTGGCCACCCGCGCCGCCACGAAACAAGCCCCGATGTAAGCGATGTGCCCGAGGCCGAAGGACACCATCCCGCCCAACACCGGGTCCGGCAGCGGCACAATCTTGGTGAGCAGATCGGCATTAAAAAAATCACCCAGGGTTCCCAGTGCCATCCCCACGGCGATCAAGCCAATAAACCTTCCCGCGGAAGTCGTGCGCCACGAGCGATAGCCCACAAGCGACGCAGCGACCAAAGCCAGCGACGCCCCCATTCGTCCCCAGGTAGCGGGCAACGAGCTATGCCCCGCCGCGGTATTCCCCCAAACCATGGCAAATGCCAGGCACACGGCCCACGCGATCCACAAAACGAGCAACAAATGTCGCGGCGCGCTGTCAGCGTTATGGCCCCCGCCGTCGAAACTGTTGCTCGTCGTTGCCGCGAGATTCTTGGATTCAGTCATAGCTCGCCTTCCAGAAGGATTCTGGTGTTTGTACTCGAAGTGGCTCGGCAAACCTACCCCCGGTGCATGTCCGCGCCGGCCAAGCCTGCTGACGACAAATTGCTGGGCAGTGTCGTAGGCCCTCTCTACAATCAGGTCAGGAGCGGCATATCGCGGCACGTCATCGGTTCTGGAAGCAGCACCCAGTGGCGGTCCGCACACGAGCGAGGCGTGTCTATGAGCCGATCCCTAGCGCGAAAGCGTGCCTTCACATTGGTCGAGTTGTTGGTGGTCATCGCCATTATCGGCGGACTCGTGGCCCTTCTGCTGCCGGCTGTTCAGGCAGCGCGCGAAGCCGGACGCCGCTCGGCCTGCACCAACAATCTCAAGCAACTAGGGTTGGCCCTGATACAGTACGCCGACGCGTACGGCGGATTTCCGCCCAGTAGCACCAGCCAGATCGATTTCGGTGTCTGGAGTCCCAACCCGGCAGGTTACCACCTGCACAGTTGGGCGAGCCTGATATTGCCGCTTTTGGAACAAGCGAATCTGCACGACCAGGTGAATTACAACGTGTCGGCGCTGGCGCCCTCGAACTACGTAATCGCAGCGCAACAGATTCCCATCTACCGCTGCCCATCATTCACGGGGAACGACTTCAGCACAGCGGACGTTTACACGAAGCTATCGGCGCAATATGCCACGCGCAATTACGCGGCCCTCGGGGCGACCACGATCGGCAGCCTGTGGCAACAGCCCGATGGCGTGATCTATCCGCGTGTGAGCACGCGGTACATAGACGTGACGGACGGATTGTCGAACACGGTGATCCTGGTCGAGACCTGCGAACCGGATGTGGCCGTATGGATCGATGGTGGCACGGCGGCCGTCGCTGCGCACCCTTACGACGAATCCAACACGCCGGGCTATGCCTTGCCGCAGGTGGCCTTGAACTTTCAGCCCTACTTCGCCGGCAACGGACAAGGGATCGACGCCCAGTTCGGCCCGTCGAGCATGCATCCGCGCGGCGCCGTTCATTTGATCGGGGACGGATCCGCGCGTTTTATCTCTGACACGATCGACCCGGCGTCTTACGATGCGATTGTGACGCGGTCCGGCGGCGAAGTGATCGATGTCACGCGATTCTAGATCGCCGCGTAGGCGTATCGACGGGGTTCACTTCGAGTGCTTTAACTACGGTCGCTTCTTGTCGTTGTCCAGCACCGGTCCATTGATGACCGGCCCGGCTGGCGCGGGCACTCTCTCTACAGGCTCGACCGGATTACCGTCGGCACCATTGATCGGCGCCGCATTCGCCGGACCTTGCGGCACGACCTCGGCCTCGGGAGGTGCCGTGGGCATCGGCATCTGGCCACCGATAAAGTAGCGCCATCCGCCGCCGAGCGACCGATACACGTCGATTAACCGTAGGCCGATGTCGCCTTGCGTTTGGGCCAGCGAGTCCTGCTGAACGACAAGTGTCGATTGCGCGTTAAAAACGCGATTGAAATCGGTGACGCCCCCTTCGTATTGCAGCAGTACCAGCTCGACGGCCCGATTCGCTTCGAACACGCTTTGCCCTAGGCTCATGGCCTGCTGCTGCGACTGCAGAAAGCCTATCAGGGCGTCCTCGACCTCGCGCCCCGCGGTCAGGGCAGCTTGCTGATACTCAAGCGCCTCGCGTTGCAAGCGAATATCTTGCGTGGCGATGTTGTTGGCGATGCGGCCATAGTTGAGCACATTCCATTGCAGGCTGGGCAGAATGAATGCCGTAAAGCTGTCCGTGCGGAACAGCGCCGGAAAGCTGTTGGCCGCGTAGCCCAGAAACCCGTTTAACTGCAGGCGCGGATAGAGATCCGCCTCGGCCACGCCGATTTGCGCGCTTTGCGCCGCGACCTCGCGTTCGGCACGGCGCACGTCTGGACGGCGACGCAACAAATCAGCCGGAATGCCGATCGCGACCTCGCTCGGCGCCCGCGGGATGGGCGCCGGTGACAGCGACGAGGCCAGATCCGTAACCGGCATTCCTAACAAGATGCACAACTGATTGGCGGCCTGACGCCGGCCGGCGATCAGCGGCGGAATAAGCGATTCGGTCTGGGCCAGGCTGGTACGCGCCTGGCGGACGTCGAGCTCGGTAGCGGCACCGTTTTTGAATCTCTGCTCAGCCAGTTGAGTCGAGCCTCGCTGAATCTCGACATTGCGGCGGGCAAACGATAATCGCTGCTCAAAGGTGCGCATCCGCACGTAGTTCGACGCCACTTCCGAGAGCATTAGGACCAATGTCTCGCCGTAACCCTCGAAGGCAGCATCGACCTGCGCCGTGGCCCCTTCGATCGAACGTCGATATCGACCCCAGAAATCCAGTTCCCACGAGGCGTTGAAGCCCGTGGAATACAAACTGATCGAGGTGGGAAGCGCAATGCCCAGATTGTTAGTCAATTGCCCGTGGAAGTAAGTGGCGGCCGCGGTTTGCTGTTGCGGAAACAGATTCCCCACCGCGATGCCACGCTGCGCCCGCGCTTCCAGGATGCGCGTGCCCGCCGCGCGCAAGTCGAGATTCTGCGCTCGGGCTTGCTCGATCATGCCGTTCAGCGTGGCATCATTGAACACGGTCCACCACGCGCAGTCAGCCGCGGGCTCGCTAATTACGCGTGGATCCGCGCTATCGATCCAGGCTGGCGCCACCGGCGCGGGAGGTCGGGCATAATTCGGACCGACCTTCAACCCATTGCGCCACCATTGACGCAGCGAAGTGCAGCCGCAGGCCATGCCCGTCGCGATGACCAACAACAGGGCAACGGCGACTCGCGCACGGAGCGCGCGCTTCGGGCGCAAGTGTTGCGCGGCGCGCCGGCGCTGTGCGGATGACGAAGACGGTTTACGCATAGCGGATCACAATTCGGTTGGCAACGTCGAAGCAGGCAGGCCCCGGATGACTCGCGAGTAAGGAAAGCGGATGGCGCGGCCGTGAAGACAGCCGTAGGCAGGATGCTGACAATGTCGCTAAATGCGCTTCTCTCAGAATTACTCGGCAATCCGCGAAAGCCGGCATGACAGGACCGGCCCGCCCCCCCAGGACCGCCAAAGTGTCCCCACCTTACCGCCTGCGCAAGCTCTGCTAGCAGCCAAGTCACCGAGAGAAGTCCGACACGGATCGATCGCCGCGCTACTCGGCCCCGATGTGGGCGCCCTTTTCGGCGACCGAGCGTTTCATGAAGAAGACCAAGCCCACGAGCGCAAGGGCCAGGATCGAGGCCAGCCAGAAGACGTCAAAGTAGGCCAGCGAGGAGGATTGCTGCTCTCGAATATTGGCAAGCATCTCTAGCGCCATATCCTGCGACGTGGCGGCATCGCCTGTGTGCTCGTAGAAAAAAGTCTGAGCCCCTTCGAGAAACGAGTTGACGTTCGGACTGAACGGGTCGAGCGATTCCCCCAAGCGCAACGCATGAAACTGGTCGCGCCGCTCGTGAATGGTTTGCGCCATCGAGGTGCCGACGCTTCCTCCCTCGTTGCGTAACAAGCTGAATAAGCCCACGGCGGCCCCGCGCAAATGTTTCGGCGTGTACATGTAGGCCGCCACGTTGATCGGCGCGAAAATCAGCGACAAACCCATGATCGATAGCACGCGCGGCCAAACCACCAGGAACGGGCTGATCGACAGATTCATCTGCGACATCCAGTAGCACCCGGCCCCCATCACCAGCAGGCCGGCGATGATCAGCTTTCGGGCGTCGACACCCCGGCCGAGCAGGATGGCAACGATCGGTAACAGCGCCACTGAGAAGAAACCTGACGGAGACATGACGAAGCCTGAACTGGTAGCGTCGTAGTTAAACAACGACTGCAGTAAGCCCGGCAGCGAAGTGCTGATGGCGTATAAAACGCCATAGGCGCAAAAGATCACGATCGAGGCCACCGCAAAATTGCGCTCGGCCAGTGGCCGAAAGTTGACGATCGGCGCGGCGACACTTTGCGAGCGATAGATGAGCAGCACCAACGACACTACCATCATCGCGGTCAGTGTTTGCACGCGCCAAAAGGGATCGCCAAACCAGTCCCATTGCTGCCCTTTGCTCAGCACCACTTCCCAACAGATCATCACCGTGGCCAACAGCACCAGGCCGATCGTATCGAAATTCAGCGGGCCCCGCCGCAAGTCGGCGCGCTCTTTCTTCAGATATTCGGGATCTTGCAACAGAAAGTAAGACGCTGCGAACGCGATTGCCCCCATCGGTATGTTGATATAGAAAATCCAGCGCCAGGAATAATTGTCCGTGATGTACCCGCCCAACGAAGGACCGAGAATCGGCGCGAGCAAGCCGGCCACGGCAAACAGTGTCATCGCTGATCCCTGCTTTTCCGGCGGGAAAGCGTCCAGCAGCACCCCCTGGGTACACGGTTGCAATCCCCCGCCGGCCAAACCTTGCAGCACGCGGAACAGGATCAACTGCCCCAGGCTGGTCGACATGCCACATAGCCCCGAGCTGAGCGTGAAGACCGCGATCGAGGCCAGAAAATAATTTCGGCGGCCGAAATGCGCGGCCAGCCAACCGGAAATGGGCAGGATAATGGCGTTGGCGGCCAGGTAGCTGGTGATGACCCACTCGCTGTCGATGACGGCCGCGGACAAACCTCCGGCGATGTAGCGCAGCGCTACGTTCGCGATCGTCGTATCGAGCACTTCCATGAACGTCGGCACGACCACGGCCGCGGCCACGAACCACGGATTGATCGTGCGCGGCGCCGCGGAAGTCGACAGGGCAAGGGCCGGACTGCTCATGAATCGGTCGAGCCTTACGGGGCCATCTCGGGACGAATGTCCTGCAATCTCTTACCGGCGTTGGGGCCGGTTGGCGCTTCGCGATAGCGCACATAGGGAACGACCGAAAGCCCAACAAACAGCGTGTGCTCGTCGGGATTGTAATCCTCGAGATCGATGCGCACCGGCAGGCGTTGCACAACCTTAACGAAGTTGCCGGTCGCGTTTTGCGGTGGCAATAGCGCCAACGTTGATCCAGTACCCATCGTAAAGCCAGTGATCCGTCCCTTGAAATGTTGACGGCTGCGATACATGTCGACTTCCACATCGACCGGCTGACCGATGCGCAGGCGGGCCAGTTGTGTTTCCTTGAAATTGGCGTCGATCCAGATGTCCGTCAGCGAGCGGATGGCCATGACCGCCTGACCAGCTTGTACATTGTTGCCCGGATTCACGTTGCGGCGTGTGATCACGCCATCGATTTCCGCCAGGACGTCGCAGTACCGCAAGTTCAACTCAGCCTGAGCCAGGTCGGCCTCGGCTTGGTGAATCTTGGCGTCAGCTTGCTTGATCGGCGCCGCGTCGGCGACGAGCTTCGCGTAGATTTTGTCGACGTTTCCCTGGGGATCGCGCTTGTAGAACTCCTCAATGATCTGCTTGGGCGAGGCATCGTACGTCGTCGGCACAATGCCTAGCGGCGCAGCATTGACCAGCACGTCGGCCAGTGCCTGGCGCACGGTTGAGAACGTTTGATCGAGGTTTTCAGGGACATTCAACGGATCGTCATTATTGCCGGGCAGCCCCAGACCGGCGCGCGTTTGCTGTACCGCTTGATTGGCGCTGGCGACCCGATTTTTGGCGACATCGAACGCCGCGCGATACTGATCGAATTGTTGTTTGCTGATCGCGCCACTGCCAACCAACGATTCGCCACGTGCGAAATCGCGTTCGGCGAGCGCGAGATTTGCCTGCTCGGCCTTGAGTTGTGCCACATTCGATTGCAGCAATGCCAACTGATTGCGTACATCCTCCATGGCGTGCTCTAAGCGGAATCGCGAACTGCGTGCCTGAGCGGCAATACCGCGCAGACGATCTTGCGTCGCCACCATGTCAGCATGGGCGTTTTCCAGCGCCGCCTTCTTGAGCGCCAGTTGAATCTCATACGGTTCCCGATCCAGCTTGACGAGCACATCCCCCTTGTGAACGCGATTGTTATCGTCGACCAGCACCTCGGTGACCTGGCCGGGGACGCGAGCCGCCACGACCGTCACGTGACCATTCACATAGGCATCGTCGGTCGAAACGGTGGTGAACGCACGAACCACCATCGGCGCCAGCAGGTATCCTCCGACGGCGAGGGCCACGATACCTAAGCCGATCCACAGCCCGCGGCGCGATTTCTTGGCTGGTGCATTAACCTGTCCAGGCGCGATGGGCGTCGCAGGAGGCGCCGCATGACCGCCGGGGGATTGCGGCGTGTGACTATCGCTTGCCGTCGTGGGGCCGTGCGCCGGATCGGCCACCGGCGTTTGCGACGCGTGGGAATCGTGCGGAGTCATGGGTCGCTCCTCGGCACTAACAGGCGGAAGACGTAATGGGTTAGCCCCAAGGGCGCGGGTTCGGCTCACGACACTGAGATCAGGCCACCGCAGCCCGCCGTGGCGACTGTATTGTCTCGACGGCAGCCCACAGGGCAAGGACGCCGACGCAAAAACACGATGATCAAAGGCCAAGGTCCGGTCGGCCCATTACTCCATCCGGTGCCGGAAGAGCCAGGCGGCACTCGACAACGTAACCAGAGCGATAATCGCCATCGGCCAAAGGTTTGCCACGACAACGGAAAGGGGGGCGTTCTTCAAGAAAATCCCCTTCACGATCACGATGTAATAGCGGATCGGATTCGCCAAGGTCGCATACTGCAGCCAGTCCGGCATGTTCTCGATCGGGCTGGCAAACCCCGAGAGACACATCGCCGGGACCATGAATACAAAGGCGCCCAGGATGGCCTGCTGCTGCGTCTTTGCCAGGCTCGAAACAAACAACCCCACGCCGATCACGGCGAACAGGTAAACGATCATGCTGCCATATAGGAGCAGTAACGAACCCTGGAAAGGGACGCGGAACAGGGCCACGCCCACGGCGATCATGCCGCTGGCCTGCGCGATGCCCAGAATGAGCGCCGGCACGGTCTTACCGATAATGATTTCGAGCGGCCCCAGCGGCGACACCAGCAACTGTTCGAACGTCCCCAGCTCGCGTTCGCGCGCCACCGAGAGCGCCGTGACCAGCAATCCCATCAGCGTCGTAAGGATGGCCACCAGGCTCGGAACCGTGTTCCACGTGACCGTCTGGTTGGGATTGAACCACAGCCGCCCGATGACAATGGTCGACGGCGGCGACGCCCGGGACGCCGACATAAGTTGCTGATTGTAGGTCGCGACAATCGCGTTGGCGTAGCCCTCGACGATCTGCGCCGCGTTCGAGCGGCGACCATCCAGTAGCAACTGCACATTGGCCGGTCGATGGGCCGCCAACTCGCGGGAAAAATCAGGCTGAATGTACAAGACCACGAGCGCCGTACGCGAGTCGATGGCCGGCGCAATCTGACTCTCGTCGTCGAGATAATCGATCTCGGAAAAATTCGGCGAGCCTGAGAAGAGCGCCACGAGGTCGCGGCCATTGGTCCCCAGGTCCCGATTCAGGATCGCGATGCGGACGTTCTTGACTTCCTGCGTAGCCGCAAACGAAAAGATTAAGAGCTCGACCAGCGGCGGTACGATCAGAATCATCCGGCTCTTTGGATCGCGCCAGACGGCGAGAAACTCTTTCACGATCAACGTATAGATGCGCTGCCACATGGTGTCCTACTCCAGCCGCATCCGGGTTGAACGTATCAACAAAGCAAGTAACACCGCACCCATCGTCAATAGCGCCAACGTATTCGGGACCAACACCGACAGCACATCGCCGGCCAGGAACATCGTCTGCAGGCTGGCGACGAAATACCGCGGCGGCAACAAGTAGGTCGACCAGCGGATCGGCCACGGCATGGCGTCGATTTCGAAAATAAAACCTGACAGCTCGAACGCCGGCAAGAAACCACTGACCAGTGCCGCCTGGCTGGCCGCGAATTGATTGCGAGTCAATGTCGAGATCAACAGCCCCAGGGGCAACATCGCGCATAGAAATGCGGCAGAAACGATGACCAGCGCCAGAATCGAACCTCGAAACGGCACACTGAACACCCACACCGCGGCAATGACCGACAACCCCATCGCCCCCATGCCCAGCAGGAAATAGGGAAGCAACTTGCCGATCAAGAATTCCGACCGCCCGACGGGCGTCGACATCAGGGCCTCGATCGTGCCACGTTCCCACTCGCGCGCCACGACTAGCGCCGTCAGCAACGTGCCGATCAAGGTCATAATGATCGCGATCGAACCAGGAATCAGAAAGTTCTGGCTGCGCACATCGGGATTGAACCAATAGCGAGGCTCGATCGTCACCAGGCCAGGCAGCGCGCGACCGGCCACCATGCCGCTGCGCGCAACGGTTTCTTGCTCTAGCCAGTTGCTCCATACGCCTTCCACATAGTTCAAGACCAGGCCGGCCGTATTGGGATCGCTGCCATCGACCAGGACTTGCACGGGGGCCGATTCGCCACGTCCCAGGCGTTCGGCAAAATCCGCGGCCAACACGATCACCCCCTTCACGCTTCCAGCGACCAGTTCATCCTCGACGTCGCGCCGATCATGTGCCGGAATGACATGGAAGTAAGGAGAATTGCGGAACGAGGCCAGCAAGCTGGCGGCTTCGGGATTCGATTGCTCGATCACGACGGCCACCGGTACGCGCCTCAAGTCGAGGGTCACGCCATAGCCGAAAATAAAGAGCAACAATAGCGGCAGCAGTCCAGCGATCAGATAGCTGCTTGGATCGCGGCGAATCTGCAACGTCTCTTTACGCACCAGGCCCGCGACGCGGCGCAGCCAGGCGGCAGACCCGGTCAATGTGCTGGTCATGATGCCTCCCGTCGCTGGTCGTACGCTTCGACGAGGTCGATGAAGGCATCTTCCAGCGTGGGCTCGGTGCGGTCGTCGCGACGGACCGACTCCTTTAAATCATCTGGCGACCCTTCGGCAATGACGTGCCCCTGGTAAACCAGGCCGATGCGATCGCAATATTCGGCTTCGTCGAGAAAATGGGTCGTGACCATCACCGTCACGCCATGATCGACCATGGCGTTGATATGCCCCCAAAATTCTCGCCGTGTCAGTGGATCCACGCCGGACGTCGGCTCGTCGAGGAACAGTACCGCCGGTTCGTGCATCAGCGCGCAGGCCAGCGCCAACCGCTGCTTGAAACCCAGCGGCAACTCGCCGGCGTTTTGTTCCAAATAAACGCCGAGCTTGAATGCCTCGATGACACGCTCGATCGCTGCCGAGCGCCGCGAGCCGGACAGGCCATAAACGCCCGCGAAGAAATTCAGATTCTGTCGCACGCTTAGATCGGCGTAGAGCGAGAACTTTTGTGCCATGTATCCCAGCCGGCGACGGGCACGGCCGCCCGCGCGGTACAGGTCAAAACCGGCGACACGCGCGCTGCCGGCCGTGGGGCGTAACAGGCCGCACATCATTTTGAATGTCGTCGACTTGCCTGCACCATTGGGGCCGAGCAGACCGAAAATCTCGCCGCGACTGATACGGAACGAGATGTTGTCGGCCGCCGTAAAATCACCGAAGCGCTTCGTCAGCGACTTGGCTTCCACCATAATTTCAGTCGAGACAGCTGCGCTCGTTGTCTTTTCAACGACGGGTGCGACCTCCCCTTTTGGGCCGCCCCCCAGCAGTCCAACAAATGCATCTTCGAAACGGGGCGGCGTCGCCACCACCGAATCGGCCGAGATACCGAATGCACGCAGGTCCGGCGTTTGGCCTTCATGAGCCATCACCAGCCTGACGCTGCTCCCCTGAATGACGCCATCGATCACGCCAGGTTCGGTGAGAACTTTCGCGAGCACCTTGCGCCGCTCGGCTCCCAGATTTTGGATCAAAAAAGTGCGGCCACTGACACTATCGGTCAGTTCCTTCGGCGGGCCGTCGTAGACGACCTTTCCTTCGTTGAGCGTTAGCACCGTGGCGCAACGTTCGGCCTCGTCCAAATAGGCGGTGCTCCACACCACGCCGATGCCGGTATCGACCAGGTCGTAAACCATTTGCCACAATTCGCGGCGCGAAATCGGGTCCACTCCGACACTCGGTTCGTCGAGCAACAACACGCGCGGCGCATGGATTAGCGAGCAAGCAAGTCCCAGCTTTTGCTTCATCCCGCCCGACAGCTTGCCTGCCAGCCGATCGGTAAATGGTCGCAGGGCCGTGAACGATAACAGTCGATCGAATGCCTGGCGGCGGGCTTCGCCGACGACCCCGCGCAGATCAGCGTACAGGTCCAGATTCTCTTGGACGGTCAGATCTTCGTACAGACCGAAACGCTGCGGCATGTAACTAAGCACGCGGCGCACCGGCGCGAGATCGCCTGACGCATCGTATCCGCAGATACGAATTTGCCCTTCGTCGGGAACCATAAGTCCGGCGAGCAAGCGCAAGAGGGTCGTTTTCCCTGCGCCGTCGGGACCAACCAGCCCCGTCACCTGTCCCGGCTCGACGCGCATGTCGAGATGGTCGATCGCCGGCGGCGCGTCGGCGCCAAAGCGTTTCGTGATGCCCACGGCCACAGCCAATGCTTCGTCGGCCATGGCGTTCAGTCCCGCGAGGTCAGGTCCAGCGTAACCGTGACGGGCATCCCTTGGCGCAGGCCATTGTCAGGATTGTCGACCAAAACGCGCAATCGGTAGACAAGATTCGTGCGCAGCTCACGCGTCTCGACCGTCTTGGGAGTAAACTCCGCCACCGGCGAAATAAACCCGATCCGGCCCGGATACGATTTATCCGGTTGCGAGTCCGTGGTGACGGCGGCGGCCATGCCGGGATGAATCTTACCGAGGTCGGTCTCGTTGACGTACGTGCGCACCCAGACCGGCGAAGAAAGCGTGAGCGTAAAGACCGTTTCTCCGGCCGCGACGATTGCGCCTTTTTCCCGGGCGCGGGTCAAAATGATGCCGTCGCTGGGAGCGATCAAATCGCTATCCGCCTGCCTCCGCTCGGATTGGACCACGGCCGCCTCCTCGGCGGCGAGCTGTGCGCGGGCAGCGTCGATATCCTCTTGCCGCGGCCCGATTACGGCCATCCGTTCGGACTCTTCCGAATAGTTCAAGCGAGCCCGCGCTTCGTCGAGAGCCGAGTGGGCCTGATCGAACGATTCACGGCTGACGGCCCCCTGCCCGACCAATCGCTCGGCCCGTTCGAAATCTTGCTCCGAGCGTTTTAGCGCCGCGCGCTGCTCGGCGACTTGCGCTTTGGCCGAGGCGATTTCCTCAGGGCGCGATCCATGTTCCAGCCGGGCCAGCGTCGCCTTCGCGTTGTCGCGGCGGGCGTGAGACACGCGCAGGTCATCGTCGAAATACTTCTTATCGAGCGTTGCGATGACCTGGCCCGCCTTGACCTCGTCCCCTTCATCGACCGCCAGCGACGCAATGCGACCGTCAACCTTGAAGGCCAGGTTCACCTGGCGAACGTCGATGTTCCCTTGCAGTACGAGTTGCCGTTCGTCCTGCCGCTGTTGCTCATAGTGGTACCAGGCGTAAGCGCCCCCACCGGCGAGCGCTGCCAGCACCAGCAATACGACAATCCGCAACCCGCGACCGCCCGAAGAATGTCCGGATCCAAGGCCGGCATCGCGTTGTTGTGCAGGTTTTGTCGAGCCTTCGCCGGCTTGCCGCGCAGATGCATCCCCCTTGGCAGTCGAATCGTCCGATCGAGGTGAGTCCGCCGGTTGCTTTCCGGCGGGTTCAGCGGGCTTACGTTTGGCGGTCGACATCGAATACGTGCCTGAAAACTCGGAACGACCAACAGCGCGGGACAGTCTTGTCGCGGTGATCGCGCATACCCGCCTGCGCGGTCCTGCTGTTGTTATACTCCGGCGAGCCGGCGTGTGACCATTGGGCTACTTCCAACCTGAATGGCGCAGGCCGACACGCGTTAGCCCCAGCAGCGAGCATCATTAATGGCAAAAACGTCTGCCCGCGGTAAAGCAAACTTCTCGCCAGCCGAACCGGCCGATTCGCGGCTCCGACTGGGAATGGAAACGACGCTCTTGATTTGGATACGCACCGGGCTCGCGCTGATGGGCTTCGGATTCGTGCTGGCGCGGTTTGGGCTGTTTCTCGAAGAGTTGTCCGCACGGCAGGCGAATCCGCGGCCGTTTCATGTCTCGCTCTGGTTCGGCATCATGCTGCTTGCGCTGGGAGTGCTTGTAAATCTCTTGGCTGCTTGGATGCATCTCCCCTATTTGCGCCGCACGCGAACGGGCGAAACCGACCTGCCGCCGACCTGGAAGCTGGCTTTGGCCCTGGCCGTATTATCTGCGGTGGCCGGAGTAGCGATGGCGGTGCTGCTGATCGTGATGGATCGCTGGCCAACCTCGTAACAGCAGGGCTTTCGGCAGGTTGGCCGTGAACGGGATTCACTCACTCGTCCCGGCCTGTTTCTCGGGCAACGGACGCAGCTATTTCCCCAGTTTGATTTCCTTCTTACCACTCGAATCCGCGGCCGCCCGGGCCATGCCGGCCGTATTGAATTGCATCGAGATCTGGCCATCGTGATCGACCGCGATCAGCCCGCCCGTATCAGGCTCGAGGACTTTGTTGATTGCATAATCAACCGCCTGGTCCAACGGCAGGCCTTTGTACGCCATCAAGGCTGACACGTGGAAGGCAATGCTCGAGCGGATAAAGAATTCGCCGGTGCCGGTGCAGCTCACGGCGCAGGTCGCGTTATCGGCATAAGTGCCGGCACTGAGAATGGGGGAATCCCCGACGCGCCCCCATTTTTTATTCGTTAGCCCGCCGGTCGAGGTGCCGGCCGCCAGGTTGCCCTGCTTGTCGAGGGCCACACAGCCGACGGTCCCCTTGTTCGCCTTGGCACGCTTTCGTTTTTCGCGTTCGACCGCCTCCAACCACTGCTTGCGTTTGGCTTCGGTGCTGAAGTAGCTATTCGGAACGCGTTCGATCTGCGGCCGATCGCGCATCTCGTCCGCAAAGCGTTCTGCGCCGGCGCCGATCAACAGCACGTGCGGAGTTTCCGTCATCACCAAACGGGCCAGCGAAATCGGGTTCTTAACCGTCATCAGGCCCGCCACGCCCCCCCCTTTATGCGATGCGCCATCCATGATCGAGGCGTCCAGTTCGTGCATGCCGGCGCTGTTGAAGACAGCCCCCCGGCCCGCGTTGAAAATTGGATCATCCTCCAGTACACGGACCGTCTTCTCGACGGCATCGAGTGACGTGCCGCCATCGGCCAGGATTTTATGGCCCACCTCCAGCGCCTTGCCTAAGGCATCTTCAGTTTGTCGGCGTTCCTCGGCCGGTATCTTCTCCGGCTCGATGCCGGCTCCACCGTGAATGGCGATGGCAAATTCGATTTTGGGCATGGCTCGTTCGGCCGCGATTGAAGAGGTATTGAAAACCGCCAAAGTCAGGGCCACCAGCACGATTACGCGACTAAACCCCATTGTCGTCATATTCCCATCCCCAGGCGACTCGTGAAATTCGTGTATCCACGGCTCTCGACAAGTTACAATCATCGCCAGCGCGCAGCCAGGGGGCAGCGGCAATCGATGCACAATCTATCAGGCGCGGCACATGCACAAGTACGTCGCGATCGTCTGCGTTGGCGTTTGCTATTTGGTCGGTTTCGCAGCGCCGTCCTGTGCCGAGACCGAGAGTGATCTTCTAAACGTCGTCATTGATGCCGACCGTGCGAACGAGAAGGAACTCGGCGCCGTTGCCGTTCAGTTACGCTGGACGATCCTGCCTGATGAGAGCGCCAAGAAACTTCCCGATAAGGTCGTTAGCGAGTTTGGCAATGGCGGTCGCATTGAATTTGAAATCGCGAAAGAGCGCTCGTCTCGCACGCTTCCGCTCTTATTGGATGTCGGCTTCTTTGAATGCATCCGGCGCGATGCGAAAGGGGAACTCGCCGAACTATCTCGCCTGGAAAAAGGCCGCTGGACCGAGTTTCAGCCGGCTAGCAATCGCCTGGTGCTGTTGAGTCCCCATCAGCTGGCGCATGTTGGGCCGACAGATCCGCGTCAATTGGCCACCGACCGGCAGGGGCAGTACCTAACGGACGTGTTGACATCGGAGAAGGTTGCGAAGGCCGAACGCTTCGACGACGAAGCGTTTGGACCGAATTCGATTCGCGTCCGGCTGCGCAACGGTTCGATCTTCGAATTCGCCTCGAACTCGCGTTTTCTTCCCGTGCATCGACGCACAATCAACAACCAAGGCGATCAGATTGATGATCTCCGCATCAGCTACCAACCTTCAGGGCGTGGTAAGTCTCTGCTGTTGAAATCAGCCACAACCAATCACACCCCGCGCGCCGCCAAACCCAGCGAGTTGGACATCTTATTCCGAGGTAAACACGTACTCAGCGTCGACGAGTTCGAATTGCTCACCAGCGACGAACTCGAGCAACGAAAATTCGTGCTCCCCACCGGGTTGTTGAACCGTGATCTTTCGCGGGAACGCGATTAGGCCCGGGCTTTCCCATAATTCCGAGTGCATCGAGCGAATTTCGCGATCGATGCGTAGCATGCAACCCTCGCTAGCATGCCATTCTCAGCCTACCTTGCCGACTCGTCCGCAGACACGGCAAACTCGGCTTGTCCGTTGGGCGACCATCCGCCAGAATCTGCCCCGCTCGCTGGTTGCCGTCGCGCTTCACGCGTCGCCAGCGGCCTTTCATTGGACAAGGAGGTCTCCCATGGTTCGTTCGATCGTTTTTCTGGGCATCATCGGCGCGGTTCTCGTCAGCGCCGGCATTCTGCACGTCAGTTGGAATAAGGACACCGGCAGCGCCACGTTCTCCGTCGACAAGCAAAAGGCCGAGCAAGCCGCGGTGAAGGTCATCGACGAAGCCAAGGTGCTTGAAGCCAACTTGCAGAACAATCAACCGGCCCCAGCCACGAAGTAGCGCACCCCAGGGGGCGACTTTTCCAATCTGCCAAAACCTTGGCCGGGCGTGCGATCCCTGCTCGATCGAACGCCCCCGGGCCGTGCTGCGCCTTGGCTGCTCACCGCGGGCTCACAAACGGCCCTTACGGAGGTTCGAGATTACTCGATCGCAAGCCTCGGCCGCGGCCTCCGTTGCATCGCCTTTCCTAGCGCCGACTCAGACTTTTGAATCGGTTCCGGGTAATACTCTGCGCCTAAGCCCAAGCCCCGATTGATCCTCCGGTTCCAGGGCACATCTGGCTCGTCTCGCGATGTCCCGCCGAATATTCACATTCTGCTGCCTGTGCAGCCGCGTTGGCGGATTTCTTGCCTTTGCCGTGGGCTAGGTTTACATACATTGCGTAAATGTAGGAAGGAAGCGAGGATAGGCGTCGATTAACGACTCGAGTTGCCGTTACCGCTACCAAATGACGACCGACTCTCGCATCAGCGAACTCATCACGCGCTGGGAATCGCTCAATTTCCGGGGCGAACCCGTCAGCATTGAAGAGCTCTGCGGCGACTGCCCAGAGCTGGCCGACGAGTTGCGCAAACAGGTCGCGCTGTTGGCAAAGCCCGCGGATCAGGTGAACGAGACCCTGGCCGAAGATATGACCGCCGGCTCGACTCCCTCGGCGCAGTTGTCTCCGCCCCCTCGTCCCAGCGGCAGTCGCTATCCCGAGATACCCGGCTATGAAATCGTCGGCGAGCTTGGCCGCGGCGGGATGGGCGTCGTGTACAAAGCCCGGCAGATCAAGCTGAATCGGCCGGTCGCGATTAAGACGATCATTTCCGGCGCGCATGCCGGCGCTCGCGAGCGAGCCCGCTTCGCCGCCGAGGCCGAGTCCGTGGCACGTCTGCAGCACCCGAACATCGTGCAAATCTACGATGTCGGCGAACATGACGGTGCGCCCTACTTCTCGATGGAGTTTGTCGACGGCCCCAGCCTTCACCGCCGTCTGCAAGGACAGCCCGTCGATGACGTCACGGCTGCAACCGTGATGGAGACGGTTGCCCTGGCGATCGAATATGCCCATCAGCGCGGCATCGTCCATCGCGATTTGAAACCGGCGAACATCTTGATGGCCGGCGCCGAGGACATGTCCTTACGTGACTGCACTGCCAAGCTGACCGATTTCGGGTTGGCTCGCCAACTGCAGGATGACGTTCGCTTAACGCAGTCCGGAGTCGTGTTGGGGACGCCCTGCTACATGGCGCCCGAACAGGTCGAGAATCCCACCGCCGACATCTCGCCGGCCGTCGACGTCTATGGCCTGGGTGCCCTGCTATATGAAATGCTGACCGGCCGCCCGCCGTTTTCGGCCGAGTCGAATTTTGAAACAATGCGGCAAGTCGTGACCGAAGACCCGATCCGGCCCAGCTTGCTGCGACCCACGGTACCGCGCGGGCTCGAGAAAATCTGTTTAAAGTGCCTGCAAAAGCACCCCCAGGATCGTTACGCGAGCGCTCAGGCCCTGGCCGATGACCTGGCATTATTTTTAGATGGCGCCCACCCCACGGCCGAGAACGAACGCCCCAGCGGAGTTCGCCGTCGCACGCAGCGCCGCGCTACCACGGCCAACGCAAAGCGGCGGCAGCCCTGGCTAAAACGGCATTGGCAACTTACCGCTAACCTGGTGCTGGCCACGCTCGTGGTGGTCATGGCCGCGGCCGGCTATCGGCATTTGCGCCACGACGAAATGCCGGAAAGCGAAGCCAGTCTCACGAATCTTCCAGTCGCGGTGGATTCCGAGCCGATCAAAGTCGGCATCCTGCACTCGCTGACCGGTACGATGGCCATCAGTGAATCGGCCGTCGTCGATACGACGCGTTTGGCGATCGACGAATTGAATGAGCAAGGCGGATTGCTAGGCCGCAAGATCGAACCGATCGTGCGCGACGGCCGCTCCGACCCGGCGACGTTCGCTCGCGAGGCAAAGAAGCTGCTCGACGAGGATCACGTCGCGGTGGTCTTCGGCTGCTGGACCTCGGCCAGCCGAAAGACGGTACTGCCGATCTTCGAACTGCACGACAATCTCCTGGTCTACCCTGTCGAATTCGAAGGGCTCGAGCAAAGCCCCAACATCCTGTATGTCGGCCCGACGCCCAATCAGCAGATCATTCCGGCGGTAAAGTGGTGCTTTGCCTTCTTGGATCGTCCGGCGCGAAAATTCTTCCTCGTCGGGTCGGACTATGTCTTTCCGCACATCGCGAATGCCGTCATTAGCGACGAACTGAAGACAATGGGGGGCGAGGTGGTCGGCGAAGGCTATCTGCCGCTGGGCACCAACGACGCGTCCGAAGTGATTCGGCAGATTAAAGAGAGCAAGCCCGACGTCGTGCTCAGCACGATCAATGGTGACAGCAATATCGCATTCTTCCGCGGCATGCGCGCCGCCGGACTGAGCCCTGACAAGTTACCGGTGCTCTCATTCTCAATCGGCGAGCCCGAGCTACGCAGCATGCGGATTGACGATGTGGTCGGCGACTACGCCGCGCGGAATTACTTCCAAACCACCGATCGGCCCGAGAACGAGAAATTCCTCGAACGTTTCTGGGCTCGCTACGGCCGGCAACGAGTGGTGAGTGACGCCATGGAATCGGCGTACGTCGGCGTCCATTTATGGGCAAAAGCCGTACAAAAAGCCGGCACCGACGACGTCGTGAAAGTTCGCCAGGCACTACGCGGCATGAGCTTCGTCGGTCCGGGCGGGCCGATTTTCGTCGATCCGGTGCTGCTCAATACCCACCGCACCACCCGTATCGGACGCGTCCGTGCCGACGGACAGTTCGACGTGGTGGCCAGTTCCGGCAACCCGGTCGCGCCGGAGATCTTTCCGAAGTCGCGTACCCCCGCGGAATGGGAATCGTTGCTGCAGTCGCTCTATAAGAAATGGGGCAATAGCTGGAGCGGCCCCACCGGCGAGTAGCAGCCAAGCGCATCGTTTGGTTCCAAGCGCTTACGACTTCGGATCGGGCATCCCCGGCAAGCTCGCACGCAACCGAATCATCCCGCGCAACCAGCGGTCGTAATCGTCCGCCTTGCGACGAAAATACTCGGCCACCTCGGGGTGCGGCAGGATCAGGAATTTCTCCGTGGCCAGCCCCTGCACCACGGCCTCGGCAACCTGTTCGGCATCGATCGCTCCCTCACGAAGGAACACTGCGATCGGATCATCGGTCGACATCAGCATGTTCGTCCGCACGCCCAACGGGCACAGGCACGACACTTTGATCCCCACGTCGCGATAGGTAATCGCCAACCAATCGGCCAGCCCGACCGAGGCATGCTTGGTGGTTGAATACGGTGCCGAGCTCATTTGCGTGAGCAACCCGGCGGCCGATGCTGTCTGTAACAGATAGCCGCTGCCGCGCGCGATCATGCCAGGCAGGACAGCCCGCGCGCCGTACACGTGGGCCATGACGTTGACTTGCCAGATACGCTCCCACGCATCGAGCGGCGCATCGATACCGCCGCCGGTTTCGATCCCCGCGTTCGAGCAGAACAAATCGATCGGTCCGAACTTTTCAATCGCCCGCCCAACAAGTGCCACCAGGTCATTCGGTTTACTGACATCGGTTTGCACGGCCAGGCCGTTGATTTCCTTCGCCACCTCGCGAGCAGCCGCTTCGTCCAGATCGGCCACGACAATTCCTTTGGCCCCCTCTCTGGCAAAGCGCAGGCACATGGCCCTTCCGATTCCATGGGCCCCGCCGGTGACAACGACAACTTGATCCTTGATTTGCATGAAAACGCCTGACGTGCGAGAAGTGATGCGTCGAAGACCGCGGCGAGAATGCCGCGATGCGCATTGAACCTATCGGCGCGAAAAGCCTACGTCCAGCGAGATGGCCGTGCGGCCAAAACTTTTTTACAGATCCGCGAGGCGGCCAGTCGAGTCGCCCAGATGATCGGCGTGGGCGTCGACCCGATCCAACAGCGACAACCAAAGATTGTTGAGCGGCATTTCTTTTTCGAATTCCAGATGCCGGCCTGATTGGATGGTGCCACCGGCTCGACCAGCGACCAGAATCGGCAGCCTGTCGTGATTGTGCGCGTTGCCGTCCCCCAACCCACTGCCATAGGCGATCATGGCCTGATCCAACAGCGTTGCATCCCCTTCGCGCACCGACTTCAATTTGTCGAGCAGGTACGCCAGGCTTTGCGTGTGGAACTGATTAATCTGGCTGATCTTGGCCTGCTTCTGCTCGTCGCTGCCGTGGTGTGACAGATCATGATGCCCCTCAGGCACACCGATGAACGAATAGCTACGATTACTGCCGGCATTGCCGAACATGAAGGTGGCCACGCGCGTCAAATCCGCCTGGAACGCCAGCACTAGCAAGTCGGCCATCAGCCGCATGTGCTCGGCATGATCCGGCGGAATACCGTCCGGGCGAGCGTAGCTTGGCAACTCGCGCGACGAAGATTTCTCGGCATGCGCGATCCGCTGTTCGACTTCGCGCACGGCCGTCAGATACTCGTCCATCTTGCGCTGATCGGTCGCGCCCAGCTTTTTTTGTAACCGCCCAGCGTCCTCGCGTACGAAATCGAGAACGCTTTTCTCGTACTTGGCACGCGTCGCGCGCGCCTGATCGCTCTCGACGCTGGTACCGGCACCAAACAATCGCTCGAAGACCAGTCGTGGGTCGACTTCCTTCGGATTCGGCGTGTTAGGCGAACGCCACGACATATTCGAGGAATACGCGCAGCTATAACCCGAATCGCAATTCCCCGACTGCGCGCCGCGATCGACTCCCAATTCCAGAGACGGGAAGCGCGTCCGATGGCCAATCTGCTGGGCCGCGACCTGGTCGGCAGATACGCCAATGCGAATATTCGCGCCGTTGGTCTTAAAAGCCTGGCAACCGGTCAGAAAGCTCGATAACGCCCGGGCGTGATCGCCGGGACCATCTCCGTTGGCGCGCCCTTTGTCCTGGGCTAATCCCGTTAAGATGGTGAGGTAGTTCTTGTGCTCGGCCAGCGGAGCCAGGATCGGCGGCAGGTCGAAATCGGTGCCCACAGCCTTCGGCGTCCAATCCGGCAGGTGTACGCCGTTAGGAATGTAAATGAACGCCAGCCGACGCGGCAGAACCGTGAGCGCGGCTGTTTCCGCCCGTGCCCGCACTGGCAACATCGAATCGAACATGGGCAAGGCGAGCGCCGTGCCCAGCCCTTTGAGAACCGTTCGTCGCGTGACGTGTCTGCGCTCAGTCATCACTCGGCTCCTCGCGCGCGTCGCATTTGGAAAGGTTCGCTGCGTACAATTTCCAGCACCAAGGCCGAGAACTTGTAATCCTGCGACTTCAAACGTTCGGCAATCTCGGCTACTGTCTGGGTATCGTACGCTTCGAGCCCACGGCCCAACGCGTAAGTTAGCATCTTCCGTACCAGGCTGCGAGCGAACAATTCGGGCCGCGCGGCCAGCAGAACGCGTAATTCCGCGGCGCCCGCGAACTTTTGCCCCCCTGGCAGAATGCCCGACGGATCGATCTCGTGCTCGTCGTCACGATCGCGCCAAGCGCCAATCGCGTCAAAGTTTTCGAAAGCGAAGCCGAGCGGATCCATCCGCGCATGGCAAACCGCGCAGGAGGAGTTTGCCCGATGCTGCTCCATCTTTTGTCGCAACGTCCCTTCCAGCTTCACTTGTTCCAACTCCTGTACGCCGGGGGGCGGAGGCGGAGGAGGCGTGCCGAGAATCTGCTCCATGATCCACTTGCCCCGTTTCACCGGCGAAGTGCGCGTCGGATTCGACGTGACCATTAGTACGCTGGCCTGCGTCAGGACGCCGCCGCGGCGTCGATCCGTCAGCTTCACGCGTTGAAACTCGTCGCCGCTTACGCCTTTGATTCCGTAGTGCTCTGCCAGACGTTCGTTGACGAACGTGTAATCGGCATCGATTAATTCAACGATGCTGCGATCTTCTCGCATGATCGAGGCGAAAAACAGCTCGGTCTCTTTACGCATCGCGGTGCGCAGGAACTCGTCGAAGCCTTTAAAGCGTTTGCGATCCGGAGACGCGATACTGAGATTGCGGATTTGCAGCCACTGGCCGGCAAAATTCTCAACCATCGCCTGCGAACGCGGATCCGCGATCATCCGACGGACCTGCGCGGCCAGCACTTCGTCCTGCCCGAGCGCTCCTTGCTCGGCCAACCGAAAAAGCTCCTCGTCAGGCATCGAGCTCCACAGGAAGTACGACAGCCGCGAAGCCAGCTGATGATTGTCGATCTTCTGCACCGGCACGTCGCCGCCGCTGTCGGCATCGAGCTCGACGCGGAACAAAAAGTGCGGCGACACAAGTGCCGCCTGTACCGCTAGGCGAATCGCTCGTTCGAACGAGTCGCCGCTATCGCGCGCCAGCCGCACCAGCTCCATCAGCCGATCGACTTCCTCGGCGGCGACCGGCCGGCGATAAGCGCGCGTGGCGAACCGGGTCAGGATTTCTTCGGCGCACGCTTCGTCATCCCCAGCCGGCTCGCGGAAGATCACTTGCCGATGCGAAGCGGGCGGCAGAACCTCGCCATGCGGCCCATCAATCTCGAGGGAATCAATAATCAGGTTGCGGTCGCGCCGCGCCGGATCAGGATTTTCCGGATCGACGAAGTTGTTCAAGTAGGCAAGCGCCACGCGCTGCTTGCCTGTCGGAATGCGAACCCGCATTTCAAAGACAGCCGGGCTACCTGCCACGGCCGGGACATCAAACGTCGCCAGGTCCTTGTTATTCAACCGTACTGCCATACGCGGAGGTTCGTCCCCTGCTTGCTCGCCATGGGCCGTGACGCGCAGCACATAATCTCCCTCGGCCAGAAACTCGCGCGCGACAAAGACTTCTCCCTCGGTCTCCAGCCGGCCGGTCGCAACCCCCTTGCTTCCGCGTTGCCCCGAAATAAGTTGTGCGGCGGTGAATTTGCGGACTTCCGCCGCGGGGGGCCACGGGTCGACGATGGCGCGGGCGGCGATTTTATCAGCTGCCGCCAGGTACTTTTCCAGCAAGATCGGCGGCATCGACAATACATCGCCAATGTTGTCGAAGCCGTAACCGACATCATCCGATGGAAAATCATCGGCCGGTTGAAAATCAACACCCAATAAATCGCGAACCGTGTTGTTGTATTCGATGCGATTCAATCGGCGGATCGTCACTCGCCCCGGGTCGCGCGTTGTGGTGCCTTTCAGATTCGCCAATCGCGTGCTGATCCAGGCGTTTACGGCCGCCACTTCCTCGGGCGTTGGCTGCACCTGGTCGTCGGGCGGCATAATGCCCGCCTCGAGATATTCCACGACGTGCGCCCAGCGGTTTCGATCCTCACTGATAACACTCTCGTCCTTCAGCAGGTCGAGGGCCAAATCGGCCTCGGGCTCGGCTCCTCCGTGACAATCGATGCAATACTTTGCCAGAAACGGCTGCAGCTTTTCGGCGAGAAACGTGTCCGCTCCCCAGGTCACCCGCGGCGCGCACAACAGCATCCAGCACAGCACGACTGAGGCCAGTGAACAAACGATGTATTGCGACACGAAAGACAAACGCATGACGATCGAACGGCGGGACTATTCGTTGGCGGGAGAGTACGCGTCGGGAGGGTAGCAGCGATGCCGGCATTTCGAGGGCGCGTTCGCGCTTCTTGAACGCACCGGCCGGCCAACACCTCAATTGTATAAAGAAGCGTGTATGCGTGCCAACTTTGGATCCACGGGGGGGGAAATTGCCCCTGGCAACTTGCGAAAGGCGTGATTGCCGACCGTGCGCACGGTTTTGCGTTGAGCGCACAGGCATCGCGCTGCAGTTACGAGCCAACCGACCCATGAGCCGAATCCAAGCCGGCCCCCGCCTCGCGAACGGCGTCCAGAATCGCGCCGGGCTCGAACGGCTTTTCGACCATGCGAAAGATACGCAGATCCTCGGTCTGGTGCCGCACCATCTGAGGGCCCAATCCGCTCATCACGATCACCCGAATGTCAGGCAATTGGACCCGCAACTCACGGATCAGGTCAGCACCGGTTTGCTTATCTCCCAGCAACCAGTCCACGACCAGAATCTCGGGCTGAAAATCCTGGGCACGTGCTATGGCAGCGGCCGTGGTCGCCACGACGGCCACCTCGTGCCCGGCCTGCGCAAGGAAGAACTCCAAGCTGACGCGATAGCCAAGTTCGTCATCAACGACAAGGACTTTCGCCATGATCAATTGAGACTCTGATCAACCGGCGCTATTTAAAACAGCTAACGCTGTGACAATCACGGCGACCGCCTTTAGTGTCACCACCACCGGCTGACGAGCGATCTTCCTAGGAAAGGCACAATTTCAGGTCGACCGCGATTTAGTTCTTTGAAATGTGAGCGGATTCTACCAAACCGCGATTACCGATTTCAACAGCATTCTTAGAAACTTTTCTACGCTTCGCGCATCGCTAGGGTTTTTAACCCAATCTGCCGCACTCCGTGAACGTCCCCGCGCGGCGACTGTGACAAACTGCCGCGCCGCAGTTTGCGACACCGCGCGAGATCAAAAAACTTGTCTCGCCATTCACGGCCATTCATGCACGCCAACTCGACCCGATTGACTTCAGGTCCAATTACGCCCTTCGCGACGCGACCGAAGGTCGGGAATGGCACTCCCCTTCCCCGTTGGAACGTCATCGCGGCCAGACTTCGAACGGGAATTTCGCTCTACGATGTCGCCGCCTGACTCACCAGGCCCTGCAAAAAGAAACACCTCAGCAATCGTTCGCGAGCGCCGCGCCGACTACCACCGAATGACTAACCCCTCAATTTGATTACGTCATTGGATAGGAGCGTCGCACTGACAGCATTCGTGAACCGCCCGATCGACCTAAACGGCATCCGCGACCGTGCACTGCTTGCACCTCTTGCAAGCGAGCACCCCCAAGCCGGTATAGGCGAATCTTCGCTGTCGCTGATAGACTGAACATGGATAAGGTTCGTGCCGGAGCCCTGCATGTCCCGCATTTCGTCCTGCGCATCATGCCATGGCGATATCCTGATACCCGGCCTTGCACAGCCGCAGGATCAGGTTCGCTGTCCGCTGTGCCATGCGCAATTCCCGGTCCAGGACATTCTTCCGGCCAGTATTGCAGCCCCGCCAGAAGCGATCCTCGTTCCGCGATCATCGGGCAGCATCACGGGCGCTCCCGCGTTTCGTGCTGCCGCGAGCGCCGCTCCCGCGGAACTCGACACTGAATCAATCGACGACATCGCGCCGCGTCCCCCCAAAAGGCAGCCCGGCGTGCTGTCACATCTCATCGGCGTGGTAGGCGGAGGTTTGATCGGCCTGTCGCTGGGTTATATCGGCCTGCTGCGATTTGGTGGACCGCGCTACGACTTTCTCGAAATCGCGAACAAACTCCCCCCCTGGGTAACGGCCCCCATAAACCTCCCCTTCCTGGAGGGCAAAGGGAAAGACGACGACCAGCCCGCAAACGATCGTGGCCTGAAGGCGCTCCTCGACAAGGCCGACGAGCCGCCCCCCGTAGAAATGCCGAACGCTCCGCCAGGACCAGCCGGGGAAAATGTTGCCCCGCCGTTCGATCCAGCCGGAGCGGCACCGCCGTTTGATCCGTCCCGCACTGCACCGTCCCCGTTCGATCCAGGGCGTGCTACGCCTTCATCGGATCCGGGTATTACTGCGCCGCCGATGGCACCCACCGATGCGGCGCCCCCTTTCGCGACTCCTCCGCAGGCAAATCCGGACAGTGATTTTCCGCCCGCGACAGAGCCCTCGCCCACTGCGGCTCAACCGATTCCTCCGACCGAAACGTCGGCTGCATCGCCGACGCCAGAGAATCCGTCTGGCACCCCGCCAGTGCCGCGCAACGGCCCCGCGCACTTCACAGCCTACTCGGCCGAAGATCTCTCGTTGGCCACGGCGGATATGTCCTCGGCCCTGCGATGCTCGGCCTGCGACGGAACCGGCTATATCAAAGCGTCAGCCGCCGCGCGCGATGGCAAGGGAATCAAGGCCGAGCCGATTGCCGATCGCCGCCTGCCATGCACGGTCTGCGCCGGAAAGAGCGTCACCAAGATGACTCCGGAGCTTTACACGCGCCTGTGCCATCTGGCCGAGGTCGTGACATTTGTTTCGCGGGGGGACACCAACAGTTGGACCCAGCGCGAATCCGTGCAGCAACTAATGTCTAATGTGGGTGCTGACCCCAAGTCGGCCGAATCCATCGGCCGCCTGGCCGGCTTTCAACTCGAACCGACGCGACACAACGCTCCGGGCATCGCCCTGGCCGGCACCGTGCAAGAAATGTCGCAGGTTGGCAACCTGTATGCGATGAAGGTGGTGCTCTTCGGCCTGCCGAAAGTGGTGACCGTCGTCAGTTGGCGCCCGGCCCAACCGGCCATCAATGTTCATGATCGTGTGATCATTCTGGGCAGCATCGTCGACAACCCGGCCGAGAATTTGAACGGCTACGACGGCCGACTGGATCAAGTGGTCTGGGGCGGTCTGCCAGCGAAGCTGCCGCCGCAACCGTAGCCGATGGCTTGATCGCGGCAACCGTCTCGTCATGCGACAGTGTCTCGTTTTGACACGTCGTTTTGCGGCACGCCGTCAATCACGTTACTCGCGGTGCGTTCTGCATTTCGATTCACCACGGCGTTCGTAGACTCGCAGCGGACAGACACTTACGTTGGTTCGGTGCCCCATCCCGGGCCGCTGCCAGTCGGTACGACTTCGATTCGGCACGTGGCTTGCGTCTGCACATCTTCGCAGCCGGGCGCAGTCCGGCGCGAAGCTGAACCTTCTGTGAGAAATGTCATGTCCACCGCTTATGTTTTGGCTGGTGTTTTAGCGACTGTCGCACTCTTTTTGATGCTGTAGCGGCCCGGTGCCCGGGCGCCAGGACGTGAGCCTGTTCACGAATATCTCATACCGGGGACTTGGTGAAAGCCAGCTATCCCGAGTTCCCGTTCAGCTCGCTCTCTGCCGATCGCTTATACTGCCGGCAGTTGCTTGCCCGGGGGAAACGATTCCGTTCGGCCGCGGCAACGAAAATTCCGCCGCGAGCGTGCCGAGCAGAATATGTCTCTCGAAAACCGGCCGCCTGACGATGCCGATCCCGGCTATACCGCCATCTCGCGCTATCTGCGCTACACGCTCTCGCTGCCAGAGCGGGCCTTGCGTTCCGGAACGGCTGTTGTAGCTGGCGCCGCGCGCGAAGGGGCGTCGCTGTTGGTGCCGCAAGCGTTTCAGAACTCCAAAAGCTACTCGGTAATGATCCGCCAGATGCTCGACTTCCTGGCCGAGGATGTCGGCGGTACGGTAAAGAAGGGAGAAGCCGATACGAGCGAGGCGCGCGTCGAGAATTTCGTCGCTCGCAAGGCCGTCGGCAATTTTATCGACATGGCCCACCTGGCCACGTTTCACCTTTCCCCGGCGCTGCTGTTGGCCGTGGTCAGTGACGTCGCCTATGGGTCGCAAACCTATCTGGCTGAACTGGCCGACGAGCTGAAGCGCGATGGTGTCATCGACCAGGAGAGTACGATTCATCACGTCGACGACCTGTTGAACGCCGTCGCCAATGCCTCGAAAACAACGGCCGATGCCTTCAATACCCCCCCGTTATCGATCGCAGGCTTACGCGAAACCATCGAGCAAACGCGCGAGGCCCTCAAGTCGATCGATCCCAAGAGCGTCATTCCGCAGGCCGAGATAGCCCGCGTCTGGGACGAAATGCGCGACATCGCGCAGCGCGAGGGTGTCAGCCCGCTGGCCGTTTCCGGGGCGATGACCATGTTCACACTGTCGCGTATGCAGGCCGTGGCGCGTGGCGCCTTGTCCGGAGTGCGCGTCGCCGGCCGACTCTTCGATCGGCACGTGATCGATCATTACGAGTCCGCGATCAACGAAATACGCGAGCGCGGGCTGTATGCCACGGTGCGTGAAACCAGCGGACCGTATGTCGATGCCGTATGGAACAACTTCTCCACCGACAAGGAAACGATCACCGAGGAACTGCTCAGCGGCAAATTGCTGGGGCACGGGTGGACCGCTGTCCGCCGCTGGTTTGGCGGCTCGAACAGCTAAGTCTGCGAGATCCGCGCGTGGGTGCCCCGGTGGGCAAAGACGCCCCTTCCGATTAGAATTACCCCTGCATACCCTCGCCCATAGATGCCCCCAAGGAGGGGACGAATACGCGCCGGACAGGTCATTATTGACCAAGCAAGCGCGAATCACCGGCAACAACGGACTGTTTTCTTCTCCTGCTAACCGCGTGGCGAGATCCTGATGAGCAAACTGCATTTCGACGTCGTGGTAATCGGCAGCGGGCCTGGCGGCGAAGGGGCCGCGATGCAGGCCGTGAAACATGGCAAGCATGTCGCGGTCGTCGAACAATTCAATCGCGTCGGCGGCGGCTGCACCCACTGGGGAACCATCCCCAGTAAGGCGCTTCGCTATGCCATTTTCCAGATGACAGAGGCCAATCGGAATCCGCTCTTTCGCGATTGCGGCGTCTCGTCGTTGCACTTTTCCGTCGCCGAACTGCACCGCTCGGCACGCCGCGTCATCGAGCAACAAGTCGAGATGCGCGCCAGCTTCTACGAGCGCAATCACGTACCCGTTCTTGTCGGGCGTGGCCGCTTTATCGATTCGCACACCGTCGAGGTCTCTGACGGCGCGGGGGGCAAGCAGCGCCTCACGGCCAACGCCTTTGTCATCGCAACCGGCTCGCGCCCTTACCGTCCGTCCGATATCGATTTTGGCAATCCGCGCGTATTCGATAGCGACACGATTCTCGATCTCGACTTCACACCGCAGTCGATGACGATCTACGGCGCCGGCGTTATCGGTTGTGAATACACGTCGATGTTTCGCAACCTGGGCATCAAGATCAATCTGATCAACACGCGCCCCAAGCTGCTGGAGTTTCTCGACGACGAGATCATCGACGCGATGGCTTATCACATGCGCGATCTGGGCGTATTGATTCGCCATGACGAGCATTATGAAAAAGTCGAAACACGCGATGACGGTGTTGTCCTGCACCTGCAAAGCGGTAAGCAGCTAAAAACCGATATCCTGTTGTGGGCCAACGGACGCACGGGCCAGGCGACCGATCTGGGCCTGGAAGATGTCGGCGTGCAGCCCAATCAGCGCGGCCAATTGGAAGTGAACGGCAACTTTCAAACCGCGGTGCCGCATATCTACGCCGTGGGGGACGTCATTGGTTTCCCGTCGCTGGCGAGCGCCGCCTACGTGCAAGGGCGATTCGCCTCGACCCACATCATTACGGGGCGCAGCGAATGCGCTCTGATCCGTGATATTCCGACCGGCATTTACACCAGCCCCGAAATCAGCTCGATCGGTCGTACCGAGCGCGAACTAACCGCCGACAAGGTCCCCTACGAAATCGGCCACTCGCTCTTCAAGCACCTGGCCCGCGCTCAGATCACGGGCCGACAGGTGGGCATGCTGAAGATCCTCTTTCATCGCGAGACGCTGCAGATCCTGGGCGTGCATTGCTTCGGATCGAGCGCGTCCGAAATCATTCACATCGGCCAGGCAATCATGTCGCAGCCAGGCGAGGCGAACTCGCTGTTGTATTTCATCAACACCACGTTCAACTATCCGACCATGGCCGAGGCCTACCGCGTGGCGGCGCTGAACGGATACAACCGGTTGTTCTAGAAATCGCCACTTCACCTACCAAGAGGGTCAAGTGAGGGTAGATTTATGGCGAAGGCCGGTTCATTTCGCCGGCTCGGCCAGCGGCAATTCGTAGCAGGCCATTTCCAGGTGATTGCGCACCAGGGCGCGACCACGCACCAGGACCGGATTGTTCCAGGTTTTACCTTCGAGCGCCTGAATCCGTCCCAGCTCGTGGAACGCCTCGTGCGTGGCTTCGACTAGAGCCAGTTCCCCCTTCTCGCTCAAGACGATCAGTAGGTCGCCGGCCAGCAGCAACTGGCCATGGCCATACTGCGCAGCACGATCTTTCCACAGGCGTTTTCCCGACTGCAGGTCCAGGCAGGAAAGAATCCCCTCGTCCAAACCATACAGATACCCGGCATGCGAAATCGGGTTCGCGTACGAGCATTTCATCAAACGGTTGCGCCAGACTTGCGTGGCTGTCCAATTCCCTTCGGCCCGGCAAAACTCGATCAGCGCACAACCGGCTTGTGATGAAATCACGATGTGCCGATCGTCGAGCACCACCGGCTGCGCGGCATTGATATCAAAGTCGCTAGTCCACGGCACACTCCACAGTTTGTTTCCGTACTCGGCGTCGAAGCCTGCCAATCCCGCCGCGTCGAAAATCACGAGCTGCGGTAATCCGAGCAAGGTCACCAGCATCGGCGATGAATAGCTGCTGCGTGCATCTCCGCCGCGCATCACGACCTTGCCGTCGGCAGTGGCCAGGCCCAGCACCGCGGCGCTCGCTTCGGTTCCCTGCTGAGTTCCGGGGTTCACGATCACCTGTCCGTCGTAGACCAGTGGCGAACCGCTCATGCCCCACTCCAGGTTGCCCGAGCCATTTTCGGAAAGGATGTTGGCCCGCCATTGCAACTTGCCCGTGACGAAGTCAAGCTTCACCAGGTCGCCTGCCGCGCCCAACGAATAGACAAATCCGTCGTGAATGGCGGGGGTCGCGCGAGGCCCATCGCCGCCCATCTTTTCGCTGAACAGCGCAGAATACGCATAAGTCCAACGATGCCGCCCGGTCGCGATGTCGTAGCAAACCACGACTTCGTCGGGCCCACGTTGCTCGAGCGTTACTGCGGAATCGCCGATCACGGCAAACGACGCATAACCGCCGCCGCAGGGATGCCGCCACAGGCAACGCGGTGGCTGGTCTGTCCAATCGCGCGCGAGCGCCGGCCCTACGACGATGCCGTCTGTGTTCGCGCCGCGGTAGGCCGGCGAGTCATCGGCGCTGGCCACGCTCGGTTCGCCAGACTGGTTCCCGGCCACCATGAGCGGCGCCGGCGCCTCACTCGTCAAATACCCTTCGAGTTTGCTCTCGCGCGTTGGCTGCCAACGAAAGTCGAAAGTCGGGTCCATGTCGCCCGAGAATTCCACGTCCCGCACCGAGGCCACGACTCCACTTGCCAACAGCACGAGCAATATGGCCGTGATACCCCGCGTGCGCCGCGAGATGCCTGAAAACCCAAAGAACCAGATCGCGATCACGCCGACAGCCGACAGCGCTGCCAGAACGCCGAACAAGTTGCGCATGCCGCGATCGAATCGCTCGGGGGGCGAGACCCATAAAAACAGCCAGGTAATCACCATCAGCAACAGCGCGACCGTCGGTACGGCACGCCACCTCAAGTGCCAAGGTGAATTGGCCACTGCCATGTTCTCGCTCATCAAAACATTCCCCGAACCCACAGAGCTTTCTCGATAGTAGTGCCGGCTGATCCGCTCCGAAATCATCTTCCATCATTGGCGGGAAGGCTTTCCATCTCGATATCGCATGATACCACAACCAAACACGACGCCCGCGCCGTTCCGCGTTCGCGAAGTGACCAAAAAATCGCCACGCGCTGCCGGTTTCGGGGCCGTGTTTCGTCCGTCCCGACGGCTGGTTACAATTTTTGCAGTCGCGCCCCCTGCAATCACCCTGACTCTCCACGCCCGAGGAGCCATATCGATGCGCATCCGACTCTCGCTTGCCCTGCTATTCGCTTTTCTGGCTTCCCCGGCCGTTCGAGCGGCTGACAATGAATTGACGGCCGAGGAAAAAGCCGCTGGCTGGCAACTCCTTTTCAATGGTCATGACACCACCGGCTGGAAATGCAATAACGACAAGCCGATCGCCACCAAGGTCGAAGATAATTCGCTGTTGCCGCACAAGGCCGGCGGTTACTTGATCATCTACGACAAGCAGTTCGGCGATTTCATCCTCAAGTGCGACGCCAAGATGGGGGACGCCGACTGCAACTCGGGCATCTTCTTCCGCGTCGGCGAGCCGAAGAATCCGGTCTACACCGGTTTCGAAGTGCAGGTCTTCAATAGCAAGAAGACCGGCCTGCACGATTTCGGCGCGATCTATGACCTGGTGCCGCCGACTACGAACAACATCAAGCCCGATGATTGGAACGCCATCGAAATCAAAGCCCTGGGACCGAACATCACGGTCAAGGTCAACGGCGAGGAAGTCTCGAAGATCAACGTCGACGAGTGGCCAGAGAAGGGTAAACGTCCCGACGGCACGAAGCACAAATTCGGGGCCGCCATCAAGGACATGCCGCGCGTCGGCTACCTCGGCTTCCAGGATCACGACCACAAATGCTGGTACAAGAACGTGAAGCTGTTGGAATTGAAGCCGTAGAAAAGCAAACGAGCTAAACCGCGATTAATGCGAATTGCACGAATAGCGGCGCGCCGATTCGTGTTATTCGTGGTCGTCTTCCTCTCGATACGATTCGATATTCATCAGTTCCTACGCCCGAAATTGTTTCCTGCGAGAAATTCCACCATGCGCCGGCTCCTGTTCGTGTTTGCAATCGTCTTCGCTCGCGCGGCGCTAGCGACCGCTGCCACCGACGGATTCGCCATGTCGCTTTTCAACGGCCAGGACCTGTCCGGCTGGCATGTCACGCGCTGCGAAGCCGTGGTTGAAAACGGCGCGCTCGTCTTGCACTCCGGCAACGGCTTTGTGCGCACCGATCATCGCTACCGCGACTTCGTCCTCGAGCTGGATTGGAAGGCCCGCAATACCGACAAATGGGACTCAGGCATTTACATCCGCTCGGAACTGCCGGGCGAGACAGGCCGAGCCTGGCCGACTCGCTACCAGGTCAATCTGGCCACGGGACTGGAGGGAAATATCAAGGACCTGCCCGGCGCCGCGAGCACGGGCCTGGTCAAGCCAGGAGAGTGGAACCATTTCAAGCTGACGGTTGTCGGACGGAACGCGGATTTGGAAATCAACGGCCAACATGCCTGGCATACCGACGCCGTGGCCGCGCCTGACGGCTATATCGGCCTGCAGTCCGAAGTCCCCACGGGCGGACAATTCGAATTCCGCGACATCAAAGTCACCGAGCTAGGCTACAACTCGCTGCTAGATAAAACCAACCTGGCCGGCACGGACGGCCGCGGCTGGGAAGGGGGCAGCGGCGACGCGGCGCAATGCTGGAAACTCGCGGACGGAGTCCTGGAATGCACAGGCCAGCCTGGCCCCTGGCTTCGCAGCCTAAAGCAGTACGGCGATTTCAATCTGCGGCTCGAATACAAGCTGCAGCCGGGCGGAAACTCGGGCGTCTATCTTCGCGTTCCCCACGATGGTGCGCATCGCGAGCATGAACCTGGCGAGACGCACGCGTCCGGCGTCGAGGTGCAACTGCTCGACGACGCGGCCGAGCGCTATGCGACGATCGAGCCTGCGCAATTCGCGGCCAGCATCTACAAGGCAGCCCCCGCCACGAAGCACGTCAGTCGTCCGGCCGGCCAATGGAACACGCTCGAAATCGATTGCCAAGGAAACGCTTATCGCGTCACGCATAACGGCGTAATCGTCGTTGATACCGATGCCGAAAAGACGCCCGAGTTGAAGCGGCGCGAACTGCGCGGCTACCTCGGCCTGCAAGATCACCGCGAGCCGGTCTGGTTCCGCAACATCCGCATCCTGGAACGCTAATTGCTCGTCGCCCTGCGGGCTAGCTCACCTAAAGCGCCGCGGCCCGCTCGCGCAAGGCGTATTTCAGGATCTTACCGGTCGATGTTTTCGGCAGCGGGCCGAACACGACGGTCTTCGGTGCCTTGAAGTGTGCCAGATTCTGTCGGCAAAATTCGATGATCTCGCTCGGTGACGCCGCCGCACCATCGCGAAGCGTCACGAACGCGCATGGCGTCTCGCCCCACGTTTCGTCGGGCCGGGCCACGACTGCAGCTTCTAGTATCGCTGGATGCTGATAAAGCACTCCTTCGACTTCGATGGTCGAAATGTTTTCGCCCCCTGAGATGATGATGTCCTTCGAGCGATCTTTCAGCTCGATGTAGCCGTTCGGATGCATCACGGCCAAGTCGCCCGAGTGAAACCATCCGCCGGCGAAGGCAGCCTGCGTCGAGCGAGGGTTCTTCAAATAACCCTTCATCGTGATATTGCCGCGCATGAACACTTCACCGAGCGTCTGTCCGTCAGCCGGGCAAGGCACAAGTGTTTCAGGATCGGCGACCATCAATCCTTCTAGAACCGGGTAAGGAACACCCTGCCGTGCTTTTAATTTCGCGCGTTCCGCGAGCGGCAGCGCATCCCATTCCTCGTGCCAGGCGCAGGCCACCGCCGGGCCGTACGTCTCGGTCAATCCATAGGCGTGCGTGACGTGGAACCCCTGCCCTTCCATCGCCGCGATCACGGCGGCCGGCGGGGCGCTGCCGGCGGTCATCACCTCGATCGTACGTCCTCCTTGCCGGCGCAAATGGCTGGGAGCGTTGGCTAGCATGTTCAGCACGATCGGCGCACCGCAAAAGTGCGTGACGTCGTATTCCGCGATCGCCGCATAGGCCGCTTCGGCCGTCGTCCTGCGCAGACAGACGTGCGTGCCGGCTACGACACTCAGCGCCCACGTAAAGCACCAACCGTTGCAATGGAACATCGGCAGCGTCCACAGATAGCGCGCATGCGGCGGCATGTTCCAGACGATAGTGTTGCCCAGCGAGTTCAAGTATGCGCCGCGATGGTGAAACACGACCCCCTTGGGATCACCCGTGGTGCCCGAGGTGTAGTTCAGGGCAATAGCCTGCCACTCATCGGCTGGCAGCGCAAAGGGAAACTCGGGATCGCCTGCGGCAATGAATTCTTCGTACTCGATGTTACCCAATCGCTCGCCCGGACCGTCGTATTCGGGATCGTCAATGTCGATCACCAGCGGTCGGACTTTGCACAGCTTCAGCGCCTCGCGAATCGTGGACGAGAATTCGCGGTCTGTGATTACCACCTTTGCTTCGCCGTGGTCGAGAATGAAGGCGATCGCCGCGGCATCCAGACGAATGTTCAAGGCATTGATCACAGCGCCCGCCAGCGGCACACCGTAATGGGCCTCGAGCATGGCCGGCACATTCGGCGCCATGACCGCGACCGTATCGCCCAAACCCACGCCATGATTCGCAAGCGCCGCTGCCAACCGCCGGCAACGGGCGTAGAACTCGGCATAAGTGGCACGGCGCTCGCCGTGGATCCATGCTGTTTGATCCGAGTAGACAAGCGCCGCCCGGGCCAGGAACGTTAGTGGCGATAGGGCCATGTAATTGGCCGGCACACGTTCCAAGCCCGCTTCATACTTGTTCATGCTAGGGCTGCTGCCAAAAGATTCCGAAACCAAATTCCAGTTGCCAGACACGTGAATCTATCCGTCGACGACGCATCAGTCGACACATGACATGCTGCCGGCTGCAGAACTGCAAAGTCTGCGGCTGGGGTCTTCGATCCCGCAGCATCCCTGTTGGGTCCCGGCCTCGAAGAGGCCAGGCACAGAAGGTGGAGCGCAGACTCTGAACTTTGCGCTCTCCTGATGCTGCTGGCCAGGTGAAATCTTCGATCCCGCGGCCTTCAACCGGCTTGCGCCGCCAACTGCTCCATCGTCGCGACCGTGCGCAGCAATTCCTCGACCAGACCACGCGGCAGGTTCGTAGTCTTGAAGAAATCCGCCAGCGTTCGGTAGTACCACAGCGAGCCATCCCGACCGCCGCGGAACTTTTCCCACGTCACAACACCGCGCTCGCGCAGGTCAGCAACGATCGTGCGCGTGTTGTAAAGCTTGTCGCAGCACGAAACGAGCAGCGCCCCCGGGGACGAATGCGGCAAATGTGCGATATACGCTTCCTTGCGTGCTTGCCAGGGGGGCTTGGGCGTCGCGCTGGTATCGGTGCAGTCTTTCACCATTTCGGCCACGGCCGTGCCAAAGCGGACGCGAATGTCGGCTAGTCGCGGCTCGCCGCCGGCGTCTTCGACCGCATCGTGCAGCAGCGCCGCGATCGCCTCGTCCTCGTTGGCACCGAACTCCAGCGCCAACGACGCCACGCCCAACAGGTGCGAGATAAAGGGAACTTCCGAAGCCTTTCGCGTCTGCCCAGCATGGATCGTCGTCGCGTATACCAACGCTTGCTCGAAACGGGGCGAAAGCATCATGGCAGATAATCCCTGCAAAACTATCAAACAATTACTGCCCGTTGCCCTCTGCCCGCCGCCTACTTTTTGATCAGCCAAGCCTCGGACACCTGGCAGCCGCGGCCATTGTCGCCGCGTCCCGGTTCACGGTTCCAGCGCAATAGCAGCTCGCCCGATTGTGTCGCTTCGGCCGGGATATCGAATTCGATGGGCACGATCGGGCTAGGCTTCGCGATGTAGGGATGAATCTCGATGCCATCGTTGGCCCGCAGGCGAATCTTTTTCTCCAGCCCGTCACCGGCATACACGACACGAATCTTATATTGCGCCGTCGGGTCGAGCTCCGTGTAGCGCATCAACAGTGGCTGATCGAGCAGCGATTCGGCATGGTCCAGCCAACTGGTGCGCCACGGCCCGGTAATATTCGCGTTGGCCCCGTTTACCGTTTCTGGTCCTCCGTGACCGTTGCGGGCCGAGCGGAGCGAAGCCGGGTCCTGGTCGAACGGCTTGCCCAAAACCAGGTGCGGCTGCCGGGCCGTATTGCCCAGATCGTCGTAAAAACCGCCCGGCCCAGGATTGGTCCATTCGACAATTTCGCGCAGGGCCGCGAGTCGTGCCGCGTCGTCCGAACTCTTGCGGATCGTGACGAACCGGCGCTTCAGCCACGCGCGATTGTTGAGTGGATAATCGATCGTGTCGAGCGAGGCTCCGCGATCGACCGCGATTGCCTTGTACAGGTTGACGCTTTGCTGCATCCGGATGCTCTTAAAGAGATCCGCGGCCAGATCAACAACCCGCTGCCGCAGATCAACCGACACCAACGGAGCCACGGCGGCATCGAGGATCGCTTCGGCCTCTTTCATCGCCTGCTCGGTCTCACCCTCCTTCGCAACTCGCAATCGATCCATCGCGCGGTCTTCGGCCGTCGTTTCCGCGATCTGGCGGTTGCGCAGATACGCGTCGTAATAAGCACGGTACAGCGCCTGCTGAAATCGCCAATTGCCCAACTCAGAGGGAGTCGCCTTGCGCTCCATCGCCCGGAATTGCGCCAGCGTCGTGTCAACGCCCTTGTTCGTCGCCAAAGGCCCGCGCCAATTTCGCTCGAGCGCCACTAGCCCTTGAGCAAAATCGTCTCGATACTCATCGCCAATAAAGTAGCCGGCGTAATCGCGCAGAATATCGATCACGTCGGCCTGCGGATCCCAGCCTAACCCGCTCCAGATGAACTTATTAACGTCGTCGTTGCATCCCTCGGAGTACGTGAGAAAACCGATCGTGTATGGCTGCAGCAGCCGAAAAACCGCCGCCTCATCGCGCGGGCGAGGATTGATGCACTCGCGCGCCTCGGTAAAGGCAAAGGCCGAATCCCAATTCGGCACCGGGTACTGGCACTGTCGGCTGTGGGTGATGTCGGGGTAGTGGCGGATCGGGTAACGCTCGGGCACCACTTCACGCAGCTTCGGCAAGCTGACGCGCACTTGTGGGCCAAAGACCACACCGGCCAGCCAGTCGGGATTCTCGTCACGCAGTATTTGAATGAACTCGTCGAACCACACATCGTTGAAGCTCTGTGGCGAAACCCACATCTGGGCTTTCGGGTGCGTGCGGTGCAAAACCTCGGCTTGCTTCGCGAGAAGCGCCATCAGGTATTTGGGCTGTGTATGCCCCGGATCACCGCCAGGCACGAAGACCGCGTCGATGCGCGGCAAATGCTCAAAGACGTTCGCCCACTCTTTCAGCGAATGCTCGACTGTACTTGGATCGTTGTAATTCCGATCCATGGCCGGAAACCAGATCCACACGTCCAACCCATATTCGTCCGCGATTCGCGACATGCCGGTCATCATTTCCAACGGCGGCAAGGGGAAATGCGGGCTGTCGGCGGCATCATCGGTGCGCGGCGGTACGAGCTCGATGGCGTTGCTGCCGAACACGGCCAGATCTCGATAATACTGCTCCCATTGCTTGAGGTCCCAGGCGTCGTAACTGTTCGTCTTCGGACGATAGCCCAACTGATGCCCGCGCAGCGGATACACAGGCGCCGTGGCGACGCCAAAATCGGCGTCCAGTGTCAACTTGCCCGTGGACATGTGGAGCGCCCGCAGCAGGTACCCGATACCAAACAGCACGCCGCGCTCGTCATTGCCGAGAATGACAACCGCGGCACCGCGGTCATCCTGCTTGACACGAATCCGGTAGCCTTCCTTCCCTCCCACGGCATCGGGATCATTGGCCAGACCGCTGGCGAAGCGCCCGCCGATAGCCGGCAGTGCCGATTCTTGACCAACGACAATGGCGGGCCCGACGCCTTGCGGCCAATCCTTGCCGGTCGGAATGTGTACGCCGGTACGCTTGGCAACCTCGTCGACCAACATCGCCACGGCCTTATGCTCGCGCGCCGTCGCCGTCGGCGCGACGACAACTACGGCCTTCGCCAGATCAATGGTCTTCGATTGTGCCACATTCGGAGAAACACAAAACAGCGACAACAAGGCCGGCAGTGCGAGGAAGAATCGAGTCGAATGCATCAAGGAAGTTCCATCAAGGCGGGGGAAGATTCGCGAGCAACCATCGTCAAGAACACGACGCTGCTTCACAGGTTTGGGCGGCTGGCTAACTAATGACCCAGAATACGCAGGCGGAACGTCATCCGCCAGTCCCGCCGGTCGTACCTGAATCACGGCTTGACCGCCCGGCGTTTCACGTCGCGTTTCGTGTCGGCAGCAACGAAACGCCGTTAATGGCATGCTCCGTGGTGCCCACGTGCGATTGATCGTGATCCCACACAGTCACCCAGCGTTGCCACGAGATCGCGGCCCGGGCGAATACCAGACGCTCGGGACGATTCAGCGGCACGGCGGGCAACATCGCCGGTAGATGACCGCGAGGCGCGGGCGGCCAATCGCGCAAAGGGACGAGCGTCGCGTCGGCGGAAGAGCGATCCGGCCAGACCATCAAGCCGGCATCATCGATCGCATACGAGACATCGTGCGCCGCGAGCTGCGTTTCGAGCTGATCGAGCACCAGGTCCGCGCCGGCCTCCTTGTAAAAACCTGCCAGCGCATTATCGAGCGTATTACGTTGCGTATCGCGCAACATATCGAGCCAGCCACGCTGATAGATTCCTGCCACGAGCCAACCATGGCGCTCTTCGAACTCGAGCCACAAGCTGTCGTCGGCCACGTCGGGGCAAACCAGCTCGAACAACACCCGGTTCGTGGCCAGCCCAATTCTCCCCGCTTCGATCGGCAACCCGCACCAGCCATGACTGTGTCTCAAGATCAACAGCAAATCGCGATCGACGAATCGCCGCAGATCTTCCTCGGCGTGATGCAATCCGGCCAAGTGCTTGCTGGCGACCTTCCACTTTCCGGACCAATAAGCCTTGCGATTCGCGCGACGCAGCTTGGCGAACAATTTCGGCAGCGTCCCCGAGCGAAAACCCACGCGCATGAACTGCACCATCGCCTCACCGTGGTGGCCGATCGCGATCGGTCCCAGATTCTTCGGACGATTGGCCGCGTAGAGACGCCAGTTCTCCTTCAGCTCCCACACCAAGAAGCCGAACACACCGGGAAGCAACAACACCACGGTCGGTGCGATCGTGGCGGCCCACACGCTTCCGAGCGGACCGCGCAGAAAGTGATCAAACGGCACCGTCAGCGGCAACAGAATCTTGTGCGACACGGTCACAACCGGAAAGTGCTTGATCGGATTGATCTGCGGCTCGATCAGCAGCGTTACAGCGAAGCGGATGAAATAGTTGACGAAGAACCACAGCACTCCCAGCACGGCCTTTACGGCCACGGCCGTCGGCCGCTCCCCCGTGCGAAAGCGCAGCCACTCGTCCACCGTGTACAGCATCCGCTCGATGTTCTCGAGCAGCCGGCTGAAGACGTCCATGATGAACCGCAACAGCGCGGCCAGCACCCGGATCCGGAAGCGATGCCACGCCTGGGCCAGCCAATCGGAGATCAGCTCGTCGACGTCCCGGCCGATGCGCGAGTTCAGCACCAGGTTCGCAATCAGAAAGATCGTCAGACCGCGCCACGCAGTGATCGTGACGCCGAATCCATAGGACATCAGCGGCGCCACGACAGCAGTAACCAACAGCGGCTTGAACAGCCCTCGCTGCAGCAAACGAAAATAAACGCTATGCACAATCGATTGCACGACCGGCAATTCCAGCAGCTGCTTCGGCAGATCGATGAACAACGACCGCGCTGCCCGACCAGCCAGCCAAACCACGTCCAGGCAGATCATCCGAAAGCGATGAACGTGCAACAGGCCTAGCAGGAAGAACCCCATGTAGGCCAACGCCACCAAGCCGAACGGGTCGAAGACCGATTGCTCGGAATGCGGGGCGATGATGTGCTGCACCCCCTTCTGAATCAAGAACGCCCCGCCGAACGGCAGCACCACGTATTGCGTTAGAAATCGCCCCAACGGCGTGCCGAATGCCAGCGAGCTAAGCCGCTGCGGCAGCGTGAGGTAGATCTCGCCGCGGTGGTAGACGCCGTCCATGTTCTCGGCCAACTGCCAATTCGTCTGCAGCAGTTGATCCCCCAATATCAGTTGCCGCAGGCTCGCCACGTCGGGCATCTTCAAGTTGTTTCGCGATAGCCCGTCGCGCAGGTCTCCCATCGTCAGAAAGCCGCGCTCGACGATCCGATCCAGGAGCTCCTCGATCAGCTTCTCGCGCGCCACTCCCTCGGGCAGGTTTTGCGAACGCAACGGGACGCGATCGAGCGCCGCGGCGATCGTCGGTCGGAACCGGCTGCGTAGATTCTCCTCGGCGCGCTCCACCGCCACTTGCAGCAGCACGCCCATCCGCGCACGCACCCGTTCCGAAACGCGAATGGCGGCCAATCGCCGGACGGCGCTGCGCAGATGCTTCGAAAACAGCACATTGCGCTGCCCAGGCAACAGTCGTTTGATCGGCGCGCGAAATCCGGATCGAATCCAGCGCGGCAAGTCAAAGGTATAGACACCCCGTTCGTGATCGACGCACACCTTTTGCAGGTCATAGAGCAGCCGAGCTTCGGACGTCCAAAAGCCCCGCGCCGCCTGCGTCGTCAACAGGGCCAGCATGCGCGCCCAATCCTCGCGCTCATCATCGTCGAAGCCGAGCGCCGCTTGCAGCCGCTCGGCCAGGCGATCCATATCGGCGCGCGCTTCGGAGCGTGCCAACCGACTCTGTTCGGCATTGCCGCGGGTCGCGGCCGCCACGCGCAAGATCGCCGCGCGGACCAGGTTTCCGCGCACGCTCGACCGCGCCGCCTTGTCCAGCAATCGGCGCATGGCGCGAATCGAGGGCAAGCCGTACATCGGCGGTTGCGGCTCGGGAATCTGATGTGCCAGTTCCTCGGCCGCGGTATCGCGCCGCGCCGGCAGCTCTGGCGCGCCGGGCGGTCGCGTCGCCTGAAACAGGGCCGCGGCGTCCAGGTCTTCGGCCAGCAGCTTGTCGATCCGTGCGAAGTCGTCGATTGCAGGAAAATACGAATGCAAGAATGCGTCAGCGAAAAACCGTAGCTCCAGGAATAACGCGGCAAACTCGATGTAAATCGAGAGATCGGTCGCTGGCGGAATCAGAAAATCTTCCTGTTTCAGCACCGCGCGAATCTCGGCGAATTCACTCGTGCCGATCTGCGCGATTCTTTTCTGAACCTCGGCCGGACTCAGATGCCCTACCGCGACCTGCTGATCGAGCGCCTGATGCACTCGGGCGTGAAACAACAATCGCCAGCAACTCGTCAGGTTGTCGGCCGCCGTGTTCACGACCAATCTTTCGGCCGTTGGCCGTGATAAGAGGATTACCGTCTCCGGCAACTCGTCCCCCGATGCCAGGTCCAGTTCGTCGGGATCGACAAGCTCGAGCAGCTCGCCACGTGGCAGCACATAGCTTTTTCGATGCGGTACGTGCAGGCCGAAGCCAGGAAGCCGGGCATTCTGCTTGATCACCCGGCGCAAGATGCGCGGCGCCACGAGCAGGGCCGCCGGATCAGCTGCGCGCACGGCGCGTTCCAACTCGCGCAGACCGATCCGCGAGGGAACTGCATCGGAAACTGTCGCCCGGCTGACTTGAACCATCATGGAAATGTACGCCGCGGACCAGGGCGCCATCGGCCCTCGCGACTACCATTTTTTACGGCTGAAACGGTCGCTCGGGCGTGTGTACCAGCGGCAGAATGCCACCAGGCAGCGGCTGCCCTTAGTATCGCCGATGGGAGGGATTCCGGGCAAGACGGGTCGAGCGGGGCGCTCGTCGAGTCCCGCGCGGACAATTCATTTGCCGGGAACAGGTGCTGGGGCACCGCCAATCTGTCCCAACAATTCGCGAATCTGTCTGTTCTCCGGTTGCAGACGATTTGCCTCGGCCAGATGTTTAGCAGCCGCCGCGATGTCCCCCAGCTTCAACTCGGCCTTTGCCAGGTTCATAAGAGCATCGACGTACGTCGGACGCAGCCGTACCGCCGCGGAATACTCGGCCACCGCCCCCTGCGAATTACCCTGCTGGAACAGCAGGTTCCCCAAATCGAAATGTCCTTCGGCATGCTGCGGATCCAATTGCAGCACAATCCGCAGTTGGTCGACGGCGGCAGCCGGCTGACCAATTTGCGCAAGCGCCGTAGCCATTCCGTAATGAGCGTTCACACTATCCGGCTGCTGCCGCAGCGCCTCTTCGAGGCATACGAGCGCCTGGTCATTCTGATGCAGGTTCAACAACACGATGCCCAGGTTTACAAGCGCCGCCACATGGTTCGGACGCAATTTCACCACCGTGTTAAAATGTTGCGCAGCTCCGGCCAGGTCACCGCGGCGCACCAAAGCACTGGCAAGCAGAAAATGCCCGTCCGCGTTCCCGCCATCGACTCGCAGGGCCTGCTGCAATTGTTCAATCGCGTCGTCCAGTCTCCCGTCAGCTAGCCGAAGCCGCGCCAGGTCATAACGGGGCTGTGCCAGGTCGGGATCGCTATCGACGGAACGCTGGAAGTAATCCGTTGCCTGATCGTTTTTCCCTTGTCGTTCCAGGCACACTCCCGTGCCATAGAGTGCTCGCGCATTGGCCGGCGATAATTCCAAGACCTGCTGGAAATGTTTAGCGGCCCCCTCCACATCGTCATGAGTGAGCAGCGTGTAGGCCATGTTGCTGTGAGCCGTGAGATACTTGGGGTTGAGTCGAAGGCATTCCTCAATATGCTCCACTGCCTCTTCCAGTTGTCCCGGTTTAAAACCGTCGCGATCACCGGCGCGCAACAGCACCATACCGAGATTGTTTTGCGCGGCCGCCTCGTTCGGCCCCAATCTCACTCCCTCACGTGCCAGCGGCAGCGCTTCTTCAGTACGCCCTTGATCGGCAAGAAACAGTGCCAGGTTTGCCAGCGACACCACGGACTCGGGATTCTTCGCCAGCGTATCGCGATAAAGCGACTCGGGATCATGAAAAATCATCACCCGACGAACCGTGGATACGGCCAACAACACGAGCACTGCGCCGGCGATGCAACGCGCAAGCCCCTGTGAATCGTCCGCGATTTGCCGCATTCCCCAGGCCGCCCCCGCCGCCACGAGCGCGATCAACGCAATGCTCGCGTGATATTGGAAATGGTCGGCCACGAACGAGAAACGAAACGGATAGACGTTGAAGAAGCCGAGTACCGGCACCAACACTCCGCCGAATATCAGCACGGCAGCCAGCGGCCCACGGCCAACTCTCTTGCGCGCCATCCACAGGCCTATAACCAGGGCGAAAGCCGTGAGCGGAAACAGATATTGCCACACAGCATGATCATCAATCGTCCAGCGAGGATAGAAGAACATCAACGGCTTGGGCCAAAACAGCTTCGCCGCATAAAACCATGCCACCCGCCCCGCGATGAGGACGCGATCGGCCGGCGAGAAATCCCATTCGGCCCCCGCCGCACCGACGTCGTATTTTTCCAGCCATGCCGTATAGAGTCCCGCGGCGGCCCCAATGACGAAAAATGGCGCCAGCGGCAGCACGTCGCGCAGTCCGATTCGCCCGCGCTTCCACCAATAAATCACCAGCAGCACAGCCGGCACCGATGCCACGATTGTCTTACTGAGTAACGCTGCCACGAAGCAGAGCAACGCCGCTGCGTACCATAGCAAGCGTCCCGATCGCGGAAGGGTCCCACTCTCGGCACTCACTCTCTCAGCAATGTCTTCGTCCGCCGGCGAATATCGCAAATAGCACAACAGCGCAGCCAGCGCCAGCGGCAGGCTTAACACGTTCTTGCGCTCGGTGATCCACGCCACCGATTCCACATGCACCGGATGAACGGCAAATAGCGCCGCGCCCAGCCACGCACCCGGCACGCGCAACCGCACGAGCAGCCGCCACAACAAAAGAACGCTCGAAGCGTGCAGCAACACGTTAACGACGTGATAGCCGGCCGGCTTCAGCCCCCACAGATGATATTCAATCCAGAACGTCGAATGAACCAGCGGGTAGTACTGCGGCAGAGTGAACGGGACGAACCAGATTCGCCACAGGCCATTTAGCGAATGGAGCGCGGTATTCTGCGTCACATACGCATCGTCGTCCCAAATAAAGGTGTCACGGACGACCGGGGCATAACTGACCAGCACTAGCACCAACAGCGCGCCACCAGCCAACAGTGAACGCCGATCAAACCGAAACCGCGAGCTTCCCGGCGCTCGTGAGGTAGCAGTTCCGCTGGCGCGTGGCCGAACCGACGTGCGAGGATCGCCTTGTTCGTCGGGCTTTGGCATCGGCCGGCTGTGGATGATTCGCTGAAGGAGATTCAAACGGTGACGGCGCAGACGACCGACGGGACGCCGGCAAAGCCCACGGCAGTTTTTAACTGCCAGTGCATCATCATAATCCCAAAGCCGTTCGATTAGCAGCGGGCTCCGAGTTCTCTCACCACCCGAACAGCGCAGCCCACTCAGATATTCGCCACCACCGGATAATACTCGTCATCCTCGTTTTTGCCGCCATACCCGCGACCGACCTCTTGGGGCGAGGCGACGAACTCGATCGCGTGGATCCATTTCACCATCTTGTAGCCGAGTTGGTTCTCGACGCGCAATCGCAACGGGGCGCCGTGCTGATCCGGCAGCGGCTGGTAGTTCATCTCATACGCCAGCAGTGTCTCGGGGTGCAACGCATTTTGCATCGTCAACGTGTCGTAATAGGCACCTCCGTAATGCCCTTCCCCGAAGGAACGAAATACGACGGTGCCTGCCTCGGGCGAGGGACGCACCAGCTCGACCAGCCGCGCCATCGGCAGACCGGCCCACTGCGCGACCCCGGACCACCCCTGAATGCAATGATGCAGCGTGATCTGCTCTTGCTTCCCCAGTTCTTCCAGGTCCGCAATCGTCAAATCCATGGGGTTTTCCACCATACCGGATATCGACAGCGTGTAGCCTTCGCGTCGTCCTTCGCCCAGCGATAGCCACTCTTGGCTATTGGGCAGTTTTCCGTTGGGCCAGAAGTATGGCGAGATATCGGCGCGCGTGTAACGCGACCGGCTCTTCCAGCGATTGACCAATAGCTTCTGAAATGGCCCCAGGACGCGGCGAAAGGTCATCTGCAAGATTCGCGGCCGATGCCACGACACCCAGTGCGCCACAAAACAGGCCATCACGATTCCTGCCAGTCCCACCAAGCCCCAGATCAGGCCGGTGGCTTGCGTGTCGTCGGTTCCCGTGACGATATGGTTCATGTTCTGCCGCAAGCCGGTGATGACAACCATCGCTACGTGCGGCACGAGAAACGCAGCGTATCCGCACAGTGCCAGAAAATGCAGCGAACGCGCCTTTTGACGGCCACCGAACAGTCGCGGATACCACAAGAATCGATTGTCGATTGCTGGCGACATCGCCAAGCCGGTCAACAGTGTCAGTGGTGCAATGCAAAACACGACGCCGGCGTACGCCAGCTGCTGCAGCGGATTGTAGTGATAGAAGCCGTCCGGCTCGACCGGCAAGTGAAACGTGGCGTAATGAACCATCACATGCCAGGCATCGGCGAAGATGGTCAAATCGGTCGGCAACAACCGGCGCCATTGACCGGTGCCGAACAGCAGCGCCACGAAGATCAGACCGTTAACCAGCCAAAACGCAGCGCCCAGAAAATGCCAGTATCGCGCAATGCCGATCGTGTGTCGGTATCCTGGCAGACCAATCCACGGCGACAGGTAACGGCTGTCATCCTTCGCGGTCCAAACCCGATCGCGCGGCACCTCGAGCGGCGTCACACGCAGCCAATCCGAACCGGGCGTGCTATGGTCATTCCAGTACAGGCGTGGATGATCGTGCAAAATCGAAAGCCCACTGCGCACCAGTAGCACCATCAAGAACAGATTGATGAAGTGCGCGGCCCGCAGCCACAGCGGAAAGCCGTGCGGTTCTCCCGCGTACGCAACGACGCGCGGGCTGGGCACGACGGGCAATCCGAAAATCAGATAGTATCCCCAGGCCGCGATCACCGGACCGATTGCCAAGGCAATCAGAGCGATCAAATAGGGTCGGCGTACGCTGATCCAGGGGCGCCGATCCTGCGGATAGACCAGATGATTTTGCAGCGGATTCGTCGCCATCTCGGCTGTCGCGAATCCTTCGCCCGTGTGATACGGCAATGTTCCGCTCATACGCTTGATCTCGCTCGTTAAATCGATCGCATGAATCTGCGTTTCGGATACCCGAGCAAACGTAGATTGCGGCTAGAATCGTGATTGAGCCCAATGCTTAGAAGCACCGGCTTTTCGGTGGCGCAATGCGCATTTCCGGCGCAATCGTCGCAGGAAAACCGGTTGCCGCTGCTGGTATTGCGGCTACGGCAATGGCTTTTCAAAACGTGCCGTCACAGGATCGAGCGACGATTAACGGTCGCTCAAGGCGCCTCGCGGCCGATACAGTAGACGTGCTCGGCGGTGCGGATCAGGAGTTTCCCCTGCGCGATCGCTGGCGTCGCGATGCACAACTCGTCGAGCGAATTGGTGTGGTCGATCGTGAACTCGCGACCGACCGGCATCACGTACGTATCTCCCGCTTCGCTCAAGAAGAAAATCTTTCCGTTATAGGCCCAGGGTGAGGCCGTGAAACTGGCCCCTTGCGGAAAGCGGGTGCGGCTGAAAACTTGCTCGCCGGTCGCGGCGTCATTGCACGTGACCATCCCGAGATCGAGCAGCGTGTAGTACAGCCCGCCATAAACAATTGGCGACGTGTTATAGGGCCCCATCTTTTCCAGCGACCACTTGATATAGTCGTTTGACGTCTGCCCTTCACCGAGCGTAATGTCGCCGTTGGCCCCCGGCTTGATCGCGTATACCGGGCGGTTCTTGTCTTGAAAGTACCCGCTGGTGATATAGAGCAGCCCATCGACGACAAACGGCGAAGGGATCGTCAGCGACGACATATGCCCGTCGAAGTGCCAAAGCAGCTCACCTGCCGTGTTGTACGAACGATTCTCCTTCCGCCCGGTGGCTACGATTTCGGTTGTGTCCCCGTGATGCCAGGCCAGCGGTGTTCCCCAGGTGCTTTGCTCATCGCGAGAAGTCTTCCAGAGCAGCTTGCCGGTCGCGCCGTCGACGGCGGCAATGTAAGAATCCTCGCTGTTGTCATAAACAAAGACGACCTGGTTTCCGACGACGATCGGCGACGCAGCCGCCCCATAGGCGAGCATCGACTTCTTCGGCGCGATGTCGTACGTCCACAAGTGATTGCCGTCGAAGTCGTAGCAATACAGCCCCAGGTCGCCGAACAGGACATACAGGCGCTGCCCGTCGGTCGTAGGCGTTTCGGCCGCGTACGTATTCTTGGGATGGCGCGGGACGACTGGTTTCCCTTCATGAGCATCTTTCTTCCATAGCACCTCGCCGGTCTTGAAATCGAGACAATACACCCTCCAGTGATGAATCGAATCAGGAGGCTCGCCACGACCAAGGCCCAGATACAAACCGCGTTTCGGTGCTTCGTACTCATCGTCGCTGTCGACCGCCGATATGAACACCCGATCCTGCCAGACGATTGGGCTTCCCCATCCACGACCAGGAATGCGCGCCTTCCAGCGAACATTTTTTTCCTGGTCCCACGTATCGGGTAGGCGTGGATCGTCCGCCACCACGCCCGTCCCGTCAGGACCGCGAAAGCGGGTCCAATTCTCTTGCCCCTGCGCGATGGTATTCCCAAACCACAGGACCAACGACCAGCAAATCACGAGGACGTCAGCACGGCGAAGCATGGTGGAACTCGCGGCGAGAATGGTGATCCCCTCGAATGATATAAAGGATTGTCGCAGATCGCTTACCACCGAACCAGCAACTGCGGAATTCGCGACGTAACTGCTCGGGCGCCTTGCCGGACAAGGACTTGCGTCTTCGAAAAGCTCTCTGGACGATCCGACTCGCACAGCAGACAATGCGTGCCTAATTCATGTTGTCCGCGACCCGCTAGCTTATTAGCGGTTCGTGGGTATCTTGATGGTGTCGATTTCGCCCAGTCCTCGAGGTTTGCCCAGCGAAGGGGGCAGACCTTAAACGGCAAGGCGGACGAAAGAGGCGCCGCGAGCTTACTGTTTCTCTCGCTCTTATTCTCATTCCTCGTTTCGCGCTGCGAGCATTTCGATGTGGGACGCCTGGAGCGCCCTTCCGCTCGGACACCAACTCGCGTTTCTCCTTGCGCTGGCGATTGCCTTCGGCTTTGAGTTCATCAACGGTTTTCACGACACCGCCAACGCCGTGACCACCGTCATCTATACCGGCACATTGCGGCCCACGCCCGCCGTGCTCTTCTCGGGCTTTTGCAACTTTCTCGGCGTATTGCTCGGCGGTACGGCAGTCGCGTTTGCGATCGTGAACCTGCTGCCCGTGGATTTACTGATCGAAAGCTCGTCGGTCCGCTCGATCGTAATGGTCTTGTCGCTGCTGCTGGCAGGCATGATCTGGAACCTGGGGACCTGGTGGTACGGATTGCCGGTTTCGAGTTCGCACACGTTGATCGGTTCGATCCTCGGCGTCGGTTTGGCCGATAGCCTGGTGCAGCGCGGCAACATGACCGGCATCAACTGGGCCAAGGCCGCAGACGTGGGAATGTCGCTGTTGATTTCGCCCGCCATCGGTTTCGCGGCGGCGGCCATCTTGCTGCTCGTCATGAAACGAGTGTTTACGAATCCGAACCTGTATCACCCGCCCGGCGAAGGAGATAGCCCTCCGAACTGGATCCGCGGCGTGCTGCTGGCCACATGTGGCGGCGTCAGCTTCGCCCACGGTTCGAACGACGGTCAAAAGGGGATGGGGCTGATCCTGTTGGCCCTGATTGGATTTTTGCCCACCTACTATTCGCTGAACGTTCACGACGCCGGCCTGGCCGGGAGTCTGCGCGACGCTGCGATCGCCATCGATAGCATCGTTGAAAGCGAAGCGCCGACCGTAGCCGACAAGGTACGGCCCGACATGCAGACCATCGCCACTGTGCTGGCCGGCAAAGACTCGTTGGCCGATGTTTCGCGAGAAGACCGCTGGCACGTGCGCCAGGCGATTTTTCGCTTTAGATATACGCTGGCCAATTCGAAGTTGACGCCGGAAACGCATCAGGCTTTGAAGGAACACCATCGCGAATTTACACGTGCCATCGAGTACGTCCCGTTCTGGGTCGTTGTCGGTGTGGCCCTGGCATTGGGCATTGGCACGACGATCGGCTACAAGCGCATCGTGGTGACCGTGGCCGAGAAAATCGGCAAGTCGCACCTGACTTATGCCCAAGGGGCCGCGGCCGAAGTCGTCGCTGCCGCAACGATCGGCATGGCCGACGTCTTTCACCTGCCTGTAAGCACAACCCAGGTTCTTTCTTCCGGCATCGCCGGCACGATGTGGGCCAATCGCTCAGGTATTCAATCGCAGACGGTGAAGAAGATCGGCCTGGCCTGGGCGATGACCCTGCCGGCCGCGATCCTGTTGTCGGCTAGCCTGTTCACGCTCGGCGGCGCTTTGATCCCGGGCGCCCGGGCCAAGCCTGCGACACAGGCCAGCGAAATGCACGCGGCCTCGCACGCCGCCCCCGTGGCCCAGGCCGAATCGGGCGCGGCCCGCCGCTAATCCGTCGAAGTCCAGGTTCGCGACGAGTCATCCGAGTTCTAGCGCGGCTTCAGATACTTGTCGAAGAAGGCGAACATCGCCTCCTGGGCTCGCTTCGCATCCTCACCCTTGAAGCCGTGCCCTGCCCCGTCCAACTTCAAGAGTTCGGCCTCGACGTCCGCCGCGTGCAGCCGGTCGATCAGCCATTCGGCTTGCTCGAAGGCCACGTACTTGTCATCGGTGCCATGGATCGCCAGTGTCGGCGCCGCGTCCGGCGTGACCCAATACAGCGGGCTGGCTTGCAGATGCCGATGTCGGGCTGTTTGCAAGTCCCCTCCGAGAAACAGCGGCAAGACCTCGGCCGCGTCCACGCTCTTGCCGTAAGACTTTGTAAAGTCGCTTGGGCCGTAAACGTCGACGACACAATTCACCGCGCTCGATTGATCCAGATTGCCCCCCTCCATACCGTCCAGCTTCTTAACTTCGCCCGTCAAGCCGAGGAACAGTGCCAAGTGGCCGCCGGCCGAATCGCCCGTAGCGCCGATACGGGTCGGATCGATGCCATACTTGCCGGCATTGGCGCGCAGCCAACGGACGACCGCTTTCACGTCATGCACAGCGGCCGGAAACTGGTGCTTCGGCGCCAAGCGATACGTCGGCGTCACCGCCACATAGCCGCGCTCGGCCAATTTTACGCACAACGCGTCATGATGTTCGCGATTCCCGGCGCGAAAGCCTCCACCATGAATGCAAACGATCGCCGGCCGTACCCCCTGGCCATCTTTAGGGTGCGCCATGTCCAGCGACAGCGACTCTCCCTCAGGGCGCGAGTATTCGATGTTCGTCTCGAAAATGACGCTCTCGGGCACCTCCACCTTTGCCGGCGCAGCTTGAACAACAACTTGCGAAGCCCCACTGACGAAGAGAATAGCAAGCGCTACTAAGATCGAACGTCCGCATGGCATCGTGATATGTCCTTGGGTGTTTACTGGCGGGGAGATACGTGAGGGTCGCGCCTAGCGCCTCATTCTTATTGGCCAGATGCGCGCGTCAATGGGCTTACCGCGCGCCTTGCCGGTCGAGAGCTTCGCGCTCCGCGATCAACTGGCGTTCGGCTGCTCGCCAACGGCTGGTAAGCGACCCCCACAGACGCCATGTCGCCGGTGCGCGGCGGATCATGCCTTCCATCGCGATGCCGAAGGCCAGCGCCGCGGCACGCTGCGCCGCAGGATCGCGCGGATCGAGTTCCGACAGTGGCAACCTGGCGCCGAACTCGACGAGCACCCCCTCAGACTCGGGCGATTCCTGCCGCGCGACTAAAACAGGCACCACCGCGGCGCCAGTGCGCAAGGCCAAGGCGACGGGCGCACTGGCAATCTTCACAACGCCGCCTAATAGCGCCGAAGGAATGCCCGGCGTGCCTGGATAAAGAAAGTCGGCGTAAATGGCCACGCACTCGCCACGTGCCAATCGGGCGATCATCGGCCGTAGCGCCGCGGCGGTCGTGGGCAGAATTTCAACGCGGTCGCGTAAACCATCGAGCAACAGCGATGCCTGAGGCGCCGTGCGGTCCCCCAGATTCGCGACCGTGCTGACACCGATTCCGCGCCAAGCGGGATGTAAAAACCCGAAGCCTGGATGGCTTTGATGCACCGACAATAAGAGGACGCCTCGCCCCGCGTCGAGCGCGCTATGTAGATGCTCGTCACCCAGGATCGTCACCTGGTCAAACAGTTCGCTCGCTGTCACGTGGCGAAAGTCGAGCGTATCCGAAAGATTCACAAGCAGTTCTTGCGTGTGGCGCCGCAGTAGCTGCTCTCGATCGCGCGCAGCCCAAATGTAATCTAGACTCTTGGTTGATCCGCGCAGTCGCGATGCGTACCCGCCCCAATCGTTGTCGAACGTGGCGGCACCGGCCTCGATTAATAGGGCCCGCCGCTCGGCGGATGGTATCCCGCCGGCGGCGGCAACCCACGATTCATCGCTCAGCCACTCGTAGAGCAGCCGCGGCAGGCCATTCATGGCGTCGACACGAGGCAGTACTGCCAAGTCTGCCTCGAGTCGTTGGGCAAACGAGTTTCGATTCACCTGGCTTCCTCGCATCGCCGACAGCCCGGAAGGGAACGCAAGCCTACGCTCGTGATCATGCCGCGAGCCTGTTTGATCGTGGCCTACGAACCTTGGCAGAGCTTGAATATCCCTTCGTCATCAGCTTCATCATCATCCTTCTCGGTGATCTTAACGGCACTCATGCCATACGTGACGTCGCGGTGAAAGATGAGCTTCAATGTCTCTTCAATCACGTCGGGATGCGTATTCTGGATATCGGTTACCTCGTCGAAAAGTGCTTTCGGCAGCCTGATCTCGATTGTTGTCGAAGGATCAGCGGCCTTGGCCTTCGGCTTCGGTTTCTTCTTTTTCGCCATTCTTCATTCCTTTGTCAGAAGATGGTGGTTTCCTACGATGCCGCACGGCGAACGATTTGCGCCGCGGCGATCGTGCAAAGTGTCTAGATTGCTGGCTCGCGTGTCAACAATTTTTGTCGACCGCGAATGGGGGGCACTAAATCTCTGCATTGCCACTAAGCGGCCGGCGGCCCCGTCTCGCCTAACAGATGCGCGGCTTCTTCGTAGAGTAAACGAACCTGCCGCAAGTGGCGCGGCGTCTGCGCCCACTCGACCCCTTGCGCGAACCATTGGCGCGCTTCATTCTGCCGACCAAGTTGCCAGAGCGCCATCGACAGATAGAACCAATCCCATGCCTCGCCCTTGCCGCCGGAGAGTTGCATGCTGCGCTCGAGTGCTTCGACCGTCGCCTGATATTGCGAATTGCGATAATACGCGATGCCCAGCGTGCTCCAAGCCATCGCGTCGCGCGGCCCTACTTCAGTCGCGCGCTTTGCCAAACGCAACGCCTCTTCTGGCTTGCGCACCTGCGGATCCGGATAAGTCGCCAGGAATTTCGCCGTTTGATTGCACAGTGCCAGGCTATCGGGAAAGTAATTCAGAGCGGCAAAATAAATCTCCGAGGCCTCGGCCGGCTGTTGCCCCACCTCGTACATCTCTCCCAGAGTCGACGCGACCAGCGCCCACTCCTCGCGGTATAACTTCGAATCGGGGTATTCGACCGTCAGACTTTTCAATAATTGCTCCGAACCGCGCATCTGCTCCATCGCCGCCTTTTCATTGCGCAGCGTGTAGCTGGCAATTCCCAAATAGTAGTAAAAGCCGGCCAGGTCCTGGCGAAATCCTGGGACGTCGGGCGCTTGCGCGACTAACTTCTCCCAGATCAGGCTCCCCTTGCGAACTAGCGCCAGCGCGGCAAGCGGATTCGACGGCGGCACCTCGGCACGGCGATTGTAGCGCGGTCCGCGAAAGAACCCGCCGATCCAGCTTGCGTATTGCCTGACGTCGGATCCCGATTCCATGACTTGCTCGACCAGGTCCAGCCCCTTCCGCAGCGATACCAGCGATTCGTCCGTACTTCCCATCGTCAGTTGCAATTGCGACAACCGTAGATACGCCGAGGCAACCTCGGCCTTGATTTGTGGGTCGCTGCCGTGGTCGCGCATGAATTCCTGGTAATAGCCGAGCGCCGATTCGAGCAACTCGCTACGCAATGGTTGCAGGCCCGCCTCGTCCAACAAAGTGCTCTCGCTGACCTGGGTCATGTAGTCGTCCACGGCGCGCCGTGCTCGGCGAAAGTTCTCCTCCGCGCGCAGTTGCTGACGCTCGGTTTCTTGCCGCTGCCGTGCCTCGCCGGCCAGCGCCTGTTGCGATTCGGTCCGCCGCTGCTCGGCTTCTTGGCGAGCCACGGTTTCCCCGTCGAGCGCCCGTCGTGTCCTCTCATAGGCCAGGGCCGAGATGACCGTTGTCATCAACATCGCGGTCACCGCGATCGTGGCCAGGCTGGCCACCATTGGATTGCGCCGCATCCAGCGCCAGGATCGTTCGGCCGTACTAACAGGTCGGGCGACGATCGGCCGGTCCTCGAGGAATCGTCGCAAATCCTCGGCCAACTCGCCGGCCGTCGCATAGCGACGCGATGGCTCCTTGGCCAAGGCCTTCAGTGCGATCGTCTCCAGATCACGCGGCAGCCGATCATTTAGCTTTCGCGGCGCGCGTGGTTCATCGAACAACACCTGGTGGATCAACATGCGCTTGTTGCCGCGAAACGGCAGCTCGCCCGTCAGCAGTTGGTAGAGGATGACACCCAGCGAATAGACGTCGCTGCGACCGTCGACCAGGTGCGCCTCGCCGCGCGCTTGCTCGGGGGACATGTAGGCCGGAGTACCCAACACCCGACCATCAATCGTCACCGTGATCTCGGCTGACTCTTGCTTGGCCAGGCCGAAGTCGACCACATGCGGCATCCCTTGATGGTCGACCAGGATATTGTTCGGCTTCAAGTCGCGGTGTACGATGCCGCGCCGATGGGCATGGTCGAGCGCGTCGGCCACGACCGCGCACAACTCGGCCGCCTCGCGCGGATTCGGCCGATCGCTTTGAATCTGATCGGCCAGCGTGACGCCCGCGATGAAGTCACTGACGATGTAGATCAAGCCGTCGCTGCGCCCTACTTCGTACACGGTGACGATGTTCGGATGGCGCAGTTGTGCCACGGCCCGCGCTTCGCGCAGGAATTCCTCCTGATCGCGGATCGACGCGCCCTGGGCGCGCGGGATCTTGATCGCCACGATCCGGTTGAGCTCGGTATCCCGCGACTTCCAAACGGTTCCGAACCCGCCGACACCGACCGCTTCGAGCAGATCGAAGTGGGCCAGCCGATCGATCGAGCCGCGACCCCGGCTGGTGGTGCTGACGTCAGCCAACAAATTGAACGTGCTGCCACACTGTGGGCAGGTCACGTCAATAAAATCTGTTGCCTGACTAACGTCGATTGGCTTATGGCACTGCGGACAGCGAATCTGCATGAAAAACCCCCAGAGGAGGGTCATTATAAACAGCCCGGCGGCCCTCGTCGCGGGCAATCCCTTTGGCGAAAATGGCCCTCTCGCCGTGGGGACGAAAGCCTTGATCCGCGTGCTACAATGGCTGTTTCTCGCCGCCCAGAATGGCTTGGGCCGGCACGCCGCTTTCGACCCTAGCAACGCAGACGAATCCTCTTTACATGCCGCCGCTTACGCATCGCCACGGAGTTGCCCAGTACACCTGGGAGCATTACCAGACGGACTTTGCCGATCGCCACCTGTTGCATGGCGTGATCGCCAAATGGGCTCGCGAGCGCCCGGACGCTGTCGCGATTATCGAGGTCGACACCGGGCGTGAGTTCACGTACGCCCAGTTCGAGCAAACAATCACCGCGCTGTCGATGAAGCTGTGGCGAATGGGATTTCGACCCGGCGATTTCTTCGCGACCACACTGCCGCTATTGGCCGAGCATGTCTTCCTGGAATACGCCTGTTTCAAAATCGGCGTTATCCACGCGCCGCTCGACCTGCGGCTCAAAGCGCCCGAAGTCGTGCGCTCGCTGGAATTGATTAAAGCCCGCGGCTTTGCCTTTTTGGGTCAGACGCCGGTGGCCGATTTTTCGCCCCTGGGTCAAGCGGTCCAGCAACACTGTCCATTCGTCAAACAACTGGTGCAGTTCGCGCCCCCCGCCGGAACGATTCCCGGCGCGACGTCAGCGTTGACTCTGGCAGCCGAGGCTGAAGCCGAAGCGCGCGCCGTAGCGGCCGATCCGCAAAGCTGGCCCGAACTTCCCGCGTACCTGGCCGCGGTCGCCGCGGTGCAGGAAACCGACGGCGCGCAAGTCATCTACACCACCGGATCGACCGGCTTTCCCAAACCGGCGCTACTGTCGCATCGCAATATCACGGTGCAGAACATGTGCCTGGCCGGCGGCTTCGACATGACGGACCATCCGCGCATGTTGGTCAATCTTCCCCCGTCCCACGTTGGCTGCCAGGCCGAGCAGTTGATGACCACGCTTTTCTCGGGGGGAACAGCCGTGGTGCTGCACATCTTCGACGCGGAAAAGACCTTGGCTGCGATTGAAAAATACCGCGTGGCCTGCTTCGGGCAGATCCCAGCCATGTTCGCCATACAATGGCGGCTGCCAAATTATGCCAAGTACGATCTCTCGTCGTTACGTTTTGCCCTCTACGGCGGACAGGCGGTCACCCGGCAGTTCCTCGAACAGTTGCAAACCATGGCGCCGCAATGCGGCACAGGGCTAGGCCTGTCGGAAATGGCCGGCTTCGTCACCTACAGCCCGCTGGGAGGCACGGTCGACGAGCTGTTGGCCGGCGTCGGCTTCGATATGCCGGTCACGCCGCTGTCAATTCGCAAGCCCATGAACGACGATGGCACGGCCGGCGACGAGCTTCCCGATGGCGAACCTGGCGAAATCTGCTTTAGCGGCCCGCAGGTTTTCATCAGCTACGTCAACAACGACGAAGCGTATCGGCACACCGTTTCCAGCGATGGTTTTTGCTACACCGGCGACCTCGGCTACAAGACCGAGAAGGGATTGGTCTTTGCCGGACGATCCAAACTGGTAATCAAGCCCAAGGGCTACCAGGTGCATCCGGCCCAGATCGAAGGGCATTTCGCCATGCTCAGCGACAAGGTCTCGGCCTGTGCCGCGGTCGGGCAACCGCACGAGATCTTCAGCGAGGCCATCGTCCTCTTCGTCGAAACGAAGGCCGAAAACCAGCTCAGCATCGCCGAGCTTGAAAAGCACGCCCGAGGTATCGCGGCCTACATGCGTCCCACGCACTACGAATTGCTGCCGCCGGCCGGCCTGCCACTTAACCGTGTGGCAAAAACGGATTACGTGCTATTACGCGAACGCGCCGCCGCGACGGTCGAAAAACTACGCGAAGCCGGTGGCTGGGATCGGTAGATCCGCCGCGCGTTAAAAAAGCGGTGAGCTACCGTGTATGTCGGTAGCTCACCGCTGAGGCTCGTAGTTTTCGGACTACTTCTTCTTGGCCTCGGGCAGCTCGGCCACTTCGACCTTGCGGATGCAAACCTTGCTTCCCGGATCGTGCTGCTGGAAGGCGAAATGCCCTTCCTTGAAGCTCTGGGCAAAGTCGAAGTACTCATACAGTTCGTCGCCGTTGACCGTGATCTTGATCTTGGTCACCGGGCGGCCGCGCCACGGCTCGTCCTTCACCTGGATATCGTAGGTGAACCAGGTATCCGGCTCGACCAGTCGCTTGTAAACATGGCAGAAGCCGTACAGCGATCCCGTGCGGATCGGGTCGTTGTGCGTGCTATCGATCTGCGCCTCGTAGCCGTCCATGAACGAGGGCTTGCGGGTCGTGCGGAAATAGAGCCCTGAGTTGCCCTTGTCGTTGATCTTGATTTCAGCGCGATAGCGGAAGTTCTTGTATGGGCCCTTGGTCGAGACCAGCATTGATGCCGGACCCGAACCGCAAATCGCCCCGTCCTTGACTTCCCACACGCTCGCGTCGCCGCCTACCTTTTCCCAGCCATCCAGGCTCTTACCGTCGAACAGCGCGACCCATTCCGGCTCGGCAGCTGTCGCGATCGTCGGCGCCTGTGAAATCATCAAGGTAACGGCCGCCATCGACAGCAAGCAAAACGCACATTTCATTGGTTGATTCCTCATCGTGATCGAACAGTAAAGTTGGTTGTCTTGCACAACGCGGGACTGCGAGCCACCTTACATCGAGTGTTCGGCACGTCAAGCGGGGCACCTCGCCTGGTCGCAGGAAAACAAGGCGCTCCGCGAAGCCATACACGGCAGCGAACGGGTGCCAGGGTTCCCATGCGGCGCTAGTGGCATGCCCTTTCTCTCGCACGGCGGGCGCTTTTTCGACCCGCTGCGGTTAGGATGACCGCACTCGATAAATCGCATCCTCTGCCCTTGCTGCCGGCACCATCCACTCCAGCAGCCGGCGAACAAATCATGCCCGAAATACCGCACGATACTGACCCACCGGAAAACGACAGCGCATCGATACCCCATGTCGTAACATCTGGCATGCGGCGTTTCGCCACACTGCCCGTCGCTCTCGCGATTGTCGCGATCTTACTGGCCGGGGGCGTCTGGCTGCGCGCCAATAGCCGACCCTGGTGGTGCGCCTGCGGTCAGCCGTTCCTATGGTCGGGCCAGGTTCAGAGCTCGCACAATTCACAGCACCTTTTCGACCCGTACAGCTTTACTCACATGCTGCACGGCGTGGTCTTCTTTTGGGTCTTGGCGTTATGCCTGCCCAGGCTCTCGGTGCCGTGGCGTTTTGTCGGCGCCGTGACGATCGAGACGCTCTGGGAGCTACTGGAGAACTCGAACATGGTCATCGAGCGCTACCGTACGGCCACGATGGCGCTCGGCTACGAAGGGGATTCAATCGGCAACTCGTTCGGCGACGTGCTGAGCTGTTCGCTCGGGTTCTTTCTGGCGCTGCGGCTGGGAGCATGGGGCTCGCTGGCCTTATTTCTCGCAACGGAGCTCACGCTCGTGCTCTGGATCCGCGATAGCTTGATCCTTAGCACCCTCATGCTGATTCATCCGCTCGAGTCTCTGAAAAACTGGCAGCAAGGAAGCTAAGGCCGATGGCTTCCCGGCCATGACTGGCTCTTGCATTTCGCACCCCGCACAGTCGATAATGGGGCTTGCCTGCCAGATACCCTACCTGCCTGTTTGAAAACCCGCGCGGTTGCGGCCCAATCACTCCCTCCCTCCGTGGGCCAAGTGATGCCTATTTATTTGCGTATAGCTCTCGTCGCGCTTCTGTGCAGCGTTACGGCGCGCGCAGCGAAGAGCGCTGATAACGTTCCTGCTGACCCAACCGTGACCGTGGTCCCAGTCGCTGCGCCGCTATTCGAATCTGACGTCCGCCCGATCTTGCGGACCCACTGTTTCGACTGCCACGGCGCTAACGATGAAAAGAAGGGGAACCTCGACCTCCGGCTGGTCCGTTTCCTCCTCGCCGGTGGAGACTCGGGCGCTGCGATCACGCCAGGCGATCCGGCAGGCAGCAATTTGCTCGCCCGGATTCGCGCCGGCGAAATGCCCCCGGGCGACGGCAAGCTGACGGCCAAGGAAATCGAAATTCTCGAACGCTGGATCGCGGCCGGCGCGAAAACCGCGCGCCCCGAGCCCGAGACGATTCCGCCCGGCGTCGGCATTTCGGTCGAAGAGCGTTCGTGGTGGGCCTTCCAACCACTGCGTCGCCCCGCGGTTCCAATATCGACCGATCCGCGCGTGCGAAATCCGATCGACGCGCTATTGCGCGCGGCGATGCCCGAGGGCCTGTCATTCTCGCCCGACGCCGACAAGCGCGTGCTTATCCAGCGAGCTTCGTTCGATTTACTCGGCCTGCCACCGCAACCTGAGGATGTCGAGGAATTTGTTGCCGACACTTCGCCCGACGCCTACGAGCGCTTGATCGACCGCTTGCTCGCCTCGTCGCACTACGGCGAACGTTGGGCGCGTCACTGGCTCGACGCCGCCGGCTATGCGGATAGCGAAGGGGCGACCGTCCAGGACGCAATTCGTACCTGGTCGTACAAATATCGCGACTACGTGATTCGCGCCTTGAACGCTGACAAACCGTTCGATCGCTTCATCCTCGAGCAATTGGCCGGCGACGAAGTGGCCGGCCCCATCTCGGGCGATATGACGCCCGAGCAGATCGAACTGCTCACCGCGACAGGCTTCCTGCGGATGGCGGCCGACGGCACCGGCAGTGGCGATAACTCCCCCGAGGCTCGCAACCAGGTCGTCGCCGATACGCTGAAGATCGTCACAAGTTCACTGCTGGGCGTCTCGGTGGCGTGTGCCCAATGCCACGACCATCGCTACGACCCGGTGCCGCAGACCGATTACTACGCGCTGCGCGCCGTGTTCGAACCAGCGCTCGACTGGCAAGACTGGAAGGTGCCTGACCAGCGACATGTTTCGCTGTACACCGCGGCCGACCGTCAGAAGGCCGCCGACATCGAGGCCGAAGCCCAAAAGATCGCCACCGAACGCGCGGCAAAAGAAACCGTCTACATGGCCGAGGCGATCGACAAGGAACTATCCAAGTACGAGGAGCCGCTGCGGGCCGAGCTCCGTGCCGCCTACACGACCGCGGCCGATAAACGCACCGACGCTCAGAAACAATTGCTCGACAAGTACCCCAGCGTCAACATCACGCCAGGCGTGCTTTATCAATACAACCAGGCGGCCGCCGACGATTTGAAAAAGTTCGACGAACGCATTGCCACCGTGCGCAGCGCGAAGCCACCCCAAGAATTTCTGCGCTCGCTGGTCGAACCCGCGGCGCACGCTCCAGAAACTAAGCTGTTCTATCGAGGTGACTTTCAGCAGCCGAAGCAAACAGTTTCCCCTGGGGCGCTGTCCGTCTGCGGACCGGACAGCGGTCGCGCGGAATTCGCTGTCAAAAGTGAGGCACTTCCAACGACCGGGCGGCGCGTGGCGCTCGCGCATTGGTTGACCGGTTCGGATAACCCGCTGACAGCGCGCGTCATTGCGAATCGCATCTGGATGCACCATTTCGGTCGCGGCATTGTCACCACGCCGGGTGATTTCGGCCGGCTGGGAACGCTCCCCACCCATCCCGATCTGCTCGACTGGCTGGCCGTAGAGTTTCGCGAGTCGGGCTGGAGCCTGAAAAAGCTGCACCGCACGATCATGCTGTCGACCGCCTACCGCCAAACGTCACGCCGCGATCCGGCACAGGCGGCGATCGACAGCGACAACCATTTCTTTGGCCGGCAGAATGTCGTGCGGCTCGATGCCGAGTCGTTGCGCGATCGCATGCTCGCTACCAGCGGCACACTGGATCGCACGCTGTTCGGTCCGCCGATCTCGGTCAAGGAAGACGACAGCGGACAAGTCACGGTTGCCGGCGACGTTCCGCGGCGCGGTCTTTACTTGATGCAACGTCGCAGCCAGCCGGTCGCTCTGATGCAGGCCTTCGACGCGCCGTCGATGCAAACCAACTGCGAGGCTCGCGCTAGTTCCACCGTCGCCACGCAATCGCTAATGCTAATGAACGGTGAATTCTGGCTCGCCCAGGCCGCGGCACTTGCCGATCGCGCCCAGCGCGAGCCAGTTCGCAATCTGAATGCCGAGCTGACGGCCGGTTTGGCGCAAAACTGGAAAGCAGGCCCGCCGCTGTGGCAATTCGGCTACGGCCGCTGCGACGTTGCGTCGGGCCGGACTGCTTCGTTTACGTTGCTGCCGCATTTCGCCAACGGTCGCTGGCAAGGGGGCGTGAATCTGCCGGACGAACGCATTGGTTGGGTATCGTTGCATGCTGACGGCGGTCACACGGGCGAGAATCCCGATTTCGCGGCCATCCGCCGCTGGACGGCCCCCGCCGCTGGCACGATCGCGATCCGAGGTGCCCTGTCGCATGGCAGCGAAAACGGCGACGGCGTGCGAGGACACATCGTGTCGAGCGCCTTGGGCATCGTCGGCCAATTCACAGCACGCAATGGCGAGGTTCCCACGACAGTCGAACGCGTCGTCGTTGCTCGCGGTGATACGATCGATTTCGTTACCGATTGCGTCGAGAACGTAAGCTCCGACTCCTTCAATTGGCGGGTCGAGATCACGGTCACGCGCGAAGGAGACGAACCGGCCACGTTCACCTCGCACGATGGTTTTCATGGCCCACTGGGTGATACAACGGGCGTCGAACTGGCCGGCCTGGTCCGCGCATGGCAGTTGGCCTACTCGCGCCCGCCATCGCGCAGCGAGTTGGAAGCCGCCTGTTCGTTCTTGACCACTCAAGTCGACTTCCTGCGTCTGCACCCGCAGCGTACGGCAGCCGGCCGCTCGCCCGAAAGCCAGGCCTTGGTGAATCTATGCCAGGCGCTGATGAGCTCGAACGAATTCCTGTACGTCGACTGACGCGACGCAATGTTTGGCGCGATAACGCGCAGCGCATTCCCGACACGACAACGCGGCACTCCCAGCAAACAGCACCATGCAATTACCATATTCCCGCCGACAGTTCCTGGCTGAAAACGCGATGGGCATTGGTGCGCTAGCTTTGTCTTGGATGACATCGCAAGAAGCGCGCGCCATCCCGGCCAAAGTACCGAAGGATCCGGCTCGCTTTGATCTCAAGCCCAAGGCGCCGCACTTCGCCCCGCAAGCCACGGCGATGATCTCGCTGTTTCAGCATGGTGGGCCGTCGCACGTCGATCTTTTCGACCCCAAGCCCGAACTTACCCGGCTAAGCGGTACCGACTATCCAGGCGAGGTCGTATTCAGCTTCGTCAACAACGCCAGCAAAGCGCTCTTTGGCAGCCCGTGGAAATTTTCGAAACACGGCCAATCCGGCACCGAGCTTTCCGAGCTGCTGCCGCACCTGGCCGAGATCGTCGACGACGTCTGCTTGATTCGCTCGATGCACACCGGTGCCAACGGGCATGAAGTTTCGATCCGCTATTTTCATGGCGGCATCCCAGGGATCGTTGGCCGGCCGACGCTCGGCTCGTGGCTCGTTTACGGGCTGGGATGCGAAAGCCAGGAGTTGCCCGCGTACCTGGTGCTGACCGATCCCGGTGGCTTGCCGGTCGACGGCGTCACGAACTGGTCCAACGGCTTTATGCCTCCGTTGTTCCAGGGCACCGTGCTACGGCCGAAAGAGCCGCGGATATTGAACCTCGAGGCGCCGGCCCATCTGCGCGGCGCCGTGCAGGATCAGAACCTGGCCTTCTTGCGCGATCTCAACCAGCGCCACCTAGCCGACCACCCTGGCGAAGGCGATCTTGAAGCCCGCATCGCCAGCTATGAATTAGCAGCCGCGATGCAAACCGCCGCGACCGAGGCACTCGACGTCTCGCGCGAGACGGCCGCCACGCACGCCATGTACGGACTCGACGAACCCGCGACGCGCGAGTACGGCACGCGCTGTCTAATCGCCCGCCGCCTGGTGGAGCGCGGCGTGCGATTCGTGCAATTATTCATGGGCGGTCAACCCTGGGACAACCACACCGACATTCGCAATGGCTTGCCCGCCAATTGCAAGCGGACCGACAAGCCGGCCGCGGCCCTGGTCAAGGATTTGAAGCAGCGCGGCATGCTCGACACGACGGTCGTACATTTCGGCGGCGAGATCGGCCGGCTCCCAGTCACGCAGAGTCAAGGAGACATATCGAAGGCGGGCCGCGACCATAACGGACAGGGCTTCAGCATGTGGGTCGCCGGTGGAGGATTCAAGCCGGGCATGACTTACGGTGAGACGGACGAATTCGGCCATCGCGCCGTAAAGGACATCGTCACTCCCAACGACTTCCAGGCCACCTTGCTACACCTCTTCGGCCTGAACCACGAGCAGCTAAGCTATCTGCACAGCGGCCGCGAGCAACAAATCACGGCCGGCCGAACGGCCCGCCTGGTGCGTGAGATTATTAACGCGTAAGGCGAGTGCCTGGATACACGCCGACGATCGCTGCTTCCTTCGACCGCGCGTCAGGCCGTTCTGATAGTTTTAGCGCAATTGATTCTCGCGCAAATCGTCTCCATATGATGCCTAGCTCGTTACGCGAAATTTCTCTTGTGATTCCTGACGACCAGCGGCACAATTGCGATTGAAGGCACCTCCGCGACGTTTCCCATCTGTGAGTTCGTTCACGCCAAGTCGTCGGTCGTGCTGGCTCTTTTCAAATCCTTACGCTTCGCACGCCGCGCGATGCTGATCCTTGCATGACCTGGCACCGCCGTGGGCGCGCTGTCCGTCGGAACATTGCTTGCATCGCGTCAATTCAAAGTTGTCGCGCTCGTTCCTGAACGCGACAACTCACCACCTTTGGGAAAGGCCCGGTGTGCTATGGACGAGCAGAGGCAGAATACGTCAAGCGAGCCGCAGGTCGAGATTCCTTCGAGCGTTCTTACGCGACAACTCTCAAAGCCAGCAAGCTCCGTGCGCGAAGTCACACAACTGGCTCGCTTCCTCTACAACCACAATCCGTTTTATGTGATCAGCGCTTACCTGGTGCTGACGGGGTTGTGGCAATCGTTCAGTCATGACAGCAAATGGCTCGTGGTCGGTACGATTCCGTTGGGCCTGGCCGCCTATACGGTGTTGTTGGCCGTTACCGCGTGGTTGATCATACGCCTGGGCCGGGTGTGGGAGGATGCGCGCAGCATTCTGCTGATCATCGTCATGATGTTCCTGGCCATTTCGATCAGCTTGGACCCGCTGTTGAATAACCGAGGGCAGCGCGGCCTGTGGTTTTCGTTGGCCGGACTGTCGTTTGCGGTAGCCTTGAGCGAGTCCGTCTTACACGGTATCTCGCTGCGGTTGCCGTTCTTGTTTCGTGGGCCGTATTACCTTTTGCTCGCGCTGTTCTTTCTCTATCCGTTGGCAATCAGCCCGCTATCGTCACATCCGACCTGGCCCTCTCTTTATTGGGCGCTATTTGGATTTTCGACCGTGGCCGGAGCCGTGTTCCTGACGCTCGTGCCTGCAGTCCTCCGCGGCGCCGCCTATCTAAATGACAATGGCAGCCCGTGGCGTTGGCCGCTCTACCCTTGGGTCTTGTTCGGCACACTTGGGCTGTGCGTCTGTATGCGTGCCTATTACCTGTGCGTGTCGTTCCTCCCTGTCGGCGGCAAGGCGAGCATTTTTGGCCCGTACTTTTTGATTCCCTTCCTGTTGGCCGTGAATGTCCTGTATGTCGAAGGTGCAGCGCAAGGGCGTGGAACGTTCGCCCGCCGAGTCGCTTTAATCCTGCCCGGCCTGCTGCTGGTGCTTGCCATGCTAGGACATCGCAGCGACCCGGTTTACTCGCGGTTTTTACATCGCTTCATCGACGCGCTCCATTCGACGCCGCTCCATCTGACACTGCTGGCCGTCGTCGGGCTGTACGCCTACGCCCTCGTACGGCGATTGCCCGGCGCCGGAAATGCCCTGGCCGGGGCTGTGTCGCTGTTGGCGTTCGTCGCACCCCAGACGATGGACCTGGACGGCATGACGTATCAATATGCCTGGCCCTTAATTGCAGTTGGCGGCGTGCAAGCCGCGATCGGTTGCGAGCGGCGTGATTCCCTGCGAACCTCGCTGGGCGCCGCATGTGCAATCGCGCCGCTGGCGCTCGGCGCGCACCTGGGATGGCTAACGCCGTATCGCGCAATTGTTGTCGCGCACGCGGCGACTGCTGCCGTACTACTCGTTGGCGCGTTGTTTCACGACGAGTGGGCGCGCTTTCTGCGAATCGCGGGAGCAGGCCTGTTGGCGACTGGTACTCTGGCGGCGGCCAATGTTACCCCGAACGATTTTCCTCATCTGCCGGCCACGGTGATCTATCTCTATCCGTTCGTACCGGTCTTAATAGCGCTCGGTTACGCAAGGCGCAGGGGCGGAACACTGTACCAGGCCGCGGCAGCGGTCGGAGCCACCGTCTGGCTGGTCCCCTACGGCTGGGAAATCTATCGGCAGTTGAGGCAATCCATCCTAGGGCTCGACAAGATCACAGGCGGCGTACTGGTTTTCCTACTTGCCGCCACGCTCAGCTTTTTCAAAGCAGGTCTGTGGCAGCGCTGGTATCCAACACAGCGGGTCACGGATTAAGAATATTGAACCACGTCAAATTTACCGAGCCCGCAATCGTGGGCACCTACGTCAATCATTCATTCATAAGGCATCGTGAAATGCTCCATTTCTATCTTCTTTTATTCCTTCTCATTCTTCATCCCTTGGAAAGGTCCGGTGTGCCATGGACGAACAATCGCAGGCGATTTCGATTGAACTTGATGATGCCCTTGTGGCATCGACATCCGCGTCAACCGCGCAACATCGGGCCAGGTCTGTCAACGAGTTTGCGCAGCTCGCACGATTCCTCTACAATCACAATCCGTTCTACGTCATCAGCGCGCTGTGCGTCTTCTCCGGCCTGTGGAGATCATTCAGCCAGGAGCCGGCCATGGTCGAGGCCGGGATCATCGCGCTCGGTCTGGCCGTTTATACGCTACTGTTGGCGCTGACCGCCTGGCTGATCGTCCGTCTGGGCGTCTGGGACGACGCGCGCAGCATTCTGCTGATCGTCGTGCTGATGTTGTTGGCGATTTCGATCAGCCTGGATCCTGTGCTGAATGCCGAGGAGCAACACGGTACATCGTTCGTGCTGGGGGGCTTTCTGTTCGCCCTCATCGTCAGCGAAGCCTTGTTGCGCACCATGCCGCTGCGTTTGCCGGCGCTGTTTCGCGTGCCCTATTATCTGACGATCGCGTTGTTCTTCCTCTATCCGCTGGCGATGAGCCCGCTCCTTGCCCATCCACCAGGCCCGGCACTTTATTGGGCTCTGTTCGGGTTTTCGGCCGTAGCCGGTGCGATCGCACTCACGCTAATTCCGGCCGTACGTCGCGGCGCCGCTTATGTGAACGATAACGGCAGCCCCTGGCGGTGGCCGCTGTATCCCTGGGTTTTGTTCGGCATGCTGGGGCTGTGCGTCTGCTTGCGGGCCTATTCACTTTGTGTTTCTTTCCATCCGATCTTCGGAACGGAAAGTATCTTCGGCTGCTATTTTCTGATCCCCGTCTTGCTGCCGGTAACGTTGCTATTCGTCGAAGCAGCCGTTGTGTGGCACTCTGCTGCGGCGCGGCGCATCGCTCTGGCACTTCCGCTAGCGATGGTCGTGCTGGCGATGGCCGGACATCGGGCCGAGCCCGTCTACACCAACTTCGTCGATCGTTTCACGGAAACGATGCACGGCTCGCCGCTCGATGTGACGTTGCTGGTCGTGGTCGCACTGTATGGCTATTCGATAACGCGCGGAATGCGCGGAGCGGAAAACTTCTTCATCCCGTCACTGGCCGCGGTCAGCTTTGTATCAAAGTACAGCTTCGACCTCGATTCGATCAGCTACGACAGGGCGTGGCCGATGATCGTCGCCGGCGCAATACAATTTGCCCTGGGAATGACTCAACGAAGTTCGGCCCGCGCTAGCTCAGGCGCCGCATGCGCCCTGGTGCCGCTGGGCCTTGATTGGCAACTGGCAGGGCTCGCTCAGTACCGCGCGATTATCTTATTTCATGCCGTCCTGGTCGTGACACTGATCCTGGCTTCGATGTTTCGCGATCGCTTCGCTGAAAAACTGCGACGGCTCGGCGCTGCACTGCTGGTGATCGCCTGCGTAACTCCGGCGATCGCCAACTCTCGCACCTTTGGCCCGGTGCCAGAGGTTTTTTTCTACGTTTATCCGGTCGTGCCACTTGCAGTGGCACTGGTGTACGCGCGGTTCGTCGGCGGTGGACTGTACTACGCCGCGGCCGCTTCCGGTGCAACCCTTTGCACGGCCGCCTATGGCTGGCGAAGTTACCGCCATCTGCGGCACGTCATCGCCGGGCTGGATTTGATCGCCTGCGGAATTCTCTTCTTCTTAATGGCAGCGGTCGTCAGCTTTAGGAAGGCCAGACTTTGTCAGCGATGGCGCTCGAGGCGAGAAGCGCTAGAATGAGTTGCTGCTAAAACAGATTGCTGCGATCTGGCGGCGCCGGCGCTCTATCGCGCCCGCGCCGACCAGGTCTCGGCCAACGACCGCAGATCGGGAGTCGGGAGCGACTCGTCGGCAAAGTAATGCCGTTCGAGCGAGTTGATCGACGCCGTCAATTCCTGCGACGCCGCCGGAGCCAGACCATTGTTGTTCTGAATATTGCGCAACAGTGCCAGCACGCTGAACGGCGTGATCGTGGCCGGCACGGGAAAGCGCGCCACAACGGGCTGACGTCGCCGCTTCGATGCGGCTCGGTATCCGGCCCAACCAATCAATCCCACCGGCGCCGCGATAGCCAATCCCCATAGCCACGGCCGGCGAACACCGCCGTACTGCTTTTCCAGCGAGATCTCTTGCTCGACCGTGGCCAGATCGGCGTCATCGTAACGCTGATAAGTCATTTCCGCATGCTCATCGCGCGCTTGCGGAAACGTAAACGTCTTGGGCCGTTCGGTCAGGTCCGTTCTTCCCACCAGGCTGACCGTACACAGCCGTTCGGAAATCACGACCGACTCGCTGCTTTCGGGATCGAAACGCGAAACCGAGACACCGTCATCTTCTACGTTACCGACTTCGAATCCGTCGATCTTCACGTTCAGCATCTCGGCCAGCGGCGGCACCAAGCCGTGCGCCGTGGCTTTCACCTCGAGGATCAACTTGCCCTCCTGCGCGCGACGCTCGTCCAACGTCTGCGTAATGGCCAGCGTGTCGTAGGGCCGGGTGCTTTTCTCCGGCGCCGAGTCGATCGGCAACGCCGCCGATTGTATCGGCAGCACGACGAAGCCCGATGTATCGAGAAAGTCGAGGTCCATCTTCAAGGTCGGCAGCTTATCAACCTGCGGTCCGTGACTTTTTAGAAGCAGATACGCGTACGGCGTGACGCGCCAGCCAGGCTCGTTGCTGGCCCGAGAATTCACGTCGTCTGCCTGAAAGGTCACCGACACGACGTCAAAGTTATCCTCCAGCACCGCCGTGACCGCCTCCTTGAACTTATCGCGATAGTTCTCCGTCGGCCGACCGTAATTGTAGGAGAAGAATATGTTGCCGTTCTGGTTCTGCAAATAACGTCCGAAGCCTCCCGATTCGCGCTCGATCTCGGGCGTGTGATATAGCTCGACGAACACGCCGAACGGTTCGTCGTGGCCAACCATGGCCGGACCGTCGAGCCGGGTCTCGAGTCGAATCTCCTTCACCAGGTCCTGATAATAGTCGTACAACTGCCGGGCCTCGCGGGCTTGCTTATGGTCCCCCACGATCTCGAAGCCCGCCTTCAGATAGCGAAATTTCACCGTCGGCTTGAGCGAGCTCATTCGCGTAAAGAGCAGATTGGCGAAGCGATCCTGATGAAACTTTGCCGTGTCGCCCGGCAAGCTGGCCATTGCCTGGCGGATCAGCGGCGGCTGCCGGTCGTCCGGAGTCGAACGATGGTCGATCTGCGCCAAATCGCTGCCGCCGAGTCCGGCGTAGAACCAATGTTCGTACACGTCGGTGGTCTGATCCTCTTCGCGCAACGAGGGAACGTCCTTGGCGTAAAGCTCGGCGGCCTTCTGGAAATCAGCAAGCGCACTAAGCCGATCGTGGCTGAATTCGGATGTCGGTGCCGTCTCCTGGCGATAAGCGATCTCGTCATGCGCGATGCAGGCCTGCGCCAGCACCAGGCGCCAATCGTCCGGTGTGCGTTTCAGTCCGTCGGCCACGACCTGGCTAGCGACACCATAGCCACGCAGCACTTCGGCCTCGATATCCTTCTTCTTGCGTTTCGTCTTCTTGGCCTCTTGCTCAGCCGGCGAACGCCACAGCGCCGCCAGGTTCTGCCGCATCTGCTGAGCAAGCTGCGCAAGCGTCTTCGACGACAGGGCATCCGCCGCGCCGAACACTTTTTCGATCGCCTCGGTGCGATAGACTTCGGCGCTGCTATGACAAGTGGTGAAGGCCGTCGTCAATAGCGTTTCGTCCAGATCCTTGATCGGCAAGGTCCGCAGCCGCTTGACCCAACCGGCCAACTCGACAAGATTCCTCTCCTGTTTCGAACGTGTCAGCGGAATGCTCTCGGCCTTGCGCTCGAAGCCCCACATGAACATGTACGGGTTCGAATACCGCCGGCTGGCGTTGGGGTCATGATTCTTGGTCCATACACGAATAAATTCCTGAGCCAGCTCGCGCGCCAGCTCAGGATGGGATGCCGCCACGCGTTCGATGTACGGATACGCCCGCTCTTCTTCGGCAACCTTTAAATACAGTTGCGCGTACAGGGCGTAAAACCGTGGCTGGGCCAGCGCATCGACTTCGGCCAGCCACGCTTCACTGGGCGCCGCTTCGAGCACCTGGCTCGTGCCGATCGGCCGCGCCTGATTTCCTTGCTGCCGCTGCATCATCATGCCCGAGTCGTCGTCGTTCATGTAGAAAATATTGCCGAAGTTATCGCGCTGCATGCGCGGACCGTACATCGACGACTGCGAAGCAACTCGCGAGAAATCGGCCTCGCGCTGCCAGGAGTGCGCGAGCAAGGCCAACGTCGCCCTCCATTCGCGTGCCCGCTCGGGCGAGGACTTCAGCAGCGCCTCGACTGCGGTCTTTTGCAATTCCAGTGCCTTGAGTCGCGAATCCGGCAAATGCGGCTGCGACTGAATGCCCGTCGACGTCGCGTTGCCGATGGCGGTCAAGATGTTCATGCCCCGTTGCGGCTCCTGCGTGAAGCTCTGATCGAGCCACGCCTGGCCGAGGTCTTCTCGCACTTTCGGCGCGAGCTCGACGGCCAGCTTCAACGCCTCTTCTTGCTGCTTCGCATCGCCATCGACCAGGGCCAAACTGGCTTGAATCGTTTTCCAGGCTTGATCGAGCAGTTCCGGCTTGCGATCCTTACCGTGCTGCGCGATTCGCATGCGGGCCAGCAAATTGATCGCCTCGGCATCCTTCTCCTCGACCGCTTTCTCGAGCGTCGGCAGGAATGGTTCGACCTCGGCCGACTGTCCTGCACCGGCCAGCAGTTGCGCACACTGCCGCGGCGACAAGATCAACGTCTCGACGGGCTGCGTCGATTCTTTCTGCAAGCGCACGACCACGTCCGCAGCCACGGCGCCGGACTGCAAAGTCTGTCGCAGCAGGTTCGCCAACAGACCGATCGTTTCCTTATTGCGCTCGTGAGGGCAGGCACTCGCCAGGCCCAACACGTCGTCGAGGTTGCACTGTTGCTGCTCGGCTACGTTGCCGATACCGGGCGCATTGAATTGCTGACGCGGTTGCCCCGCGTTCTGCGGTGGCGCGGCCAGCGAGCGCAACATCTGGGCGTAACCGTCCTTCCCCTCGGCCGCGGGAATGCCCGCGAAATACGCCTTCGCCTCGGACCATTTGCCCAAGGTCACATGGCGCTGCAGTTCCTTCAGCTCCTTCTCGAGCGCTTTGGCCTCGGCCTCTTTCTTCTTTTGCTCTTCCTCTTGCTTCGTCTTTTCCTTGGCAGCCTTGGCATCTGCCTCGGCCTTCTTCGCCTTCTCTTGTTCCTCGGGCGTCACGGGTCCAGCCGGCTGCGCGTCGTCTTTCTTCACCGCTTCATCGGCGGCTGACTTAGTAGCGTCGGGGGTTGTCTCCTTCGCCGCTCCTGTCGCGGGCTTGGCGTCACCGGCGTTTTCGTTTGCCGGCTTGTCGGCTTCTTTTTTTGGCTCTTCTTTCTTCTTCTCGTCGGCGGCCTTGGCATCTGCTTCGTCCTTCTTCGCCTCGACTTCTTTCCCTGGCGGCTCGGACCAGGCCTTTAGAATGGCCGACGGGCGGCGATCATAAGTCAGCGCCTTCAAACGCTTGTGCCGCTCAGTCTCGGTCGACTGCGCCGGCGTCGCACCTGCGGCGGCGGGCGTGGCCCCGTCTTGGCCTGACGATTCGGAGGACATTTGGTCGCCAAACGGGTCGCCATCTTCATCGATCGCTGACAGACCGAACTGCACAACCGCCTGGCCGAGAACGATCGATCCTGGGATACCGATCGCCAGCGCCGCGAGAATTGCAATCAAGCCACGTTTCATAACACTCTGCCTCATCAAGGTCGCTTTAAAATCTGAACGATGCTGTTCCTAACCCTACTACAGCTCCGACCCTGCCACGATTAGTTCCCATGGTCGTCCGGTGGAGGTCCGGCGCTGGCGCCGCGGGCATCCGATTTGCTCTTCGATGGATTGGGGTTCTTGTTCTTCCCCTTCCCTTTGCAGTTTCCGCTGCAGCATCCCTGGCATTGGCTCGGCAGGGGCAACGCCTGCAACTGGCTCAGGTCCAGCCGGGCCAAACGCACCGCCGCCTCGAGATCTTCCTCGCGTTCGAGCAATTGCGCGTCGTCACTTTTCTCGCGCGCCTTCTCGGCCAACAGCCGATAGAGCTGCCGCGAACCGTCGATCTCGGGCTCCCATTCCGCACGTGGCTTTCCTTCCAGCCGCATCAGCCACGTGAGATAATACTTTGCGCTGGCCAGCGCCGCCTCGCCGTCGGCCAATAACTTCGGATCGGTTTTGTCGTTGGCTTGCAGCTCGGGTACCAAGACGACCAACTCGTTGTAAGCTGCCGGCAACTGTCGCGCCAGCATCTGTGCCTTGGCACGCTCGACACGGATGCGCCGCTCCTCGGTCACCCGATCCTTCGGCAATCGCGAAATCGCGTCGTTGAAATGTTCGACCGCGGCTTTGTAATCCTCGCTGGCGATGCATTGCCGCGCGGCGCGCAGGCTGTCCTGCGTCGCGTCAAGTTCCATCCGCGTTTGCCCTGGGCCGTAGTGATACGCGCCCAACAGCGCCGGGATCAGCAGCCATACCGAAAGAATTAATCCTCGCATGACACGGCCTCCTGGTTCATGGGCGTTGTGCGAATTGTTCGCGATAGGTTTCTCATTGCTCTTCGTCACCACGCGTGCGGCATTCTCTGTAGCTGGCCTCTGTGAGGCCGATCAATATTCTTATCCGCTGGCATGCACCGGGACGGCCGGTTCCGTGCTTCGGCGATTTCGCCGAGGCAAGCTTTCGTTCGACTTTGCCGCCACGCGCACGCCGGGGCGCCAGGCGCTGCCAAAGCGTTGCAACGCCAGCGGCAACAGCGCGAGCGTGAACGCGCCCAGCCCGCAGGCCAGCAGCGCATATTCTCTTCGTGTCAGCCGGTCCAAGGGACTGGCCTCGCCCCCCTGCACGATCTGCCGAATCACGTCCGAACTGATGTGCTTCTCATTTCCGTCGTGATAGATTCCGCCCAGACGAATCGCCAACTGCCGCAAGGTCGAGACGTCCTGCTTCGAATTTTTCCCGTTAATGAACATTCCCTGCCGTGGATTTCCCACTCCCACGACCAGGGCGTGGCCAATCGAGGCCGGCATCCGCGGCATGCCAGTGCTAGCCACGGTGTCGCCATCGCTGATCAACAGAAGCGTAGCGCTATTCGGTCGCCACGGATGGGCGATGCGTGCCGCCTCCTTCAGTCCGGCGAACAAATCCGTATCGCCTGCCAGAAACGCATACTGCATCGGCAAATCGTCGAAGATATTTCGCACGACTTCGGCGTCGCGCGTTTTTTCGACCACGGGAATCGCACCGTTGTAAACCGCTACGACCGTAATCAGGTACTGCCGAACGGCTACGCGCGAAAACAACGACTCGACAAGGTCGCGGGCACGCAGGCGCCGGCTCTGCTTCCCCTCGGGTCCGGCGTCCACCAGTCGCATGCTGGGCGAAACATCGATGACCACCAGCAAATGGCGCATCTCGCTCTCGGGAATCTCATCGGCCCCCTTGTGGACCTTCGGATCTAACGCTACCAGCGTTGCCAGCCCCCAGGTCGTCGCCCCCAAAGCCGCCACTCGCAGCGCCGGAGCCAGCCGAGCCCAAGGCCGAGGACGCGCCGCCGGACCAAACGCCAACCCCGCCACGTGACGCGAGCGCGCCGCATGCAGCGTTTCGGCCGCCACGGCCAGTAGCATCACGATGCTTGCCAAGGCCAGCTCTACCACGGCGTGTACCTCAGGCCGAACAGCGAACCGGACAACAAACCCACGAGCCCCAATCCGACGATGCCATACGGCAGAAAATGATCGAGCGATTCCGGCGCCAATTGCACCATCTCGGTTTGCTGCATCTGGTCGATCCGCTGAAACACTCTGGTCAACGTCTGCGGATCGTCGACGGCGAAAACCTCGCCGCCGGTCAGTGCCGTCAAAGTCACGATATCTCCCGGCACCGTCGTTTCGGCAATGTGTACCGCGTGTACTACGATCCCACTCTCCTTCAATTGCTGCGCGATTTCGGTCGCCCGGTCCCCGTGTAAATCAGCGCTGTAGCCGTCGGAAACTAGCACGATCATCCGGTCCCCTTCGTCCCGCTCGCGCAGTACGCGCCGGCAAGCCAGGAGGGCCTTGCCAATCTCGGTCCCGCCGAACCAATACGGCACGCGCTCGGGCCGCATGAACGGCGGAGAGCATTTGATCGCCGAGACGTCCGACGTCAGCGGCACCCAGTGCAATACATTGCTGCCGAAGAATGTCAGCCCGAAGGCGTCCCCTTCGCGGTAATCGACAAACTTGTTGATCGCCTCGAGCGCCGCGTCATAGCGGTTCCCCGTGCCGAAGCTGGCGGTCATGCTGCTGGAAATATCAACGCAGAACTCGATGTTCGTCAGTGCTCGGCGATTACGCGGCGCCCCGACTTGCTGTGGACCGGCCAAGATCAGGATCACAATCGCCAGCAGCAAGGCGGGCAGCATCTCGGCCATATTCACAGCAAAGCCCAGCAGCCGCCCGCGGCGCGCCTGCGTAAAGTCCAGCGGCAACACCAGCCGGCTGTCGGCGCGCCGCCAGACGCGCACCGCCAGCCAGACGGGCAACACCAGTAGCAACAGCAACAACGGATGGCCAAACGGAATCGTCATCGGTGCGATGCTCCCGCGACGACTGGTCTCTTCGGAATCGCACCGGCATCGACCGCCACTGGTGCCAGGTCTAGATCCTCGGCCGGCAAATCCTGAAACGGCGCCAGCAGTGCCGCGACGTCAACATTCTGCGCGCCCGTCGGGCTATGCAACCAGGCTTCGACCTGTGTCAACAGTGGGCCAGCCTGCGCATCGCTGCGCAGTCGGCGCGTGGCTTCGGCCGGCGAACAATCTTCGAGCGATCGGCGCCGTCGCCAATAGCTGACCAGTGCCCGTTCGAACTGCGCTAACTCAACGCTCGATAGCTCGCCACGCATCGCCCGCCCAATCAGTGGCCGCAATCGTTCGGCCAACGTGACGCGAGTCTCCTGCGCATCGATCACCTGGTCCGCGCGACGCGGCGGAAAAATGACCCAGATCAAAACCAAAAGCCAGACGACCGTTCCGACGGCTAGCAGAACGCGATAGCCGCCCAGCCAAGGCACCACCGAAAATCCCGGATCATGCGGCGTGATATGTTCTGACGGCAGCAGGCCGCGAATCGTAATCTCTAGCGGCGGCAGATCATCGACCGTCGAGCCATCTTTACGGCGCAGATATTTCCGCAGATCGTACTCGCCCGGCTCGAGCCCCTGATAGTTCAGGTCATATCGCAAGGCCGTGCCATGCGGATAAACGGCTTCGATACGTACCACAACCGGCGAAGCGTCATCCCAGGGAACCGGTTCGAGCTCGGTGCCCGGCAGCACCAGTTGTTCGGCCCGCACCGGCAAGCCCACAGTGCTTTCCGCGAGCTTGGGCGCCACCTCTTCGGCACGTGCCACAGAGCCGCCGAGCGCCAATCCGATGAACAGCGCCGCGAGAACCCTCATCGCACACCTCGCCCGAGCACATCGCGTGCCCGAAAGAAGCTGCGCAATCGGTGTACAAAGGGCTGATCCGCGTCGACGATCAAATGATCGATGCGCGAACGTTTCAACTCACGATCGATACGCTCTTGATCGACCCAGTTCTTGCCGCCGCGAGTGACAAAGGCGTGCCCCGTCTCGGCCTCTCGCGCCAGCAGAACTCCCGCGCCGGCCAATCCGCGCTCGGCCTGATCGCGCATTTGCAACGTGACACAATCATGCCGCTGCGCCAGCAGCCGCAGTGATGCGGTTGCATTTTGGTCGTGCAGGTCGCTCAATACGATGATCAGTGCCCGGTTGGTCAAACGGGTGCCCAGTTCCCCGATTCGCTTGGCTAGCGTCGTCCGTTCGTGATAGCCAAACGTTCGCAGCCGGTGCAGCCATTCCAACGTGCGATCGCGCGCCAGGCTGGGGTCGATTCGCAGATCACGTTCCCCCGTTCCAATAATCCCCACCGGCGTCGCCCGGTCGAGACACGCCAGTGCCAGCCCCCCCGCGATGTGCAGCGCCACGGCGTACTTCGTCATCGCCGCCGCGCCGACGGTCATCGATGCCGACGTATCCAATAGCAGGTAGCACGGCAATTGCTTCGGCGCTTCGTATTCCTTGACGAACACGCGCCCCGTGCGGGCTGTGACTCGCCAATCAATATTCCGCACCGAATCGCCGTGCTGGTACGGGCGAGACTGCATGAACTCGATGCCCGACCCCAGATAGGGCGAGCGATCGACGCCGTAGTTGAAACTATCGGCCAAGCGTCGCACCGCTACGACGAATCGCCGCGAGTCCATCACGTCGTGATTATCGAGTCGTCCTTCCACTGCGCTGCTCCTCGGTCAGGATCCAAGTACACGCACAAGGGCGTCCAGGTTCACGTCGGCATGAAACCGAACTCATCCAAAAGCTGCCGCAGCACGTCCGCCCCGGTAAGTCCATCAGCCAAAGCTTCGTAATTCAGTCGCATGCGGTGCAGCATCACGTCATCAGCCAGCGAGTACAAATCCTCGGGCACGACATAATCGCGCCCCTGGATCAACGCCCGGGCACGCGACGCCTTGATGAGCGAGATGCCCGCGCGCGGGCTGCACCCCAATTCGATGCGTGGATGGTGCCGGGTCCGCTCGACCAATTCCACGACATGCTCGATGAACGTGTCCGAAACATGGACCTGGTGAACCACTTCCATGGCGCGCACCAAATCTTCGGTCGAACCGACGGCCCCTTCGGCCAGCACGTCGAACTCCGTGCGCACAATCGCGCCGCGTTCCTCGCGTCTCACACCGAGCGCCAGATTGCGTTTCAATACGTCGCGCTCCTCGGCCCGCTCGAGATATTTCAAGCGATGGCACAGCATAAAGCGGTCGAGCTGCGCCTCGGGCAGTTCGAACGTGCCGCTCTGCTCGACGGGATTCTGCGTGGCAATCACGAGAAACGGCGCCGGCAAGCGAAAGCTCTCCTTGCCGATCGTGACGCGTCGTTCTTGCATCGCTTCCAGCAAGGCGCTTTGCACCTTGGGGGCTGCGCGATTGATTTCGTCCGCCAGCAGCAGGTTCGTGAAAATCGGTCCCTTCACCGTGCGAAAGTCGTTCGTCCGCTGATCGAGCACTTCGCTTCCGAGAATGTCCGAGGGAAGCAAATCGATTGTGAACTGGATGCGGGCGAACTCGAGATCGATCGTTTTCGATAGCGCCGCTACGAGCAGCGTCTTCGCCAGGCCCGGCACTCCTTGCAGCAACAGATGCCCGCCGGTGAAAAGCGCTACGAGCAAACGTTCAACTACGACGTCCTGACCGACGACAACCGTGGCGATGCGCTCGCGCACGCGGCGAATGAACTCGACCGTGCTCTCGGTCGCCTCTTTGTCGAGCCGCGTCGATGGATGCAAGCCTGTTCCCATGCAATGCTCTCCGAATCACGGTGATTTAAGACCGACGGTGTCGGTCAGGCGCCTGGCGAATCGCTGCCTCGACCGGCGCGCGCAACCGCGCGCCTGACGACGCCAGCAGGGCCGCGATCTTCGCTGCCTTTAGAAGGGGCCTTCTCCTCTCGATTGTTCCGTAAGCGAATCCCTGACGATTGCTTCCGCCTACAGAACGCCGCGCAGGCGGCGGGTCAAGGATCACCTTCCGCAGATCGTACCAATCGCCAGGGGGGAATCACAAACAAATTCGCCGGCGCTTGTGAAAGTTCTGGCGTGCTGCGGAAGGGCTAAGCAGACCCGACGGGGCAAGTCCGTGAATGCGGCTAAGAATTCACCAGCCCCCGCATTCCATCGCCAGGGCGGAGGTTAGATAGCATCCGGCAATAGTAACCGGGGCGCAAATTGAATAATGCGAATGGTCTTCGGCACGAAGCGACAGCTTACGGCCGGCCGTTCAGGCGCCAAGAAGATTTCTTGGCGGGCCGAGGCTCGGCCTTGCCGACCGCGGGTGCGTTCCTCTTCTGCGAGCATTGCGGATGAACGCCGGATGCCGAGTAGGACGGCTTGCCGCAGACCGGGCAAGCCGGACGGCGAGGCGTCTCGGGAGGCTTGGGGACCTCGTGTTCCTTTAACGGTGCGGCCATACCTCTAGTGTCGCAGGCGCTGCGCGGGCTAAGCAATGCAATTCCGGCCAAACGGTGGGGAAATGGCAAAATACCCCGCCCGAACGTGGAATATTCCGCCAAAAGGATGCTCGACGTCCCTTTCAATGGGCCGCGATCACCGATTACGCGCAGACCGTTGGGATCAAGAATGCGTGACCTATGTCACGCCGCACGCACAGAACCTCGCCATACCACGAGCGCCAGTCGTCGGAAGAAGGCAACCTTTTTCGGCACCCGAACGCGAACGGTGATATTCAAGTCAGTGGCCACACATCTTTAGTCAACGTCGAAAGATCTAAAAAAAAGCACAGGCCGGGTGGGGACTCGTCCCCGCCCGGCCTGTTATCGATCGCGTGGATTAATAGTCTTTCGCTTAGCAGCCGCGGCACCGTCGGCCCCGCAGTAAACCGGATCCGCCACATTCGGCGGTGCCACAGCCCGAATCGCTCCCAGCGGGAACCATGATCGTCTTGGGCACCATTTTACAGACCTGAACCTGTACTTCCTTTTCGACCTGGTGAGGAACCCGAACTGTGCATGTTAGGGTCTTCTCCGTGGGAACGCATTCGTAGCGCGTCACGTCGCGGGTCATCGTCCGCTGCTCGGCAACGCACTTGGTATACGTAACTTCGCGAGTCTGCGGTTCCATGACGAAGGTGCGCTTTTGCACCGTACGTGTGCGAGTCTCGGGCTTCATGACCGTGACGTTGCACGTGTAATGCTTGTCTTCCCAGATGGTTTCACAGACCGTGTAAGTTACTTCCTTTTGGACGGGATTCGAGACCCACACACGGTTGGCCGCAGCCGTTCCACAGCCATTACCCGTATCGCACGCCGAGCCACATGAGCGGCGGCAGAGTAAACGGCGGCGACCGCAACCACTGTCGCAGCACGACGATTGTGCATCGCAACCATTTGCGGTTCCGCAATCACCGCAGCCCGCAGCATTGCTCGCGGGAGCAGCTTGTTCCCAATGCCCTTCATCGACGGTGACTGTACGTGTCTTGGTCACAGGGACTACCTTACAAACTTTCCTCGTCCCCTCGCGCGTTTCCGTGTGAGGAACGCAAACCGTGTATTCCTGAGTCTCATCCGTGACAACGGGCTTACAGACGTTGTACGTGACCGTCTTCGTCTCCGTTTTTGGCACCATTGCTGTGTAGTTGTGCGTCACCGTCTCGGTCTTCGGCACGCGTTGCATGACGGTGATCGTGCGCTCACGAGTCTCATTGGTGTATTCGGTAACATTGACCTTGCGGGTCTCGGTTTCCATCTTGGGAACCATTACCGTCTTTTCCACCATGGTCGGCGCGGCACTTTCGCACGGAGTACTAGTGGTACTTCCGCAAGAATTGCAGGGCGATTGCGGGCTACAAGCGGCGCTGCATACGGCGCCGCATCCCCGACAACCGTGACGCCCAGCCGCGAGTGAATCGCTCGCATTAACCAGCGCGAGCCCCAAAGCGAAAACAACCATCCCCGTTTTCATACTGTGCATCACGTGCCCTCCAGTGGAAGCTAAAAATGACTTTGACAATTACGTGGTCTGCGTAAAATACGAAAACGGGATAGTACCACTGCTGGCTACAAAGTCAAGCTGTCAGATGGCTGTTGCGACTTGTCTCTCACCGTGAGTTTCTCGCACGCGGCCCAACGGCCGGTTCCGATTGGGCGCGATGGTGAGCAAGCGACAATGCACCCCTTTTGAGAAGTCGTCGCTCGGGGAACACCTGGCGCTTAACCGGGACAGGCAGACGGATTGCCCCCGAAGCCCCGGCCGACTTGCCGCTTTTTTGCAGTTGCGGACGAGGAACTCTGCAAAGAGCGAGGGGATTCGGACTTCCGGCGCTATAAAGACAAAGGCAAGGGCGGCCGTAGAATCCAAAGTCGTGCCGAGTTGTGTGCGATTTTGCGCCGCGATGCGCCAGATTGCACCGCGCTGCACACGAAGAAAAGAGCAGTACGCCCGACAGGATTCGAACCTGTAACCCTCGGTTCCGAAGCCTGTCCACTTATCGCTGTAACCAGTGTATCGGCGAACGACTTAGGTGAACAGCCGCTCGCGAGAACAGCAATTGGGGAGTGCGCGAGCGACGGAAGATGTCGCGGGGCGTCACTGCATGGCGGAATTTCCCCAAGCGTCGAATTGATCGCATCCGCTTGGCCTCACCTCAAACCGCACGTTCGCGAAGCCGTTCTAACGCTAGTTTCCGCTGGCCTCACCGATGCTGAGGTCTCAAGCGATGACTAGCAAAGAAGTCCAATCTGATCTCTTCGCGGCGGTAGCAGAGCGTCCTCGAAAGGACGTTCCGCCTGATCAGAGTCCTTGTGCGGTCGTTCATGACCTGCACCAGCTAGTCGCCAGCCACAAAAGGTTCTCGACCATCTACGCAGATCCTCCGTGGCCGTATCGAAACGAATCATCGCGCGGAGCGGCTGTGAACCACTACCCGGTGATGTCGCTTGAGCAGATTCTCGCCGAACCGGTGCAGAAGCTCGCAACGAGCAACGCCCACCTGCACCTCTGGACTACCAACGGATTTCTGAAAGAGGCTTTCGGGGTGATTGATGCGTGGGGATTCAAATACAAGTCATGCCTCATTTGGATCAAAGACGAACTGGGGATGGGCAACTATTGGCGAGTCTCACACGAGTACTTGCTTCTCGGAGTCAGAGGAAGCCTTCGCTTCAGCGACCGAGCACAGCGGAGCTGGATCAGCGCCCCGCGCTCCGTGCATAGCCGCAAACCGGATCGCATTCGATTGCTAATCGAGAACGTGAGCCCCGGCCCGTATCTCGAACTTTACGGACGTGAGGATCTGCCAGGCTTGCCGTGGACCGTCTACGGGAACCGCGTTGAGAGACGGCTCTTCTAGCAGGACTAAAGAAATGGCCGACTGGTTTTACTTCGTCTGTTGCTGCGGTGCGAAGTGGTTCCTGCAAACCAAGCGGAGCCGGTGTCCTCGCTGCAATGCACGGGCCTCCTCAAACAGCAAATACACTCCACCCCGGAACTGCGATTCCGCGCCGAAGACGTCATTGTTACCGATCAGAAATGCGCAGCAGCAAAAGCCCCTCTTCGATTCCTGAATACCAAGTGTCCATTCACTGATTTCCCCTCTTCCGTCCGAGAGAAAAATAAAAGGACAAACGCGAAGAGCGGCCAGCCGGATGGCCCTCGCTGGTGTCACTGCTCATCCGTTCGCAATGATTGCGAGCCAGAGCGTTCGAATAAGAAAGGTCTGCTTTATGGATTCAGGAGCCAGCACATTCAGGCTCCGCAGCGAGGCAGTGCCTCGCAACTTGGTTCTTCCACCGTTTCGTTTCTTCTCGACGGACAGCCGTCGCGAAGGGGCAGATGCAAAAGCAACTGCCCTGTTTTGCAAACAACGAGACATGGAGAGACATATGTTCTGGAGAAAAAACCTTGCAATTGAAGCGCCGCCTGCCGAGTTCTGGGAGGCTGCCAAGTGGATCAACGATTGCTTCTACACTCAGATGAAGCTGTCGTATCGCGAGACAGAACAAGAGACACGACATTTGCACGTGTTCAACGCCTTTTTGATCTACGATCGCTACATACTGTTGGCGATTCGAGCCGGTCTTATTCAGCCGGATGATCAAGAGGATGTTAGCTAGCTACATTTCGTGTGCGGAGAGGACTGACACTCTCCGCACTTTTTTTTCCAAGCAATTATCGAGAACCACCGTGGAGCGGCAACCGTCGCGTCACTTCATCGCTTTCTTTTCTCTTCGTCTGGGAAACAAAACTAAAGACGAACGCGAAGAGCGGCCAGCCGGATTGCTCCCCGCTCACACACTTCCGCCTTCAGCCACCTTGGATGGTGGCCCGGCACTTCAACATGAAAGGGTTTGATTATGGATGAAGCGAATGACGCCAGACGGGCGATGTTCGCAAGAGGCTTCGCCTCAGAAAAAAACCTCTCCTGCCTTGTTTCTCCCCGACGGAAGACCATCGCGTCACGATGGAAGTCCGTCGCGGGGGGACATCTGCAAGTTGCCCCTCGTTATTTTTTAACGAATCGACAAACCAGGAGAGGGCAATGGAAACTGCAATTCAGACTAATGCGTATATCCTTCCGGATCATTTTTGGGAAGCCTTACTTGAGATACACGGCCAGCTTTTTTTCCCGCTGTGCTGCGAGTATCTGGGCTTGCCACCAGAAAAACAGGACAGCCACGTCTTTAGGGCATTCCAGGTTTTGGATTGCTATTTAGATGCGACAGTCATTGGACACGCTGGCGTTGTTCCAGTTCGGACGCAATAGTCGCCTGGGGGCGTGACACGACATCATGTCGTTTCCCGCTCCCTTTTTATTTTGCATCCGCGTGCGATTAGAGCCCTTCACGCCTTGTTTTTCCTTCACCTCGCTACATCGCTTTCGTCTCTTCAGCGTATTCGTAGTGAGAAACAAGTTGCTGACCGGCTAACGACTCGTTCTTCACTGAGAGATTGAAGAGATCACTCCGTCCGCGATTTTGCTTCCAAGAATTCGATTGCCAGCATCAGTCAGGTGGCAAATGTCGACAAAATAACGACCGTCGTGAGGAATCGCAGAGCTGACATCGACGAGTGGCAAAGCGCGCGCAGTCGCAACTGCTGCGAGAGTCGCGTTGTGTGCTGTTACTCCAAGCAGCGTTGAGTCGACTTTCCCCCAAAAGTGTTCCATGATCGGTTCTTCGTCGTGAACGTGTGTCGAGAGGTTGGCGTCTTCGGTTGGCAGAGCTACAGCGAATGTTGAAAGCACAACCTTGATCTGCTTCGTCGCGGCTGTCGCAATCATCTGTTCAAGGTTCGTCCTAACGATGCCAGGACTTCGCAAGTCATTGACCCCAAACCCTGGCCTAGACCAAAGATGCTTCTCAAGCAAATAGTGCTTGAAAAGTGCCCACGTCAAGAGTTGTCGTCCGCTTTTCCAGTCAAAGAATCCGATCGAAGGGCTATCCGTGAGCCACGGAAACGAGTTGTAGATGTTATCATTAATTCCCATGTACAGACCGATCGCATCAGGATGGTACTGAAGCAGATGCTTTTCGAAGTTGATTCGATTTACAAACGATGTGTATCGCGGACGACCGCATGAAAACACGACCACTGGTCGCTCTGGCAATACTTGCTTTAATCGCTCACGCACGCTGTTCACGTATTGAACCGAGAACGATGTTGATTCGCCAAGAAGTAGCACGCGCAGTTCGTCTGTGCGTTTCGGCTGCTTTACGTCGTCCCCTATGCAACCGATATCGTTCATAACGATATCGCCGACCTGCGCGTGTGGAGCATAGGAATAGACGATGTCATCCGCAAAGATCATGCCCGTTGGAGTTTGGCGGTAGACGAGTATCCTGGCAAGAATCTCCGCCGCAATAAAGCAGGACATAATGCTCGCGGCACATAGCATTAAATTCCGAGACAGCACGCTCATCACCACATTCTTTTGTCGTGGATCGAAATCCACAAGCAATCAGCGCGCATGGCTCGTCCAGTTACGATTTCAACTGGATGGCATAATGCGCGCTGACGTCAGTTCTCAGTCTAAAAGCACACTACCTATTCGTTGGGACCACATCTCCTGCGAGTCCGCCCCACTGAATTGTCTTGGTGTAGCCAAAACGATTGTTGATATACCAGTTGCCATCGGTCGGTCGCCAAACAACGTAGTCGAGTTGCCCGTCGCCGTCGAAATCACCCGATACAGGCACGTCGCCCGTCAGCCCCCATTGGAGCGACTGACTTGTGGCTTGCTTCAGCGAGTAGCTATACCAGTAGCCGCTGCCTGGTCTCCACACTGTTAGGCTCGAACGGCCATCCGCAAAATAATCTCCTGACATCGGAATATCACCCGACAAACCGAACGAGGCATTTACGGTCGCGCCGTTAGAAGAGTTTTTTATGGACCAGCTACCTGAATTGAAGACGGCGAGATCGATCAGGCCGTCGCCGTCGTAGTCCGCAGGGACTGGAATATCTCCTGCTCCGCCAAACGTTGGATTGGCCACCGCTCCTGTGTCGTAAACAATCCACCATGCTCCGGCGCGAAAAACAGCTATGTCGTCCTTTCCGTCATTGTTGTAATCAGCGATCGCAATCTTGTCGGTCGTGAGTCCCCAGGTTGGCTGATATCGCGAGCCACCGTGCGAATAGTTGATGTGCCAATCGAGATAGCCGCCCGCAACCGGCACGACGTAACCATAATCTGTTTTGGAGTCTCCATCAAAGTCTCCTTTAATTGGAATCGCGCTAGCCGCTCCGGTTCCTACGGGACCCACTCCGCCTAGGGTGCTTTCGCGGACATAAAATGCATTAGAGCTGGGTCGATAAATTACGGGATCGTCGATGCCATCCAAATCGTAGTCGAAGTAGGTCACACCTCTCGGACAAGTTCCGGACACGAGTAGATCCTCTCCAGAATGCGCAAGCTCCCACAGTTCCACATTGGACTGGTTCGGAGTGCGAACGAGATCCAGAGGAACGTTGCACTCGTTCGCGAATTGATTGGAAAGACGATTTGGAATCGTCACGCCCCACGGACTCGCGAGTAATGCAGGGCCTTGACTCCAAGTTCCCGCAACCGCAGCAACACCGAGATACTGTGAGAATGTTTTGTTGAAGAAGAAGACATCCGTCCGGGAAAAGCCAGTGTCGCCATCATTGCTCAGAGACCACATTCCAAGTGAGCCGACGTATTTGAGGTCGGCATTTACCATGTCGCCGCCAATAAGACGAAGGACAGAATAAGTCGTATGGAGGATACTGCTATAAGGATAAAAGCCGACAACGCCGCCGTCGTTACGTACCTCCTGTGTCACGCTGCTGTTTGCAGGAAACAATGGGTCCGTCGATCGCATTACGTAGATGTGATAGAGCCCGTCGGCACCGGACTTATCGTAGTAGGACATATAGTACCAGCCGTCAAGGAAGCTGACGCTCGCATACCCCGCTCCGTATCCACTTCCTGATGCGTGAGGGGATACTATCGGATTGCCGCCGTTTAGGCGACTGAAGGTAATTCCATCACTACTACTCGCCACACCGATTTGGTTTTCAGTGCTGGTGAATGTCGGAATGCCCTCGTAGTACATATAGTACGTCCCGTTGACTCGCACTACTGACGGATCACACAGTTCGCCGGAGTCAAAGTGACTGCCTGTCGCAGGTGTTAAGACTGTGGCAAAATTAGTCCATCCTGAGTCGAGAGAGGCGGAGTCAGCGGTTACTAGATTGTCGACATACGGCGGATTGTTTACGGTCGAAGCCTTCTGTCCGCACCACCACATTCGGAAACGGCCATTGGTGTCCCGCATAAGTGTAGGCGAATAATCATATCCAGAGTGCGGGTAGATTGAGGAATTGCCACCGCGATAATTTATAAACGTGTCGAAACCTGGAGAGGCAAAGGCGTTTGGTGTCGAAGACCAAAAGAGAAGTGTCAAGTACAACGTCACAACTAGAAACGACAGAACGGGGCGCTGACCGGTCCATGCTAAGCGTGTGCGAGTCATGATGAGTCCTCCGTGTGTTGGTTAGTAGCATCCTCCAAAAAGAAGTGGCTTCAGTGATCGCGTGCCACCGGGCACCTACCATAGCACTCCGCGATTGCCTGCTGGAAAGAAATCTTCAGCGCATCTGGAAAAGCACGCGATGTCGAGGTTCCCCACCGGTCACGTGCTGGTATATCCTGAAAATCGACCAAAGCGTGCGCCTCGTAAAGTGCGCCGACTCTAGGCCATGATTCGTGATTCAGAATCAGTAGCGATCACCGCATCACCGATGCTGGCAAGCGTCAAGCGTGACTGACCTTCGAGGTCGAAATGATTCATGATCCGGTCATTATAGTCGGTGGCCCCATCATCGAAAGAGTCCCGATTGGACGGGCCGGGGATCGAGTGATGGCTTGCGTGAGCGGGGCGCGACCATCAAGAACATGGCCCTGTGCACTGCTTACCTCTCTGTCACGACTGGTCGCTTGCGATACCACTCCGCGATCGCGTGCTGGAAAGCGTTCTTGAGTGCTACCGGAAATGCCCGCGCGGTCGGAGTTCCCCAGCGGCCTCGCGAAGGAATGTCCTGCAGATCGATCAGATCTCGCGCTTCGTAGAGCGCCGACACCAATCCGTGAAAAAGCTCGGACGCTTTTGCGTCACGCTGACCACTGTAGCGTTGAACGTGTGCGATTAGTTCATCTACCATCCGAAGCGTATCCGGATTCATGTTGAGCTGCTTTCTTTGACTCGGACGAGGCAAGCGACCTTGGGCCAACGGTGCTTGCGGTTCAGAATAGACCGGGCTCTGTTCATACGATGGCGCGAAGGGCGGTGAGTCTACGGGGCGCGGCATCTGAAGAATGTTCTCGGCTCTCGGCTGAACTGGTTCCGGCTGTTTTTGAATCGGCGGTGCGAGTTCACGATCACTGTCAAGGTAGTCGCCAAGATCGACAGGTCCGTCGATCACCGACGCCGGAATGTCCATCTTCCAATTTGCCGGAAGTCCCCTACTACCTTTGGCCACGGTTCGCCTCCTTTAGCTTCGCGTGATTTGTGCGAATGTTCTCGGCGGCAGTAAGTCGCCGGAGCACTTCGCGAGCGAGCGCCAAGAACTGCGTGGCTGCTTGCTGCTGATCCGCGTGCTCGAAAATGGTCAACCCATTTACGGTCGCCTCACGATGACGCACACTCCGAGCGATTGGCGTTTCAAACACCCCCTTGCCGAAATCCTTGATGAGCAAGTTGCGAATATCGGAATCGAGTTTCGCGCGTGCGTCGCTGTTACCGAGCAAGACACCGAGCAGATAGAGTTCCGGGTTGTAGCGTTCCTGAACTTTCTGCACATTTCTGAGCAGTGCTTCCAAGCCGCGAAGATCGAATCCGGAAGGAAATACCGGAATGATGTACCAGTCGGCAGCGATCAGGGCTGTGGTCATTAGAAAGCCAAGCTCCGGTGGAGTATCAATCAGGATGATATCTCTCGCGCCGCGTATTGAGTCGATCGACAGTGCAAGCCGCTTGCGGTGCTCACTCTTCATGTCGTCGCCTTCCAGATCCGAGTGCTCTCCATTTGCAAGTGCAGTCTGCATCTGCGATTCGAGTCGGCGCTCGATGGTGTTGATTCCCCGATTTCCCGGAATGACTTTGAGCAATCCGTTAAAGCGATCGCCGAAATCAAGTTCGATGTCTCGCGCGGGTCGCTTCGTCATGTAGGCGTCGGCCACTGAGAAGCGGCCATCACGGATCAGTTGATCGCGGTCTATGCCGAATGAATCAGTCGCGTTGCACTGGGGGTCGTTGTCGATCAGCGTGACTGAATAGCCTTCGTGGGCAAACGCAGCGGCGAGGCTGATAGCGGTTGTGGTCTTGCCGCAGCCGCCTTTTTGATTTGCCAATGCGATTACTTGCGTTTCAATGAATTTCATCTAGCTTCTTTGGGTCTCCTCAATCTTGGGTGCAGTAGTTAAGTCAGAAGAGGCATACCACTATGCCCCCACACTCAGCACCAGTTTTTTGTGAGCAGCGGAATCGATTGCCTGATCGTTTCGCGAGCGCTCTCGAAAAGCGATAGCAAAAACAGTAACTGGCCTCGGCTCGGCTTGATACACACGAGGATTCTTGGGTATGCAAATCGAGAATTGCGTACTTGCTGACCAAAAACTGGCGACCGACCCCGCACCCAGACATGACACCCGAAAAAAAGTTGGTTCGCATTTCGGTGCTCGGTCGGAACGCAATGCAGTGTGCCGGTATCAAGGCATGCCCCCACTCAGCTCGGTGTGGAGTAGCGAGGTATGCCGTCACACTGCGTGGGGAGTGACTCCATGCCTCCATACTCCCAGGCGCCAAGCATCGAGATTGCACCCCAGCGCCCGCAAATGAGCCGTGAGGCGAGAGACTGCCGTGCGTAAAACGAGCAGATTCGTCTTCAGTGCGACAAACGATCCAATCCTCGGACTCGGCATTGATTTCGTTTCTCTTCGTGGCACCCAGAGGCGATACGAAAAGCCTATTTAGCAGAGCGGGATTTTGTAGCATCGTCGCAATCTTCGAGTGTGCCGGTATAGAGGCGTGCCCCCATGCTGCGAGAGTGCCAGCATGCCACTAGACCTCCACTCAGCAAGACGCGTATTTCGCTTGGAGCCAGGAGACCGGAACTACCGCCGGACGACGCCGTGTTCACGCGGCACTTTTGTACCTTGCGAAAGTAAAGCCGCGGCTCAAATAGTATTCGCGTGAAGTAGTGTCGCGTCCGCCAGTCGGTCGCGGCACGTTCACAAACGAAGAGAACAATAGGAATAAAAACACGGGCGCCGTTGCGCCGGATGAAGACCATAGGCCAGAAATAAAAAAAGCGACCGGCAAGTCGCTTTTTTCGGATCACAGAATTCCAGGAACCGTAGTAGATCGAGGAATCGCAGAAGTTCTGCGCTAATCACGCCACGATCTTGCCACCGACATTCCTCGAACGTCAAGTAACAATCTGTGACTCCACGACGTTATCTGTGTGCCTTCATACATGTGTGCCTCTATACCGGCACACTTGGGTCTCGTTCTGCGTTCGCGTCTTAATCTGAAGCGAGAGTAAAAATGAGCACTGCATTGTCAGCCGCCCCGATTTTGCGGCCATCGGGAGGTTATGTCCTGATTTCAGTTGCCGAAGTATGTCGAGCGTGGACCGCGTATCGCGAGGGGACGATAAAGCTTGTCGATCTCCGCGCGTGGTTCGCGTGCCATGAAATGACCGCCAGAAGATGCACCCTGAAAAAAGGGAGAGAGCCGCAATACTCACTCGAAGAATTGCATTCGCTCGTGGGCGGTGCTGGCGGTGGGCACATTAGTCGTGCCGTTCGGCGACTTCAGGCAGCGGGGCTCATCGCGTGGTCGTCGAACCGATTAGAGTTCGTCCAGTCAAATGTGGTTACTGAATCAGCCCAGTCAATGGTGGACTCGATTACGAACAATCGGCGGCGAGTGCCTGTGCCGCGCCGCACGTTGCGATTTCTTTCGGCAGAGTCGACTAAATCGACAATTGCCACAGTGCTAGGCCATCTGCTCCGCTGCGTCTATTTTCGATCCGGTGGTTGCACTGCCATCGGTACTTGCAAAGCATCGTGGATTGCTCGCGTCTTTGGCGTGCATGAGCGCAATGTCAAAGCCGCACGGACTAAGCTTCAGGCGATCGGGTGGTTGATTTCATCGAGTGTGCCTCAGTGGAGGCTAAATCGATTCGGTGCTGCAATTCAGATAAATCTCGATTGGGCGGTTCAGTCCATTCGATCCGAATCGCCACGGCAACTTCGCCGAAGTTGCACCAAAACACCACTCCCTGAATCAGACCGAGAACTCCTTGCGGAGTACACAAACCAGAAACTCGTGCGAAGCGGGGACTCTGGTTTTGTCGGAACAAGAGTCTTGGAGAGTCGGGCCGCAAAGCCACCGAACCTGAACTGCATCATGCCCGAAGATCTTTCCGTCAACTCTCGAACACTGAGCCTTTACGAACAAGCAGTGAGCGCATCGAAAGCAAGTCCCGGCGAAGCGGGGCGTTTGCAATTCATCGCGGCCGCGGAGCACGCACTCCGAACGGGCAAGACAAATCCGTGCGGAATGCTCGCGGCGATTATTCGCCGAGGGCTTTGGAGTTTCGTGAGTCAGGATGATGAGGATCGAGCTGCGTTGCGGATGAAGCGGTTACAAGACTTGTCGCTTCGAGCAACTTCGACCCCAAGCATCGCGTCTCGAAACACATCAATGGCCAAGCCGCAATCCGTCGGTCAGCTCTTAAGATCACTGCCATTGATGAAGAAGTGATCGGTAGTATGAATTGGCGAATCGGGCGGTCATCGGTGCATCGGATTTCACCACGAGCTAGATTTGCAACAGCGGCGAGCCGTCGGATCGCTTGCTGCGGCTGTCAACTGACGCTGAACGCGCGTTCCGTGAAGACGAGCACATTCATAGCTCGTCGAAGGGCGCAGCTGATGCTTCTTGCCAGAAAGTCACTCCCGGTAAATCTGGTCTAACCAACCAGGCTAAGGGGACGGTCTAACCATCCGTCACGTGACTGCCCGTAGAGCTGGGTTGCATCGAGAGGTGCTCGCCCAGTTCGACGGAGGCTTGTCGGAGTAATCCGCAAGCAGAAACGCATGCTGCATTTGTATTGCAGAAGCGTGTTCTCGCTTCGAGTAATCCCGACATTCTATCCGATCGAGTGATGATGAATGAGGGCGATGCGGAAATACCTCGGCATGTGCTGAGGCCGTCATTGTCCAAAGCGGGTGCGAGATAAATCTCAAATCCCGCACAGGGGGTTCGGGCCTTTGTGGTCCGTTCAACCTGTCTGGCGTGGGGAGCTTTCAGCCCGGCGACGGGCGAAACCGGATCGACCGATCCGGCGATCGAGCGCAAATCGCTCGACGGTGAATAGCTCAGCCAACGCAGACTACGACGAGCACGATGTTGGCGCCGACGCATTCTCTGTCCGCATTTGCCTCAACAGCAGAGCAGCAAGTTGCGCAGACTGCGTATGAGGTGATGCGTCGGTTAGAAAGCCAACCACAGTCGGTCCCCAGTGTCAGCTATTTGCAGAATGCAGATATCCAAGCACGAGTTGCTGAGGAAGTGGCCAGCCAATTGCGGCCCGGCCAACTACAACTTCCGGGCGTTGAGGAGCAAATCGATATTGCTGCTATCGTGGCCAAGACGGCACAGATGGTCGTGCAGCAGACGATTGATATTCCTCGCATACTCGTGGTTCCGACTGGAGTAGTGAAATCCGGTTTTCGACCATTCGCTCTGAAACTAGACTCTCTCAAATACCAAGCTCCTTCTGACGAGCTATGGATTCAGCATTTGCGAACTCAGGAGAGGGAAGTGCTGACGCTGGGAAAGGGAGGCATCGAAGAGTCACGGATGGAGGACTACGTTGTCAGCGGCTTGGTGGACTATGACGACGTGTCGTACGACGACCACGCTGACTTGCTCTATGATCTTGCGAGCCAAGTCGTGAGCCATTTTCAGACCTACCTATCGGAAGACGATACTCGCAAAGTGCTCCGCTGCTTCCAACGTCCAATCGCTCAGTTTATCCATGCCCAGATGCAAGATCACTATTGGGAGGAAGCGACTGGATACGAGGTCAAGGTGAGCAAGGGATTTACGGAACTGAAACCGAGCGCTTTCACTGCCTCGGCAACTGAAGCGCTGCGAGACTTCCGACAACCGCCAAAAGATAAGAGCAACATGGCGAAGTATATCTTCGGCGGCTTCGAGAAGTGCTTGTATCCAGTTGTGAAGTTTCACTCTGACACAGAACGAAAGCTGTCGGTCATTGTGGACCGCGAATCGTCGAAATGGTTCAAGCCAGCAAAGGGGCAATTCCAGATCTACTATCTCGCGAATGGGGAGCATCTTGAATACCAGCCCGACTTCGTCGCCGAAACTGATAGCACCATCCTCATGATTGAGCCAAAGGCACGCAATGAGATGGATGCTGCCGATGTCATCGCAAAGTCAGACGCTGCACTGCGATGGTGTAAGCAGGCCACTGACCACGCACTGACCTGTGGCGGCAAACCTTGGGCGTATCTGCTTGTTCCGCACGACGAAATCGCCGACAACATGACCCTAAGCGGATTGCAAAAGCAGTGGGGGAGGAACCTTTAAGTCGTTCGCGATCCAACTGAGGATCAAATCTGAACGCGAATCTCGGCTTCCGTGCGCAGACGAATTGGCGAGAGTGCCGGATATCGTTTGCGAATCTCCCCATACAAATCGCCGCCAAATTTCTCGGCGCGTAACGTGACCACTACTGCGTAGTCAAAGCGATCTCTGGCATCGTTGCGGCCTATTGCGTGCAAGGTCAGAAATGGATCGTCTAATCCTTTGGCCTGCTTCGAGACATAGCGGCGGACTATCGGTTCCCACTTGCAGTCGAGTTTTCGTCGTTCGTCCTCGTCTCGATAATCGTTGCCAGATTCGGTGACCGGAAACGACGATTGCTTCCAACTCTGTGCCAGAAGCTTTGCGATCTCAGCTTTATCGGATACCAAGTGCAGCCGCTTCGGCGTACCGCTCGTACCTTGCGGCGGCGAAAAGGTGAATCGCTTTCCGTTCGGATAAAACGTGTCTTCGAGGCAGCAACTCGTATAATCGCCAGGATGATTCGGATCTATTGGCGAGAGCGCGGCGACAGTCCAAGTTATTTGGACTTTGCCGGGGATGACGATGCCCGAAGGCCACGGAATCGGAAGGCGAACTATGCCTGTCGGCAGAATGGCTCCATTAAACACGACGGTCGTCGATTGCTCTTCGCAAAGCAAGACCTCGTCGATGTCGGGCAAAACGCAACCATGCCCCAGAAGGTGATCTGGCTTCAGGTTCGGGTGCAGCGACGTGTGAACAAGGAGCGCTCTCGAAAGCAGGGCGGAGCTGCGCTCAAAAATCTCCGATGCCTGACCACCAAGTCGAGCTGCGAGTGGAGAGGCGAAGCTTGTTCCCCAATCGAGTAACTTGAGACCTGGGGAAGTTGACACGAGATGAATAGGAGTGTTTTCGCATCCGCCAAACGCGGCAAGATCTGGTTTGATCTTTCCGCATTCTCGTCCGGGTCCGCGACAAGAATAAGGAGCGTGAACCGGCGCGTCGCCTTGCATCGTAAATGCTCCGACACCGATACCATGCACGAGGTCTGCCGGCGCTTGGACACGCTCGAAACCAACAACGTCTCCAGTGTTTCCGACTGCGACAAAAAACGAAACTTTGTGAGTGACGGCCAGGGTGTCCAGCACGTAAGTGAATCTGGAAATCGTGTCGTCCTGAATGGGACCATCCGGCCCAAAGCTCAGATTGAAGACCTTAATGTCATTTCGAGCTGGGACGGCGCGCTCGACAACATCGATCGATTCATACAGGTCGATGTCAGTGCGACTAGATGTTGGCAGCGCTCTTATGCTCACCACAAACACTGGCGGAGGTGGCAAATGCTTGTCGGCTGCTTTGCCATTCAGTTCACCGTGCAGCAACGCCCCAGCAACCGCTGTGCCGTGAGCCACATACTCAGGTTTTGATGGAGTGCTGATTTCTAGCGACGTATCTTCTTCGACGTGCCCCTGAAGAAGTGGCGCGGTCGGATCAATTCCTCCGTCGAACATTCCGATTTTGATCGTCGAGCGAGTAGGAGACGACGGAGGCTTAGGTGCCTTCGCAGTGGGCGCGGTCCGTAAATCTTTGAATCCGCCAAAATGAAGCGGGTGAGCTGCCCTCAACGGATTCACTCCGGCAAGCGCGCGCAATGCCGAGCGAGTCAATTTGCACGAGACAAAAGTCGGTCCTCCGGGATAGGGCCGAACCTGGCTGCTATCGGTCTCAACTCCGGTTTCTTCGAATAAATCAAAGAGAAATTGGAGTTGTCGTTCTTGGGCGATCCGGCTCGGATGCAGAACTAACTCTGCTCGACCGCTTTTCCACTTTTCGCCGAAACCGACCAACTGCTCTCCGGTGTCGAGCGTGTCGAATCGTTCCACGCGTCGAATCTCGTCTCTAACTTGCCGCGGGACTCGGCTTTCGGCTCGATCAAGCTGCGTGATAAGACGTTCAAATCCGGCAGGCGTACTCTGAACAAAAACAAGACGCGCATCTAGAAGAGCATCTTTGTCGAGCGACTGTTTCTCTAGTCGAGCGGTCTGCGCAACGTTCTCTGCTCGTTCGCGATACTTCCGCGAACCGACTTTGCGCAATTCGGGCACTTCGTCAAAAAGTGCGACTGGATCGTATGACTTGGCAGTCGCCTCAGGATGTAGGCGCAAGCAAAATACGGCTTCATCGGCAAACCGCTTCGCTTCTGGCAGTGCCTCGAATGTGCGAAGTGCGTTCTGAACACCTTGCTTGACGACTTGGCGGGCTTCTTCGTAACTCCGCGGTGGCTCCGGCGAACGTCCTGTCGCCGGTTTTTTTACCGGCTGGATGTACTGTTCACCGTTACCAAGAATTAGCCGCCGCCTGGAGTCAGCCATCTACTGCCTCTTTTTTCAGATGGTGTTGAATTGTGGAAGTGCTTTTTCCAAACACCTCAGCTAATTCTCGCACCGTGAATTGCTCTTGAGATGCATTTTGCAAGGCTCGCACCAATGGCCCAACAACCTTACTGTCAAGATTGCAATCGTAATGCAGGTGAACTTCACCAAGCAAACTTTTGACCAAGGATGTTCCGCTCGCGAGATGTCGGCGAACCGCAGCATGCATCAATGTTTGTAGATCCGAACCGCTACACCCCTCAAGAGTTGCTGCGCACGCGGATAATAACCGTGCAGTGATTTCATCTGAGAACCTGCCTCCCGCACGTCGCAAAATCGACTGCCGTTCGTTTTCACCGGGCAACGGAAGATTGAGCACCAAATGGAAGCGCCGACGAATGGCGGGGTCAAGAAGATCAGGGTGATTGGTGGCTGCCACCAGCACTGAGTGCAGCGGCCAGTCCTCCAATTCTTTGAGCAGCACATTGACGATTCGTTTTAATTCGCCAACCTCGGTGCTGTCGTCGCGACGCTTGGCGATCGCATCGAATTCGTCGAGCAACAAAACGCATGGCTGGCTGCGCGCGTAATCGAGTGTCCGACGCAAATTGAATCCCGTTTTTCCAAGAAAGCTCGAAATCGATGTGGCAAGATCCTGCATCACGAGCGGTAATCGAAGCTCATGTGCCAGCCAGTGGGCCAGCATTGATTTGCCTGTGCCCGGTGCGCCGGTCAAGAGGACGGAGCACGGTGGTGTAAAACCTTCTTTCAGAAGTCGATCGCTGTCATTTCTTTCTTGGATAAATCGCTTGATTCGTTCGAACACTTCTTCAGGCAGAATCGGCTCTGGAGCTGTGTCGAGTTCGACGAGCCGCACCAATGCAAATCCCTCGTCGGGATCGGTCGGTGGCGGTCCTGCGCTCTTCCACCTGAGACCGCCTGGGTTTGTGGAATACTGCGCAAGCAGAGTTCCTAACTCGCTACTGAGATCCGGAGCTTCTGTTCGCAGCGATCGAATTAGAGTGACGACCAAGAGTTCGAGCCTTCGTTGATCACCAGCTAGCCCCGCCTCAGCTAGCTGGGGAACCCACTGCTGCCATCGTTCTGTTCGCTTTTCGGCCATGTTATATTGAGTCTCGAACAGCGATATCGCCGTTCTTTTACGAGGTTTTTCAAGGTCATGTTCGACAACAGGGGTGATTATCGCCATAATCGAACACCAACTCAAGAACTTCCTCGACCGAGCAAACGGTTGCCCCCTGCGGCGCGCGCGAAAACAGGGAAAATGCGGGGACTGTTCGGGCAAAATCGAGCCTGACGCCATCAACATTCGGCGATATCCGTCAGGTCCGGCTAATTAGTTGGCCCCGCTTCGACCAATGCGGCGGCAAAACTACGTTTCGATACGACCGAGCCTGGTCCGCCCAGCCACGGATGCTCGCACAAGTGCAACCCTCGACCGGCAATCGCGGCGGCGCGACGACCCCAAATCGTTCGCGACCAATGTCAAACTGAACCGTTGGGTGAGGCGGTGCAAAGGCTCCGGTCAGCCAGCCCTCGGCGTAACCAGCAAGCATTGCCCCGGTCATGGTTGCCAGGTAACCGACCGTATGAAGTTGGCGTGGCCGATGACGCCAGTATTGATCTGGATCGTCGCCTCTCTCGGCTGCGGCTTTTGCTTGTTCGCGGCGAATTGCTTTTTCTGCGTCAGTCATTAATTCAACGGCCATCTCCGCTGTGTCGATCCGACTCGCGCAGAACGCGCACGGAAGCAGGGGAGAAAAAACATCAATCTCAGTAATCTGTGATTCGATTCGACCAGCTTTTCCTTCCATCAATATGCCAGCGTCAAGAGAGGGAACGAGATACAACTGCGATGCGTCGCTCAACGCCGCCCGTCCGTGTTGTGTGTCGGTGCATCCGAGTAGCAAATCGCACCGCAGAAGTTCATCAAAGACATTCTCGTGGAGGATGTTTCCTGCAAGCGCGGTGATCTTTGCGCTTGGATTGATTGATCGAATCAGCCGACTCATTATCTGGACTTTGTAATCTGGCTTGTCGGCCTGAGCGTCATCCCAAGTTGCCCCGTGCAAGCGCTCAAGGTTCGAACGGCCAAAGCGTTGAGGATCGGCCAGAACGAATTCACCGACACCGGCGCGCGCAAGAACGTGCACCGCCGGTGACCCAGTGCCGCTGCAACCAACAACGCCCACCACGGCATTGCGAAGTCGACGCGCGGAAGCGTCTCCGATTAACGACGATAGCCGGGCGGTGGTTGATTCGGCCTTCGTCGCGGAAACGGTATCGCCAATGTCTTGCGTGGGCATCAGTTCGGTCTGATAGCTCTCAATTGTTTCTCCGATGACCAGAAGTTTGTTAACCGAAAGCCATTGGCCCCGGTCGTATACGCGACCTGTGAAAGTGAATCCGCCTGTCGAACTGCGTTGAAAGATAAGGCTGGCATACGGAGAGCCTTTGCCAAACGCGGAAAACTCTTGGGCGAAATACAAATCCATGTCGTCATCAAGAGCGCTCGGAAACGTTGCGAAACCTTCCGGGTGCGAATGCACTACACCGATAGCGAGCGGCCCCTCAGCTGAGGATTGGAATGCGCGGCGCGAGTACTGATCGCGAAACCTGGTTAGAGCAACTTGTCGATCAAGATCGCCAGGGTTGGGCCAGACGCCATCGACGTAGCTTAGAATCAGCGTCGATGATGTGCGCCGATACCCGAAGCTGAAGAACGTCCCCCATTCGCGATGCGGGTAGCGTTGAAATAAATGGCGTTCGAGTTGATTACGCTGGGGACTGGCAATTCGGAACAATGCCTGATTGCCCTCGCCGAGCAAATCGATCCGTTTTAGTTTAGGTCGTGTAGCCACGAGAGGATCTCCCCGATGTAAGTGTGAAAGCCGTGAATCGTTGGGTTCCACGTCGGGGCACCGCCACCGTTGTGCGGATGATAGCTGATGAGGCACCAAGTTCGGCCATCGGCAGTAATGCGTGCCGCCTCAAGCTGCCCTTTAACGCGACCGATGAGCGGAGAATTCTCCGGCAGATATGCCCCATCGAGCATTTGCCCCGGATAGCCGCCCGGAATTTTCACGAGAACATCTGTGGCCGACATCTCGAAACCTGGTCGCGTGCGCAGCGCCCGATAGATCACAGCCGTACTGTCCTTCGCGTAGGCCGCGTGTTGGCCGCCGGCTTGCAGCAATCCAAGCTCACGCTGGACGCGAGATTCTTCATAGCCGCCATCGACCTTCTTCCGGACAACGTCGAAGACTTGGCAACTATGAATGTCAACGGTTTCGTTGGCGCCAATTTCTCGATTGCCCTCGCTCACCAACCAGACACGCGTCTCCGACGGCTTCTCCGGATAGACAAGGGCAGCGATCTGGTCATGGGTCATCTTCGCCAAGACTCCCTCTGCCTCGGTGAACTCCCGCGCGTTCACGGTGATATGCAACCCAGCCTCGATCTCTCGCGTATAAAATACGGGACCATCAATGAATCGAATCAGCTCTTCGACAACGATCCCTTCATCGCGCGGTCCTTCAGAATCGCGAAACAATTGAGCACGAGCGTGAACACCAAAAAGTTCTCGGAGCACCTGGCTCGTAAAGGAGGGCTGGATAGTTATCTCCGGGCGATCATCGACGAAGTAAGCAAGCTTCGGCGGCGATGCGCAATGCTCCCGCGGCTGAACCTCGCATTTCGCGAGACTGTAAAAGACGTTTCCCTCGCCGAGATCTATTGTCTGGCCATTTTCCAAAACCACGTCGTCGGGCGAATTGTGGTCTCGAACAAGAACCTGATCGTCGCCGAGTCCAGCCTGTGCCTTGATAAGGCTCACCGGAGCCCGGCGCTGCGGAACGGGAATGTTCACGTCGTTGACCAGCGCGGCCCACTTCACGGGATGACATGCCGCACCTGTCGAGTCATTGGTCGGGGATTGCTCATTTTCGGCCATAATGTGGCCCTCCTACTGAAAAGGTTTCTCTAATCTGTCCGGCTCTTTCCGGACTGTGCTCATTATATCAAGTTTGCTAAATTGGTCAAGCAAGCACTTAGCAGTTTCACTTGCCTGAGCAGATGTGCTAGACTAAAAAGGTTGTCCACCACCGGATTTGCGAGGAGTGAGAGCGATGAAACGGAAAACTTCGCACCGAGAAAGCCAAAATGAAACGCCGTCTATTCAAGGTGCCCAGACATTGGGGAAGTTCCTGGCCTACACCAGGGGAATCAAGAAGCTGACCTTACGAGATGTCGAAGAGGCCACCGAGAAAGAAGTCTCTAACGCTTATCTTTCGCAACTCGAAAACGACAAAATCTCTCGACCGTCTCCGAACGTGCTGCACGCCCTAGCAACCGTTTACGGCGTTGAGTACGACGTACTGATGGCCAAGGCTGGATATTTTTCCCCCACCGAATCGAATGGCGTTCTTCGTTCCGCTTCTTCAAGTCGGCACGGACGGGCCGCGACATTTGCGAACGAACACTTGAGTCAGGACGAAGAAGAGAAACTTCTTGAATACCTGGCGTTCCTACGTTCACGGAGGAATAGGAGTGAGAAGACCGGATGATTCAATTTCCGTCTCGCAGCAAACTGCGATTCGGCGATTAGCTGAGAAGGCATTGCAGGAAGCGGATGCAATTGGGCGTTTTCCTACGCCTGTCGCCGACGTACTGGCGGCTGCAAATGTTGTCGTGTCTGACGAACAAGTCCTTGACGAGAGCTTCTTAGCCGGTCTTCGCAAGCAGGCCGGAGCAGCTTTGCGACGGGCACTCAGCAAAGTTCTCGGCGTGCTCGATGTTGCGGGGCGAGTGATTTATCTCGACCGCTCAATCCATGCCGTCAAGCAGACTTTTCTTACTTTGCATGAAGCAGCTCATGCGGTGTTGCCGTGGCAGCGAAAGATGTTTGTCGTTGCCGAAGACTGTCAGATGACTATCGCTCCAGAAATCTCGGAAGTGTTTGAGCGCGAGGCGAATGCTTTTGCCTCCGAAGTGCTCTTTCAGATTGACCAGTTTTCCAATGAGGCAGAAGACCACGAATTCGGAATTTTCGTTCCAGTAAAGCTCGGCAAACGATACGGGGCATCAATCTATTCATCGGTTCGCCGCTACGTATCTGGAAATCGCAGAGCGTGTGCGGTTCTCGTGCTGGAGCCTCCGGAAATCTGTCCGATTCGCGGTTGCGTTGCGAAATTCAGACGCGTAGTCGATTCGCCATCGTTTCGTCGCTCTATCGGACCGATTGATTGGCCCGATGAATTCACGCCCGACGATTCAATAGGATCGCTCGTGCCTCTGGGAGGACGGAAATGGTCACGACCACGAGAAATCGTCGTCATTGACTATCGCGGCACAAAACACCGATGCGTCGCGGAAGCGTTTACACAGCAATACCAAGTGTTCGTGCTGATTCATGCGGTCGACGTGCCGATGTGTGAGTTTGCCGAGCTGCTCTCAGTATAGACGTTTTCTTGCTCGTCGAAAACCAACTTTCAGATGGTGATGCGCTCAATCTCATCCAGCGTGATCTCATCGCTTGTTCGGTCGTAGAGTTTGGTCGTTCTTGGCGATTCGTGGTTGGCGATCGCTTGCGCATTTTCGATCGTCCCACCGTTTTCCAAATAGGCCGTAATGCCAGTGGCGCGGAAAGTGTGGCAGCAAATTCGGTCTGACAATCCTGCGGCACTAGCCCGCCGCTTCACCATGCGGAGAGCATCGTGTCTACGCATTGCATTTGAAGTCAGCTCGCCAGCTCGACCAGCTACGGTACGAAAGAGGGGACCGTTCGCGTCATCGGCAATGGCGGCCGCGGCGATGTATTGATCGAGATAGTCTTCAGCGTTGTGATGAGCAGGCACTTCATGGAGCTTGCCCCCCTTCTCGTGAAGGCGAATCCAGGAACGCTTTCCGTTTTGGTAGTAGTCCTTCACTCGCATCCCAACGACGGCGCTAACTCGACCGAAGCTGTAGACCATCACGCCAATCAGGGCGCGATCGCGAAGGCCAATTAGAGTTGAGATATCGATGCTGTCGAGTAACGTACGGGCCTCATCCGCAGATAGCACGGGGGTCTTGCCTCGCTTTATCGAATAACTGGGGCCGCGAACTGATGAAGCGGGATTCATCGGAATCACCTGGCCGACAACCAACCAGTCGAAGCACATTCGAATTGCGGCGAGATGCTGCTTGATACTTGGCTTGGAATAGATCTCGCCGAGGTATTCGACGTAAGCCGCAACCGCGATCGGCTCGATGTCGATCAGCGCCAAGCCTTGGTCTTCGCACCAAGCGAAGAAGTCGACGACGGCCCGGAAGTAAGCCTGCCGCGTATTCTTGTTGCGAATATTGGCAGCAAAGAACTCTAGAAACCGTTTTGCCGCTTTGCGTCCCGCATGCCGGAGCAGCGTAGGCACATAAGAAGAGGAGTAGCTCGACGCTTCCCTGATCACTAATTCTGTCCCGCGCCCCTGAGCCATTGCCCCTCACGGATTGTGAACCATAACGTCCTTTATGGTTCACAAACATTCAGCCTTTTGGCAAGCCCCCATGCGGTGGCGTGTTCGGCACTTCATGCTTGCTGGCGCACATTCTCGCAACTGACCTCAAGCCGATTTTCTTAAAACCGCAAATCGTGATAGCCTTCTTCCTGGGTAGAAGTTGCTATCGCAAAATGGTTTTACTCGCGCTCTTTCGTCGACGGCACACCGTGGATGGAAGGGCGTGATAGCTGGTGACTCACCAGTGCGCCTGGCTGAATGGCTTCAGTCGAGGAGCTGAAGATGAGTGAGAACAAATACGTAACAAGGTGGATTGAGCAGTTGAATGACAGTGATGTCTATGTCCGTCGGCGTGCAGCTTTGGCACTCGGGAACAATGGACCCGAAGCAAAAGCTGCTCTTTCGCAATTATGCGAAGCTCTAAAGGACAGCGATGTCGGTGTCCGTTGGCGTGCAGCTTGGGCGCTCGGGAATATTGGACCTGAAGCGAAAGCCGCAGTGCCGCAATTACGCGAGGCGTTAAAGGACAGCGATGTCGGTGTCCGTTGGCACGCAGCTTCGGCGCTCGGGAAGATTGGACCCGAAGCGAAAGCCGCAGTGCCGCAACTACGCGAGGCGTTAAAGGACAGCGATGTCGATGTCCAAGGCGCGGCTTCCGCGGCACTTCAGATGATTGGATGATGAATGAGGTTGATGGTGACAAGCTGACGTGTTTCGATGGAGCGCGTCAACTAACCACCGAATAGGGTTTAGTCGCAACAGCAACTTCGCCCTATTCGATCTGCCATCATCCTCGTCCAAACTAGCAAATACAGCTCACGTCAAGCCGATTTTCTTAAAACCGTAAATCGTCGCACACTTCCCCTGGGTAGAAGTTGCTATCGCAAAATGGTTTTACTCGCGCTCTTTCGTCGACGGCACACCGTCCGGAGCCGCGGGGCACTGACGGCAAGACCTTATTAGTGCGGGATCAAAGATTAGTGGCTGAGCTGCGGACGCAGAAGCTCAAGGATACTTTTGAGTAGGAGCCTGAATTGGGATTGTCGATCGCCACGGCAAAGTTCGACTTTGTTCGAGATTCCACGGAAGGTCCGAGTCCACTCTCGATGCCAGCCAAAGCTAGCGAACTGATCTTACCTAAAGCGAAAAAAAGTCTGAAATCTGCGATTGCATTCGACGCTTCTACCGCGGCGGTTCGCTCTCCACCACCGTGCCGTCTTCTCGTATCCGATTTCCATCTGGCGTAACGTACGTCCGTTGTGAATCGCCGCCGGGCAAGTTCGAAGTCACCGCATCCCACGCGCCGCTGAATCATCGCAGCACAGGTCTGTTTGCGAGTTCAGCTTTTGGATCGGGAGAAGTCGCCACTTGGTACATTCCAATCGCCGCCCAGGTGAGGGATCCAAAGAACGACACGCTGCCAATCACAAGCGCGATGGCGGCGGCGACAGCGCGACGCTGCACAGACTTCGTTGCCTCGTTATTAGCATTCGGTTGCAAGATTGTTCTCCAGAGAAGGATGGTGATCTGGACATTATGAGTTGCCTTCGTCGGCCTGTCATCGTCGGGGCTCGCCCCGCTGAGGCCGAAGGCCCTTGGCCCCGACGATGATGGGCCGCACGAAGGCTCTTCTCCCCTAGCCTTTGTTGGTCGGATTCCAAAGGGCTCGGCAACTAATTGCTGCAATCCAGCAACCCCAGAATGGAGTTCGCCGCAATTCCGAAAATTGCTCGAAGTGCTGTAAATCGCCGATTCGGTCGCTATACTGAGGGCACACCACTTGCGTCTGCCGAGTGCAAAAATACAAGGTAGACCTGTCCTCGCCTCCGGGCAGTGAATAACAAGGAGGCATTTTTCTTGCGCCGCGGTCGTCACTGACCGTCGTCCTTCTTCGGCAGCGCCGGATGCTTTAGCGGCTTCTGCATTTCCTTCGCCCATGACGGCTTGAGATTGTCGCTAACCCACATGCAAGCGCGAGCCAGTGGCCTGTTCTGAAGCTCCGTCACCGGGTCTTCAGCTGAGTTGACCGCGACCATATCGAAGCACACCTTCACGCCGAGAATAATCAGCAGCGCGCCTGGCAATATTCCGAGTAATACGATTCCCATACTCGGCTTGCTCTTCTTCGACCCATCGTCCGTTGTCTTCAATTCTGAACTTGTCGTCATAGTCGCTCCGATCTTTCGGTTCATTGAGGGAGTGCTAGGGGTGATCCCCACTGTCTGTGCATGAGCTGTTTGTAGATGGCCTTGTATCGGATCAGCATTCTCTCGGTCGAAGAGTCTTCCCAAGGTAGAGTGATGTCGAATCGATTCGAGGTGCGATCGACCGGCACCTTCATCATCTCTTCGCCGAGATGGGCGATTAGTAAGGTCAACCGTTCTTCTTGACTTGGAGAACGATCCGCTCCCGCTCTAACCAATTTGAGAACCTCGCCCTCGTACTCGCGCATATCTTCCCGGTTTAAGACTTGCCTTGGAGTTCGACCGAATTTTGTCCACCAGTCGGAATCAGACGTACTCAGATTGATCGAACGTTGGGTGGTCGTTTGATGCAGAAGGTAATTGTCGATCGTGTTTCGCATTTCGTGGATTTGGCGGAGAGTGAAACTCAGCCGGTTGTAAAAGTGCTCGACGAGCTTCTCTCGACCGGTGCGGGTGTGCTGAATGGCTGTGTACTGCTCAAGCACTGCCCACTCTTCCGGATCAATTAGACAAGACAACGGCGTTGCTGGGCGGGCGGAAACAGCGGTTCCTGCGAACGAGACGCTGCTTTTGAGAGTGCCGATAATGGGGGCGAGCATCCAAGCGATGGGAGCGAATAATGCGATGCCCAGTACCAAATTGAAAAATCTCTTGGCGGACAGTCTCGAAAGCGACTCCGCTGCTCGATTTAAGGCGACTTTCATTTCTGGCCCCTCTCCGTTTGCTCGGAAGGATCTACGTTCGGAGTAGGATCACTAGTAGTGTGGTTCGTGAGCCACGCGATGAACACAACAATACCAGCGAGCAAGAGGAGTCCAAACCAAGCCGGGAATCGGCTGTTGTCGATTCGGATCTCCGGCGTCGGCGATTCAAGGGGGACGCGCTTCATAACTCATCAAGCTCCGGGGCGTCTTCTTCGAAGTGCTTTCTTGAATTTCTTTTGGAGCGCATCGTGTGCCTGTAGCTGCTCCAGATAGAACTCCTCCATCGGATCGGCCTCATCGCCGTTCGCCTGCGATGCACTGACTTTTTCTTCGGGCTGCGGTTCTGGATTCTCTGCGGGACCGGGCGGCGGATCTTCCAGTACTCGCGGAGTTACGATCGGAGCGTTTGCTTTGGTTTCTTCGAGCTTCGCCGACACAAGATATTTCTCTTGTGGCGGCCAGCTTGATTTCGACAAGCTCCGGTAATGCTCGTCGGCCAGGTGATATACGGAGTCCATCACGAACGCCATTCCACCGTACTGGGCGAAGCCCATTCCTCGACGAACGCACGCGATGTTTCTTCCAGGTGCATCCGTCGCGAGGAGAATGTCATTGAGTGACAGTCGAGAGTGGCGTCCTTCTGACACGCTCATCGACTGTGGGCCAAACGTGAAAAGCGACGGCACGAACGACCAACTGCGAAGGCCAAAAATGGTTTCCCCTGCGGTGTCCATCAAATCGTAGATGTCTCCCCGACTCCCGGCCCCAAAGACTTGACGAAAGCGAGTGTTCGTCCGAACCGCATCCACCAGATCCGCATCAACGCTCTCAAGGTCGGCAAGCGATTGGTTTGAAAGAATGCAGCCGATATTCATGCTGCGTGCTTGCTGCAAAAACAGCTCGATGTTTTTTGCGACAATGCGCTGGAATTCATCGACGACCAAGAACACTTGGTGCTGCCTGGAGGTATGTGCCTGGGCGGTCGCGAGCAAGGAGTAGAGAAAGATCCGTGCGATTTCTGCCGTGGTCGAAATACCTGCCGCCGGCGGCAGCGCGACATAGAGAGCTTGGGGTGTGGTAAAAAGATCGTCCAAGTCGATCGACGCATTTAGAACCGGGTCCGGCGTGCCATTTGCCGGACTTGCGTTAAGGGCCTCGAACCGTGCCAATCGTCTAATCGAGGATCGCACATTGCTCCCCGCCTTTTTGCTTTCCGCGTGCAGCGGAAATCGGTCAGAACCGTCGAGAACGCGTTCTAGCGCGGTGAAGCTGTCCACTTCGGGGAAATTACGAAGAGCGAAGTTAAGAACTTCGAAATTCGCATCGCCGTAGAATTTCCGGCCATAATCGTTTCCGTAATGCAGACCGAGGGCCGCTTGGAGCAAATCGGTGCGCTGATCCGGCGTCAACTTCTTCATCATCGCTTGGCGGAGCGGGTTAAAGGCATACGACGATCGCCCGACAACAGTGGTGAACCAGCGAAAGTCGTATGTCGGGTGATAACGGTTAGCTCTTCTAACCCGTTCGGTGATTCGTGCCGACTCGTCGCGCAAGCACTCAAAAAGCAACTGGTCATCTGCTTTCAAATCGACGACCACGACCGAACAGTCGCCCCGGCGCATTAGCTGGGAGAGCAGCGGCAAGATTCCCATACTGGTTTTTCCGGAACCGGAATCGCCAAGAATATGCGCATGCTCGCGAAACACGTCGCGATGAACCAAAACCGGACTGTCGTCACGGGCGTTCGTCCCCAACAGAACGCTGTTCTTCTCGGTCTCATCGCCGGAGGCTTGGATGCGATCAACGAGATTTGGCCAATTGTTCGTTGTAAAGACTCGTTCGCGCCAATTCGAGTCGGACATGTCTTCGACACCGGCAAGCGTGCGACCGATCATGCCAGTGCAAAGCCCGACAATCGCGCTGAGCGTGGCAGCAAATGGCACGAAAACTTGTAAAAGTACGGATGCGAGCCGCCGCACGAACTTGGAGAGAAGCTCGTAGACTTTGCCTTCAGAGTGAGCAACTTCGGCAGCGTCTTCGTCGCGGAACTTCCTTTCAAGCTCTTCGCGCCGACGCTGGATGTATTCTTCGGCGTCAGCCGGTGACTTGGCGCGAAGCTGGGCAAGCTCACTTGCGGAAAACGTGGGCAAGTCTCGTTCTCGACGCCTCTCGGCTATTTTGTCCGCGTCGCTTTTTTTATGCTTCTCGACCTCTTCTGTGAGCCTGTTGAGAATTTTCAGCTGCTTCGCCATCAAGTCATCAAATGTGACCGGCGGTTCGTTCCCAATACTACCGACCCAGACGCAGGCCCAAGAGAGAATCATGCCGACAAAAAACCACTTTCTCACGGTGCACGTCCCAGCGGGACTTTGATGCACTCCGGCACCGTGCGTGTTTAGCCGGTTGTACGTCGCCCACTCAACTACAGCGTGCCAAAGAGCGACAAGTTGCCGATGAATAAAGAATGTCCGTCGCCGAAAGACGAACGCAAAAATTGCGTCAGTGGCTCCGCCCCAAAGGAGTCCTAGCAGTGCGACTTGAAAGAAAGTCTTGGTCGCTCCTTCAAACCCCGGCTCCTCCGCTAGGTGCTTCAAGAGAAGCCACGCCGAAGGAATCAGAATCAGGAAGTTGACTGGATAGAATTCTGAGCCGGGCGGCGATCGCCACGGCCTGAACCACCTCGCCTTCCAAAAGTCGCGAATCAATCGCGACATCTCTCCGGACATCGGTGCGGCTGTTTTCAGATACAAGAAATGTGTGGCAAGTGAATTTGCGAAAAATGGCAAAGCTAGGATCGCAAAAATCAACGCGGAGAGCGAAAACGGAACCTCACGCACGAGACTCGACAACACGATGACTGATACAGCCGCAAGCAACCACCCAAAGGTCGGCCACTTCGCGGCAAAAATTCCGAGCACGATCATAGTCGCTGCCGCGAGCAGGCCGATGGTATTCAGCCCCCCGTGGAGCAGTGGGATCGGAATTCTCTGCGAGACCCATCCGAGAAGAGATGCAGTCGCTGCGGTGACGCAAATCGTGATCAGCGTTTGTCGCTGAATGACAGCCGGAGGGCTTTGATAGACCGGGTAATCCAGTTCGACCTTGGAAATGTCTGGCAGCCGGTCAACCTGCAACGGGTTGTCCGGCGACTGGTAGGAGCTTCCTGGCAGCAGCCGCAGGACGGCTGCAATGAGTCGGCTATACATTGCGTGCGCCTGGGAGGAGCTGAATCAGTTCGGGAACATGCTCGACGCGAAAGAGAACGCTTGTGGGCAAAGTATTCAGGGCACCGGCAATCTGGTCTCGTTTCTCGGCAGTCATTGTCACCACGGCAACGACAAATCTGCCCTTGTCGATGTAGTCGAGAAGTGCCGGAACGGATCGCCGCGGCTCGATGATGTCTTGCTTGACGCTCCGGACAATGTGCTCTGTCGTCCCGCCGCCCTCAACCCAGATATGCCCTAGTCGTACGGTGTCGTTCTCGGAGTCGAGATAGTAGTGGCTCGAATCGACACCTCGAACAAGAATCTGCGGGAAGCGTTTTGCGATTTCGCTCACACGAAGTTTTTCGCGTCGTGCGCCGGTGCGTGCGCAAAACATGAGCACTCCAAAATCTCTGTAGAGTGCTATCGGCCCCAACGCACCGAGCCTTCGCGCTGCTAAGCCGAAGAGCCTGGCCCCGGCCTTGCCGAGTGTGAAGTAGCTGTTGGAACCGTAGAGAGGATGGCTTTCTAGGAAATCGTGATCGCAAAGTCTGGAGGTGACTTTGGTCACGGCGTTTCGATCGCAGTCGGCGAAGAAGAGCTGGTGGAGGATCTGCGGCGTCGTTACGCGATACCGCATGACGTGATCGAGCAGATCGTAGTCACGCTCCTGAAGTCTGGGATTTCGTCGGGGATGACTGCTCATCTCGCAGGCGGCGGCTAGCCGGTAATACGGGCAAGGTAGTGACCATAATCCAACTCGTAAGCAAATACTTAGACCTCACATATTAGTCTCTGAGTATCGCGCAACCAAGGATTGCAGGAGAACTTCTGCAAATCGAAACGGCACCTCGCTTGGCACATGGCCACTGGTGCGAGGTGCCGCGAATCTCGCGGTTCCGATTCGTCTCGGCGTTTCGCCAAATTCCAAATATGGAATCTGGGCCGCTACTGCGGCCCGTCCGGGGAGCCATTCCAAGCGACAGCTTGGAATGGGGGCGGAGCGTTCAGCGAAGCCCCGGCTGGCACCCGGCCCCAGCCGGGTCCAGACGCAAGCCACCACCGGCCCTAGCCGGTGTGGCGCAAGCCCGTTCAGGGCTCTGGCCGTTCAGGCCGGAAAAAAAGGGCGGCGACTAGCCGCTCGGTTTTTGGTGGGGTGGTGGGCGGAATGTTCGTACCGCGAGAGCGGTGCGAAATTCCGCAGGAGCATCTCCCAAGTGCGCAGCACTGGGGAATGCGCGGTGCGCGATTTTGTGGCACCCCATGCCAGAGGAAAGTAGGCCAAGCGGAGAACCGCTTGGCCGGTGCTAAGGCTACTTCAGTCCTCGTCCGGTAGCATGATGGTTATGACCGGTTCGAGATTGTCGCCGGGGCCGCAAAGAGATTTGACTTCGACCTCCTCTAATTTCTCGTGCTCGTTCAAAACCGAAACTCGAAATCGAATCTCAGAGCTGTTGTCCTTCGATTTTCGAATCGAGAAAAGCAGAACATTCAAAACGTCCCACAAGCGGCCAATCTCATCCTGATGTCCAAGCTCGGGCGGGACAGCGATGAGCTTGTGCCAGGCCGCGTCAGTCATTGCGACCGGGAAGCGGAATCCAGCTTCTCGAGCGGTCTCGCTGACATCGATCAACACGCCATCTTCAATTGCCTCTGCGCGAGTGTAAACATGGATAAGATCCCAGCCGTCACGACGTAGGTCATTTTCTTCGCTCATATGGATGCATCTCCAAAAGGCCCACCGAATCAGAACTCGGTGGGCTGTTGAATCAAAAAGTCTGCCTAAGCCTTGCGACTACCAACGGAACCAGCGGCGTGTGCTCTGCCTGTCGGCCCGTTTGATCCATCGCTTCGCCTCATACAGACCACGCATCGCGTCCTGAAGATCGCAGATGTGGAACGAGCGGAATTTTCCCCCTGCGTAGTTCGGAACCGGCATCCGGTATTGATCAACTCGCCAGGTGATTGAGCCCCAATCGTTTTGCTCGGCCCAGATACGGGTCAAGATTCGACCGTTCGTCAGAGAGTGTGCAGGTCGGTCTTTTTTCTCCGTGCGAGTTGTGGTTTCAGCGTTTGGCGTTTTGCCGGCACTCGCGCCGTTGCTGAGTTGTCCATTGACGTGATGGTATTGGTTCAAGGTTTCCATTTTTTCACTAATCGATAGTCCGGCACTTGCAGCACCGGTCATTAATCACTGAGCCCTCCCCCACCTACAATTTTTTTGGTGTGGGGGGCTTTCGCATTTTCTGAAGCCCCCCACAGCAAAAAATAGAAAAACCAGACAACCGGAGTGCTGCGTCGGAAGCGAAGCGCGTGCAAGCGGCATGACAGGCTACTGCCTGGCGTGACGGTTGTAGCGTAGCGCCCAGAGCTGCACGTAGGTTGGCTGTCCGACAGGGCGGAGCCTCGCGTAGTCTTTTCCGCAGAGCGGAAATAGCGAGCGAGCGTGGGGCGGGGTGCAAATCCCGCGAAGAGGGATTGCGCGGTGGAGACGTATTTGGCAGATGTGGTCAGTGCATCGCGACCAAGCGAGAGTGGGTCACGAAATCGATCTGGCATCGGACTCTAAAAGCTGCCAGTCGTGTCGCTGCTAGTCCTGCTTAGACCAGCTGTTTACTTCAGCACGGATGGACGCCAGTAATTCTTTTTCAACTGGCTTAGCCAAATACAAACGACTTACCTGCAATTTCAGTTTGCTGAGATGGTGGATGATGCTTGTTGGATCTTCAATCAATCGACGGATCTTTCCATCTTTCCCTTGAATACGAATCAGCTCGGCGGCTTCTTCAGGCTTCAAGTCCTCGACCTGAGATAGCTCAATTGATGGTCCCATTGCCTCAAAGGAAACGTCCTTTGGAAGATCCTCCCAGATCCAGAATTCTTTCGGGATGCCATATTTCGCGGCGAGACCTTCAATCTTTCCAGCCTTGTTGTTGCGAAATAAAACGTATTCGTTCCGATGTTGGCCGTCATGGTTTCGAAGCGAAGGAACTTCGCACAAGAGCTTTGGTGGCGTTCGCGTGAGGAGCAAGTTGCAGAGGTCGGCGAGAGTGCCCGCACTCTTATCGGCTGCGGCAAGCTGGACAGCCGCATCCACATATCCGTCATGAAAAGCAAAGAACTGTGCGTCGTCGGTAATTGCGTTCCGAACGGCGTCGCCGTCTGCGTAAACTCGCTTTTGCTCTCGCATCAGAAATAAGATCTGTCGCAGCAAGGCTTCGAGTCCAAATGTCGTCTTATGGAAGTAGACGACCTTATGCATGAAATATCGCGCGACGAGAAAATGCTCGGCGGCAGTCGATGCCTTCTCTGCCAAGACTACGTCGAGAACATCCTTGCCCTCCTCATTCGGTTCCGAAACGACATCAAGATTGCTCAGGATGTAATCTAGATCGATATGCCCATAGGGAACGCCAGTCCCCAAAGAATCACGGACTAGATAGTCCATCCGATCTACGTCGAGGCTACTATGCGTTAATCGGTTGTAGGCCGGTTTTGTGTGTTGTCCGCGAATCATCGATCCGATTTCTTTCGGGTCGAGTCCTGCTTGACTCAATACTTCAGCGAGGTCAGTGCGTTTCTCAATGATCAGCTCGCCGATTTTTTCGTGCGACGGATAACGGACGGCAGTTGTGCCGACGGTTGCAGCTCCAGTTCCCTTGCGTAGCAGTGTGGGCCGCAGTTTGTCGCGGTCGACAAACTCCATGAGATGCGAGTAGGGATAATGGCCAATGTCATGCAACAGAGCTGCTATTCGCAGCTTGCGTCGATCCTCATCATTGAAGTGTCCGCGATCAACAAACAGATCGATCACTCGGCTCATAAGGCGAAATACGCCCAACGAGTGCGCAAACCGAGTGTGCGTTGCATTCGGATAAACTAGTGAGGCGAGACCGAGCTGCTTCAGATTGCGAAGGCGCTGGAAGGAACGAGAATCGACTAGTTTCTGTTCTAGCTCGCTTACCGGAATCTCGCTGTGAACGGGATCACAGATGATCTTATGCCGGTACTCGTTGCCCACGACAGCCCCTGCCCTTAAGCGGTCGCGTGAGAGTGGATAAGAAAATACTCGGCTAGACGGTCCCACGCCTGCTTTGCAAGCTCTTTGCGATCTGTGAACTGCGGCTTCGACTCGATCAGCTTCGCAAACACCGCGTCGAAGGATTTGTCAGCAGAGCTAGGCCAGTAAGCAACTTCCTTCAGATAATGAAGTGACGCGAGCACTTCAAGCCACGCATCCGGTTGGACGGATGTCCCCTGCGGCAATGTCCACAGTTGGTGCGCACGAACTATCGATTGCTTGGCCGACTCCGCCAATAAAAAACCATCGGCGTCGGTATCTCCTGCATCCAGTTCGTTTCGCAGGGCGAAAGCATCGTCAGTCAAATGGCGGCTGTACGGCCCTCGAAGGTACCAGCTGAAACGGTAACCAAGGTCGTAGCCGAGCGTTTGAATCAAGTAGATGCGCTTTTGGACGTTGAGCCGTTCGGAGAACGTTTGAAGCTTCAAGGAGGGTAAGCCAGCCTCATCCAAGGCCAATTTCAATTCGATTCGTGCAGCATCCATTGCTTTGATTCCTTGTCGTGCAGAGCACGGGGCAACGCCAATCCGCTAAAAGCGATCGTATCATAGCAGCTTGGCTCAGGCCATGCAGCCCCTTCTCGCTTCATGGCCCATCGACAGAAAGCGGCTAAAAACTGATGTTTTCGTGCCTCTCGGTCTTTGAGTTCAGGAACAAACTGGCTCATGCGCGTGAACACTTTGTCCAAATTCTAAAGACGGGTGGCTTACTTGGCAAAGTCCGACTCGACAATTCAAGCTCAGTTCCAGATCGTTTTTACCAGATCTCGTACGGCGACCCGCGCCGTTCGCAGTCGTGATGAAAGGCTTGCAAGCGTTTCTTTCCGTAGTGGCCGCCAAACTCCAGCACGCGAATTGGAGTGGCCGAAGGAGTTTTAGCTAACATTGCATCGGGTAGCTTTTGGCCTCGACGAAAAGCGGCAAGCCTTGCCTCATCGACCCAATACTCCACTAACTCTGGATGACGCCATTTGACTGACAAGAACATTTCCGTCACTCCGAGATCGTGAGAGATCTGCCCTAAGCGGGAAGGCCGACCTTTTCGCCGACCTCCGAATAGACGTGCAGCACGCGGCGTTACGAAGAACAAATGCAGCGGTCGGCGCGGAACGTGCCACCGTTTCTGAAGTTGCCACACGACTGGTCCAAAATCGGGAACCCATTGTCCCGGTTGCCAATTCACTAGCGGTTCCAACAGTGGCGGCATTTCGACTTCAACAGACTTTGTGTGCCCAATGAAATCAATTTTCTCTAAGCGTTGAAGTCGGGAAAAGATGGATGCGGATTCCGAGGGCAATCCGCAAATCCTCGCCGCCTGACTCAGTGAAGCCACCTGGGCGCACAAGCTGAGGATGCTCAGTAATTCTTGATCCGATGCAGTGAGCATGGTGGTACCGCGCGAGGCGAGTAATTGCGGCAATTGTTGCGGCAAGTGGCTAAGACGCGCAGGCGCTGGCTGCTGTCGCAGCAAATCGCAACATGAACCGTCGTGCCGCGACGCGACCGCGTTGGACACTTCTAGTAGAAACGATCGGTGCCGACTGAGATGACAATGTGTCAGATCGAAAGTCGTTGCTAGAAAATGAATTGAGACGACAAATCTTGTCTCGAAGTGCCGCCTATGATGTCACCTGCGCGGCGCAATGAAGATTCTCACTTACGCTTCTCGACGAGCGACGGCAAAAGCCGTCGCTCAAGTAACTCTGTTCGACCAGCGTTCTAAAGGAGAATCCAATGAGCAACGAACCTGCTCAGGTCTTTCGCCTTGGCTTGATCAAGTGCCAGGTCTATTTGCGAAAGACCAAAAGCGGAGACCGTTTCAACGTGACCGTGAATCGGCTCTACAAAAATGGGGATCAGTGGCAGCAGTCGGGTTATTTCGGTCGCGACGATCTGCCGCTGGTAATCAAAGTGCTCGATATGGCCCATACGTGGATGTTCGGCGGTGACCGCGAGAACAACGGAGGTACGCAGCAATCATGAAAACCTCCGAAACAACAAACGGCGTTCCGAATCCCAAGATGGTGCTGATCAAGGCGAACGAAGTTGCCGATCTGCTTGGCGTCTCGACCCGAACCTTATGGCGATTGCTTAGCGAGGGACGCCTGCCGCAGCCGGTGCGGCTGGGCGGGAACACCCGCTGGCGCCTTCCGGACATTGAGACATGGATTGCCAATGGGTGCCAGGCCCTTGACCGGGCCGGAGAATGTCAGAAACCGGGAGGTGGAAATTAAATGGCATCGATCTACAAACGTACGCAGGACAAAAAGAAGCGGGGAAGCTGCTGGTATATCGGCTTCCTTGACCACCGCGGGAAGCGGAAGACAGTCAAAGGCTTCAGCGATCGCGGAGCGACGGAGCGGCTCGCCGCTCAGCTTGAGGAAGAAGCCCGGCTAATCCGAGCCGGGCAGAAACCCGCCCCCGATAATTTGGCCGGAAGTATTGAGCGGCAGATTTCCGCTTTCGAGCAGCACTTAAAAGATCGCGACGTGTGCGATCGGCAACGCGGCGAGGTGGTGAGCAAGATTCGTCGCATCATCACCGAGTGCAAATTCGGATCTGCTGCGGTGATTAAGAGTCCCGAAGTCGAAAGCTTCCTCTCGGAACGCCGAGAAGAAGGCATGAGCAAGCAGACCAGCAATCATTATGTGAAAGCTCTCCGGCAATTTTGCCGGTGGCTTGTTCGAACGAAGCGACTCGATCGCGACCCAACGGCGGACATCCCACTCCTTAACGTTCAGACCGACCGTCGCCATGACCGGCGAGCTTTAAGTTCGGACGAGTTCTTACGACTCGTCCAGGCCGCCCAGGACGGTGGCGATGCGGTAGGACTTCCTGGCCCCGACCGAGCAAGCATGTACATGCTTGCGGCGTCTACGGGATATCGTCGCGGTGAAATCGGCAGTCTGAGAACTGGCTCATTTTCTTTTGAAACAGATCCGCCGACGGTGACAGTCCAGGCGACGCACAGCAAGCGGCGTCGTAAGGACACGCAAGTGCTCCCGCCGACGGTCGCGGGTCATTTGAAAAAATGGATCGACGGCAAGAAGCCCTCCCCCACCGAACTGCTGTTTCCGGTGTCTGCTGCCTCCGGTGGGCTCGACCGGCGAACTTCGGAGATGATGCAAAAGGATCTCGCGGTAGCTCGATGCAAGTGGATGACCGAGACGGATGATCCGGAGGAACTGAAGCGGAGAGACGAGTCGGATTTTCTGGTCTACCAAGATAAGGAAGGCGAGTTTGCCGACTTCCATTCGACCCGCCACACTTTCATCACCAATCTGAGTCGTGCGGGGGTTTCCCCGAAGACTGCCCAGAAGCTAGCGCGGCATTCGGACATCCGGCTGACGATGAATGTCTACAGCCACACAGATCTGTCAGAGAAGGTCGAAGCGGTGAACCGTTTGCCGGAACTCGTGCCAACTATCGTCGGTGAGTCATCGGGCTCGGTGCACTCTCAAAGTGCTGCCAGACAAAATAGCTCGCAGCATATTGGGAGTGCAGCTGCGTCTCAAGCTGGCTCAAATGGGCAGCCGGTCGCGCAACGTCGCTCCAGCAAAACTGCCGGTGAGAACCGAGCGGCGGCAACGGAAGGTGAAACAGAGTCAGAAGTTGGCCCGACGTGTCACGGCACGTCGGGCCATGACTCAACTGCGCCCGACAGGATTCGAACCTGTAACCCTCGGTTTCGAAGTCCACTCGACGAATCTCAAAACAGTTTATCTGCAAACGGGTTAGGCGAACAGCCGAGCGCGGACGCAGCATCTTGGGAGTGCGCCTGCGTCGGAGAATGTCAGGCAGCCGCATCAACTGGCACTCCGCCGGTTCACGCGATCGCTAAGGCATCCTCGAACGTCGAAGTTCGTTCAGACTTGGCGGAGCCGACCGAGGCCAACATCGGCGTGCTCGATGCGGTCGCTGCTGACCACCAAATCACCAGCGAAGAAAATGGCGCGCAGCATATTGGGAGTGCGCCGGTGTCTCAAGCTGGCTCAAACGGACATTTAGTCGCGCGAGCTGCTACGGTAGAAAAAAATGCGGCGACCGAGAGTGGCCGCCGCAAGATGAAAGAGAGTCAGGACTTGGCCCGGCGTGTCACCGCAAGTCGGACCAAGTCAGAAGTACGCCCGACAGGATTCGAACCTGTAACCCTCGGTTCCGAAGACCGATGCGCTATCCAGTTGCGCCACGGGCGCGTGCAAGACGGTCTAGAATACGATCTAAAACCGCGATCGACAACCGGTGCCGACTCGCAGCCCCTCTCGTGGACGACAACATCGCATGCCCCCAGCCCCAAGCCCACCAGCCGCTGGCTTGCTTTAGCGCGATCCTGGAGAGGATCAACTCGAATGGACGCTGGATTTCGCATCTTAGAGCAACAGAATTGCAAACGTAGCTGCTTCTACGGACCTATTTGGCCTCGGCACGAGCGCAATGGCCGACGGGCGTGGCTAGGATTCGTACGCAATTCGTAAGCCGAACGTTAAGCACCGCGTGCAACTGTCAATCAAGGAATCACCCTATGAAGAGCGCTTGCCTACTTTTAGTAAATGCCCTTTTCTGGCTTCCGCTACCCCTGAGAGACGCAAGTGCGGACATCTGCGAAATTTCTTTGACGATTCATGTAACCGATCAGAACCAGAACCCAATCGAAGGTGCAAATATTGGCTTAGGTTCTATTGCCGGCCAACGAGCGAGTGAACTGGCGGACGAAGATCGCAGCGGCACCGAGTGGTATTATTACGGGAACTGCCGATCTGATAAGCACGGACACGCTGTGCTAAAAACGGAGCGCCGCTTACTGGATCATTTTTGCATTGTAGGGCGACATGAAAAACGAAAAATCATCGCCATAAATCACGTTTCCGACCCATCGTCTCCGCTAACGATGCGTCTCGTCCCCGAGCATGAGGTATCGCTTGACATCACGTCACGAGAATTGGCGAAACGCGACCATAAGCTGGGCAACGTCCGGCTAACTGTGTTTCAAGTGGGCAAAGCAAGCGCTGTTTTTGACTCACTGGCGCAAGACGCTCGGCTTGTCCTGCCCGCCGGCCATTACGAACTGGATATTAATGCTGGCTGGCCTGCTCAACGGATGAAAAAGGTGATCGAGGTTCTCCAAACGTCAGATGCTCAGCGTCTGGATACAATTGACCTTTTGGCGGCCCGAATGTTCGCACTTGAGGGGGAACAAGCCCCCGACCTCGCGGATGTAGTTGCTTGGAAGAATAGCGTTCCACTTCGTCTTGCGGATTTGCGCGGCAAATGCGTGATACTCGAATTCGGCGGTTACTGGTGTGGCCCATGCGTACGTCAACTCCCAATCCTTTTCTCGCTGTTCGACAAGTATCAAGCAAAGGGGTTGGTAATCATTTGGGTTCATAGCGACGTCGCCCGAGACGATTATATTCCTGTAGGGGATGCTTCTGCTCTCGACGATCGTCTAGCAGGGATACGGGCGTCTGCCTGGAACGGGCGCGACATACCCTTTCCCGTAGCAATTACCATGTCGAAGGAGGCCCCGACCCCGATTGCGGGCGATCTGCCCGGCTTCGCAACGAACGCGACGTACGCAGCCTTTGGGGTCCATGCGGTGCCGGACGCGGTGCTGATTGACCGCCAGGGAAGAGTCGTTAAGCGATTCGATCCGGAAAGTGATTCAGATATCGCGATCCTCCGCAAAACATTGGGCGAATAACCGGACGTAAACGCGCTACTCACGCGCAGCGGCGGCGATTCTGCTGCCCGCAATGGGCAATGCCCGCGAAGCGGCTCGCAAAGCATCGTGCCAGTGCCGTCTGAAGCAAATCGGTCTCGCGTTGCACAACTATCTGTCGCAATATGGCGAGTTCCCGCCTGCGTACACGGTCGATGCCGATGGTAAGCCCATGCACAGTTGGCGGGCACTTATCTTGCCATACTTCGAGGCTGGGGCAACCCCGAACTACAACTTGGCAGAGCCGTGGGATAGCCCCGCGAATCTCAAAGTGATCGACCAGCTCCCAGATATATTTCGCTGCCCGAGCGATCACCACACGGCCCCTGGCATGACAAACTATGTCGCTGTGGTCGGCGATGAGACGCTGTGGCCAAACACGTCGGGCCGTAAGGCGGAGGAAATCTCCGACGGTCTGTCCAATACCATTGCCGTGGTCGAAATTACAGGCCTCGAAATACCGTGGACGAAACCATTCGATCTGGAGTTTGCGAAGATGTCCTTCCAAATCAACTCCGGGTCAACCACCGACATCGCCAGCCCGCACGTCAGCGGAGTCAACCTGCTGATGGCCGACGGCTCGGTGCGATACGTTCCTCGGGAGATGGAACCAAGCCGTGTGCGCGCGTTGTTGACGGTCGCCGGGGGCGAAAATACATTGCCACCGTGAGCAGCAGCAACACGATCCAGAATCGGACGAGGGAACACGCCGATGCCAGCTCGCGCGTTGATCGTTGCCGGTTTGTATGTGGCGATAGATATCCTCGCTGGCCCGACGTTAACCGCCGCCGAGTCCTCCCCTGCCCCGAATCGTGCCTCAGAATCGGTCGTTCTCCAGTTTCCGGCCGACCGGTCGCTCGGGGTGGTCACGATTGTCGACGCAGAGCCAGACCAAGAGCGCATCGTGGCGCGCGGGGACGTACAACTGCCGCGTGGCAAGAAGTTTCGCTTGGATCTGTCCCGCGCAGCCGCGGACCTCTCTTGCTTGCACGACATGCCGCGGCTGGGTCTAGTGGCGCTCGATTGCCGTAATGACAAACTGCTGCCCGAGATTCTTCGGATCGAAGGGCTCGAGTCGCTGTCGATCGGCGGCAGTGTCGACGACCAGGCGATGGCCTCGCTCGCGGGCATGACATCCCTCTCGGAACTGGTTATCACCGCCGAGTCGGTCACCGAAGAAGGGCTATATAAACTGGCGCCGCTCAGATTGAAGCGGCTGCGTTTGGTCAATATGAAGCTCAACGATGACTGCCTGCTCGCAATCGCCAAGTTCGAAAAGCTCGAATCGCTCAGCCTGATCAACTTCAACGGGTTTGGCAAACAGGAAATCGGCGATACCGGGATCGCCCAGCTGCGCGATCTGACCAGGCTCGAAACACTTAATCTGCAAGGAACCCGCCTCACCGACACGGGCTTGGCCAGCCTCTCCGGCTTGGAAAATCTCAAAAGCCTGAACATCTCGGGCACGTTGGTGACCAATGACGGACTGAAGTACCTGGCCGGCATGCGCAATCTCACCACGCTCGAGGTCGATGCGCAGGGGGTTAACGATGCGGGACTCGCCCATATCGTCCTGCGCAAACATTTGCAGCGACTAAAGCTGCGCGTCATTACCAGCGACGCTGCCTTCGAGCAAATCAGTAAGCTCGCCGAGCTGCGCGAGCTTGAAGCAACGATCTACAACACGTCAGACGCCGGTTGGGAAAACCTCGAAAAATTGCCGGCGCTCGATTCACTGCGCATTGCCGGCCTGGGTGTCAACGACGGGGCCATGACACAGATCGGCCGTCTTCCCGCGATCAAGAAACTGGCCATCAGTTTCGCAACTGTCACGGACGAGGGAATGGCGAACGTTGCCAACCTGAGAAACCTAGAGAGATTGTCGATCTACAGCGTGCCGATTACCTGCGATGGCTTACGATCGCTCGCCGCGCTCGAAAAACTTAGATGGCTATCGCTCGGCGACATTGCGGGAATGGGGCGAGACGGGCTGGCCGTGCTAGCCGATGCCCCCAGTCTCGAGCTTATCAACCTCAGCAACGGTTCCGATCCGGTCAAAGAGATTCTGGAAGATCAGCTGGTGCATCTCGCCCGACTGCCAAAACTGCGATTCTTACAACTGTCGAATATCGAGACGACAGACCGCGGAGCAAACGTGCTGGGCCAGTTCCCTGCCATCAAGGAGTTATGGTTCGATCGCAGTTGCGCACATCTGACCGACGCCGGGCTACAAGACCTGGCACGGCTCGAGCGTCTAACCCGTCTCGGCGCGGGAGGGACATTTACCCGGCATGGGTTGGACGCATTGGCCCAAGCGAAGAACCTCGAATATCTGATCCTTGCGACGGCTGGCGTATCGCCACCGGACGCCGACGAATTCCGCAAAGCCACGGCGGGCCGCATTGCGCTGGATCTCGAAAAACCGCCTCGCTGAATTGCCCCCCCTCTTCCGTGCGAGGACTACGAAACTTCGCATTGCATCGCCCGTTCGTTGGTATCGACTCACTCCTCCGCTGGTGAGTTGCGCACGCGAGGCCGGTCCGGTAAATGTCGGCGAATCCGCAGACGAGCACCGGTAATGCTGTACATTCAGACAGCCGGGCCGCCAGAAATTACTTCCTTGGAAGCAAATGAAAATCTCATACACTCTTTTCACTTGCATTTCACCCGCCACTACCTGTAAATGGGGGTGCAACGGGCTTAAACTTCTGGGCTTTATCGAGCGGGGCGAGGGGGCGGAGATGGGTGGCTTTGGATTTCGTGGTGGGTGGCAAAAGAAACATCATCGAGCCGCGACGACACGCCACTCCGGCGTTCGAGCCCGGCGGCTGCGGTACGAGCCGCTGGAAGATCGGCACCTGCTCAGCGTCACGCTGAACCCGATCAACGGGCCTGACCTCTCTTCGGCTTACAACGTCCCCTCAGGCAAGGACCTGTACGTGCCGCTCGTCGGGCACGACACCGGCCAATCGATCACTTATACGGCCAACAGCACCAATCCCAGCGTGCAGGTCAGTGTGCTCACGGGCAACCCCGACCTGGTTTTCAACGTCACGGGGACTGATTCAAATGGATTTTCTTTTTCAGGCCAACTGGAATTTCAATTATTCGAGAATCTCGCGCCGCAAACCGTCGCGGCGATCATCGCCGATGTCAATAGCGGCGTTTACACGAACTCCTCGTTCTACCGGATGGAGACTTCGAGCTCGTTCCAATTGATTCAAGGTGGCATTAGCGATGAGTCGAGCCCGCCCAGCGTGGCCCCTGTGCCCAATGAATACAACGCCAATATCGCCTACAACACGCCCGGCCTGTTGGCGATGGCCGCGACCAGTGCGCATGTTGCCAGTAGCGAATTCTTCTTGACCGGACCGACTCAGCCGCTGTCCTCGGAACCGCAGGCGCTGAATTTCGGCTACACGATCTTCGGCCAGTTGCTCACGGGCCAGGATATCTACAGCAGAATATTGAACGTGTCGACCCATTCGAGTGGTGGAGTAAATATCGCCAACACGCCCGTGACAATCACCTCGGCCTCGATCGTGCAGAACGACACGCAGAACGGCGTGCTGCAGATCTCGGAGCCGGCAGGCTTCACCGGCAGTGCCGCGATCACCGTCACGGGCACCGGTTCGGACAACACATCCGCGCAGCAAAGTTTTAATGTCAACGTCATCACGCCGGTCCCACCGGCTCAAGAACCGCAGGTCCTGCTAGGCCCGGTCAGCAATCTGACAACATCCGCCGGCAAGGCGGTCCAATTTCAGATCACGGCCACGGATACCAATGGTGGTACGCCAACCTTCAGCATCAGCGATCAAAACCCGTTCGGCCAGCCCCCGTATTCCACGCCGGCCAATGTCACCGTCACAGTCACACCCGGAACTAACGACACGGCCACCGTCACATTGACGCCGAAAGCCGGATTCACCGGAACGTTACAGTTGGTAGCGCACGCCGATGACGCATCGAATGGTTTGCGTGATGCGCAAGCATTCACGCTGACGGTTGGTGGTCCGCTCACCGTGCAAACACCGGGCACCACCCAACAAGTCGCGGCCGGAAGCGTCCTCAGCGTGACGGGTGTGTCACTAACCGACCCCGCGCTGCCGACCACCAGCAATATCACGGCCACGTTCGCAGCCCTCAACGGAACGATCAATCTCTCGACGACGATCGCTGCCGGCATTACCAGCTCGCAAGTCTCGAGCAACGGCACGGGTTTCGTGACGATTACCGCCCCCTTGGCTGCGATCAATGCCACACTGGCGGCGACCGGCGGCTTGATTTACGCGCCGAATACCGGATTTGGCGGAGCGGATACTCTATCGATCAATGCCAGTGATTCGCTGGGTAACACCAGCACCGGTAGTGTCCCCTTGTCCGTGGTGGCCAGTCTGCTAATCAGCGCACCCACCACGACACTCGCAACACCTCAAAACACCAGTTTGGCCGTTAGCGGTATCTCGGTCACGGATCCAGGCCTGCCAGCGGCAGACAACATTACATTCCTCCTCACCACCAGTCATGGAACAGTGACCCTGGCGACGAATGTCTCCAGCAGCATCGCCGCCGCGCAGGTGATCGGCAATGGCACGGCCCAGGTGATCGTGACCGCGCCGCTGGCGGCGATCAATGCCACGCTCGCTGCCGCGAATGGCGTCGTTTATACGCCGGCAACTGGGTTCAATGGATCCGACGGGGTAATGCTTGATGCCACGGACCCGCTCGGAAACTCGATTTACACCAGCGTCGCCATTGCTGTAGGCCTGACGATTACCGCCCCCACGACGACCGAAGTCCCTTCGGCGGCCAGCGCCCGCATAACGGGCGTGGCAATCTCGGATCCGGCGCTCCCTGGGGCAGACACGCTGACGCTCACCATCGCCGCCCAGCACGGCAACGTCAAACTGGCGATTGTCACAGGGGGAGTTTCCGCATCTGAGATTACGAATAACAACACCGCCAGCGTCACCGTGACCGGCACCTTGGCGCAGATCAACACGACGCTGGCCGCCACGAACGGCTTGATCTATCGCTCGGCGAACGACTACGACGGCTCAGACACGCTGTCGCTCACGGCGACCGATCAGTTGACGAGCACGGCCACCAACAGCGTTTCTTTGCTCGTCGTTGGGCCGCTCACGGTTGTCCCGCCGATAGGAGGAATCGTCGGAGCCGGCGCGCCAATTCCCCTAACGGGCATGGTGATCGTCGACCCGGCACTGCCATCAACCGACAACATCTCACTCGTGCTGAATGCCGCGAACAGCACGCTCGCCTTGAACACGACGGTTATCGGCGGCCTCACTGACGCTCAGATTACAGGAAACGGAACTAACAGCGTCACGGTCACGGCCCCCTTGTCCGCGATCAACGCAACATTGGCGGCCACGAATGGCCTACTCTATATCCCAACATTTGGCTTCGCCGGCACGGACACCTTAACGTTCACCGCCACTGACACGGCGGGCAATAGCGACATCGAGCAAACCCAGTTCACTGTCCTGGGCCCCCTGTCACTTTCGCTGCCCACCTTCGAACAATTCGTCACCGCGGGCGGCTCGACAGCAATATCGGGAATCTCGGTTTCGGACCCAGGCCTGTCCAGCCTGGCCCCCGTCACGATGACGCTGCAGGCCAATCACGGCGTGCTGAATCTATCGACATTCGTAACTAACGGGCTGATTGCCAGCCAAATCACCGGTAACGGCACTTCGTCGATCACGATCACGGCGCCGATCGCCGCGATCAACAGTACGCTCGCGGACGCAAACGGACTGACTTATTCGACGGACTCCGATTTCAGCGGGAATGACGAAATCAACGTGTCAGTCACGGACCCAGCAAACAACGCCGCCTACGGAGCTATTCCGATCGGCGCAGCTTCGTCGATCAACGTGCCCGTCTCGTTGGCCGTCCCGATGAACCAAACGACGGCCGTGAACGGCATCTCGATTCAAGACCCCTCACTTTCGTCCTTTAATGACCTGACGGTCACGTTCTACGTTCAGGATGGATACCTCACGCTGTCGACCACGGTTCCGAACGGCATCGCCTGGTATCAGGTGTATGGCAGCGGTTCGTCGTACGTCTCGGTCACGGCCAGCCTGGCCCAGATCAATGCCACGCTCGCGGCCGACGGAGGGCTGACATACACACCGTACAATGGCTTTACCGGAAATGATTTCTTGTCGGTCACGGCGAATGATTTCCAAGGGACTTACCTCAACGCCACCACGACGTTGAACGTTATCGCTCCCCTCTCGATAACAACCCCCAGCAGCCCGCCCATCGTAGCTGCCCACGGACAGATCACGATTACCGGCGCTTCGCTCAGTAATCCGGCTGCGCCGTCGACGGCAAATGTCGTCACCACCTTCTCGGTCGAACATGGAACGTTGCTGCTGTCGACCAACGTCCCCGGTGGCCTAACCGCGGCGCAAATCCTGGGCAATGGCACAAACCTGGTGACGATTCTCGCCCCTGTCTCGGCGATCAATGCCACGCTGGCCGACACTCATGGCCTGACTTATCGCGTCGATAGCGGCTATCTCGGCACCGACAATCTGTCGATCACGGCCGAGGATACTCTGCAGCATACCGCCAGCGCCAATGTCGCGATCAGCGTTGTCGGTCCGCTATCAATCACCGTGAACTCGACAACACAGTTAGTCGAGGCGAACAGCCTGGCGAACTTCTACGCCTCACTCAATGATCCAGGATTGCCTTCCGACAGCCTGGTCACGGTCTCACTCACCGCTGCGCATGGCGCGATCGACATTGTCGCGCTTCCCTTCTCGTATGGCGGTCTGACCACGAACCAAGTCACGGGCAATGGCACCAGTTCTGTGGTCATCGTCGCGACCTTGGCGGAGATCAATTACAGCTTGCAGTATTACAGTTCGTCCTATCTGCCAGAGGCTGGATACAACGGGCCGGATGCCGTCACGATCACAGCCACCGACCAGGCCGGCAATACCAACACGGCTAGCGTCGGCCTAACCGTCATTGGTCCGCTGACCATTCAAGTGCCCCCGAGTTCCCCACCATTGAACGCCACGGGCCCTCTCTCGATTTCCGGCGTTTCCCTGACGGACCAATGTTTGCCTGCCACGAGTCTCATCAGCTTGAACGTCTATGCAGGTTCGGGAGGCGTATACCTGGCGACGAACGTTCCCGGCGGATTAACCAGCGCCGAAATCTGGGGCAACGGCAGTCCGTATGTAACCGTAACGGCGACGCTGGCCGAGATCAACACGACACTGGCCGCCACGCACAGCGTGTCGTATGTGCCCTTCCAAGGCTACAACGGGCTTGACAACGTCACGTTCAGCGCCTGGGATGGCCTTGTCGGTAGCGGCTTTCAAACGATCGCCATTCAGGTTTTGCCTCCGCCCGAGGTAACGGGCGTACTGGTCGATAGCACCAGTTGGTCGCAGTCCTATTTGCAGCAACTCGCCTCGAACGGGCAAAGCTCTGGCGGCTATAGCATTCCGACGGGCGCGGCCCAAACCCGCGATCTACCCTGGAGCAACTTGAACCAGATTCAAATTGTGTTTAATCGCGATGTGAACGTTCAGCAAAACAGTCTGCTGCTGACCGACAAGCTTGGCGTGCAGTATCTGATCCGCGGATTCACGTACAATCCTTCGACCTACACGGCGGTCTGGACGTTGGGCGGATCGATCGGCGCTGATAACATGCAAATTCATCTCAGCTCGACAGGCCCTTACGCCGTGACAGACCGCTCTGGCAATTCGCTCGACGGCGATTGGCGCGACGGCCTGCAGTTCTTCCCGTCGGGTGACGGACTGGCCGGCGGGAACTTCGATTTCTCGTTCAACGTCCTGCCAGGCGACATCAACCAAGACGGTATCGTCAATGCCCAGGATACTGCCCTGGCCTCGTCCAGTTGGTTGAAGGCCAACTGGCGCGCCGATTTCAATGGCGACGGTATCGTCAACGTGCTGGAAATGGCCATGATCTCCTCGGCCTGGCTCTCATCGCTTCCGGCAAACGGCGCCCCAGCCAACGCTACGGTCGCGACGAGCGCCCTGTCCGTGGCCGCGACACCGCCAGCTTCCGTCACGCCCTCGCAAGCGCCCGTCGTACCGGCCGGGACGGTCTCGCCGACCACGGCCACCGCCAGCGGGCTCACGGCTCCCGCGGTCCTGGGGCCAAGCCCTACCGACGAAACCGTTGTGGATCCGGCAAGCGCAAGCGAAAAAGTCACGTCCGCTGTCGACGCATCGACTGGCATCAGCGCCGGCCCCGTGGAAGTGGCCAGCACAAGCGTGGTCGATTCCGCGAGTTCCACCGTGGGCGGCGTCACAACGGCCACCAACACGTCGCTGCCTGCAACGTCGGTGTCCGTTGATCGGCCGACTTCATCCCCGACCAAACTCGCCATCAATGTCGCGGCGCCGATCGTCGATCACATCATGGCCGCTTCACCCGACACAGGTGCTCTCTCCTCGTCGCTGTTATCGGTTGCCGCTCGTATTGAGCGTTCGCTGTCTGGTTCGACGAACTCGAACGAAGGATCGAACGACAGTCTCGGAACCAACGACTTCGAGAGTTCCGCGATTGAAAGCGAGTTGGCCACGCTGCTGGCCAAGAACGCCGCCAAATAGAGGTCGTCGGGCCATCGTCTGCGAATGGCACCTCGCAACATAAGTAAGACCGTCGGCGATTCGCAATCGGTCAGCGGTGGGTCAGCAGTGCCGAGAGTGCGAAGATTGACGGCACCAACTAGGGCACCTTTTGAGCTTCGCCAAGCAGGCGTTACGGCGCAGATTTGCCACGCTACTGATCACAAAGGGCCGCGCGGCCAACTTGCCGGCGCGGGGCGAACGGAAATCCCGCTCGCACATTCAAGACGCGTCGCTGCTGAAGACGCATCCATTGACAGAGCGCGCCGATGTCGATTGCACACGGCGCGCACGCAGCAGCCAATACGGCCCGCAACTCGATGGTCCAAGATGGCCAGTCGGATTACTCGGCGACGTACGGCAGCAGGGCCATGAAGCGAGCCCGCTTGATCGCCGCGGTCACGGCGTGCTGGCTGGCGGCGGTGCAGCCGCTCTTGCGGCGGCCGATGATCTTGCCCTGCCGGCTGGTGAGTTTCGACAACAGCTCCAGATCCTTGTAATCGACGTACATCGGGCGAGGCCGCTTACCGTCGACAAAGATCGGATCTTTCTTCTTCGCGCGGCTGCTGAACTTCGATCGCTTCTTGGGGACGAACTTTCCCATGCTCCCAATCCAACTGCAAGTGTTTCGTTGATCGCGACTTCGCGTGCCGTAAACGCCCGGGCTGAACATCCCCGGGGCCATCCCCAGTCCGCCCGCCCACGTTCGGCAGAATCGCACATCCTACCCACTTTCCCCCCCGCCGTCAAAAGGGCTTTTTCACGGATAGTGGTACATTCTGACGCAAAGATTTCTCGGGATCGGTGAGCCGCAGTCGATGGCCGGGCTGTAGAATTGGGGCATGCCAAATACCTCCGACAGATGCCCCAACTGTGGGAAAAACGGCGTGTTCAGTGCCGGTTCGATGATGACTGACAAGGAAAGCGGCAACCTGACGACGGAATATACGTGTCAGAACAAGAAGTGCGCCAACTTCCGTCGAAGCTGGATCAGGACCGAACGAAGGCATTCGCCGGAGTCACCACACCCATGACCCGCGACCACCAGCACAACCCGGACCCGAACGTGAATGCCCACCGGATCGTCCAGAAATGGAGCGTCGCGGGGCGTTTGGTAGAATTCGGGCATGGGAACCATCATAGGAATTTCGGTAATCGTTGCCCTGTTCGGGGCGACGTATCGGCTGCTACGTGATTCGCAGCGACGCTTCTATCCTAAGCACGATGCGTGGCAATCACCCCCTGAGCATCATGGCAATGGTGGGTGAAGTCCTATGACCCGCGACCACCAGTCCAACCCGGCCCCCACGTCACGGCAGCCCGGATCGTGGCTTCTGCCACTGGTCATCGGACTGGTATGCCTCGTTGGGCTTGCGCTGGTCGTACGGTCGTTTCCGCACTATGCGCCGAAAACCAGCCATCCGCCCGATTCGCTGGGCCTGTATCGATGGGCGGCAGCCACCGCGTTCTTTTTTGGCATTGGCGCCTCCGTCGGCGCATCGTTGGGCGCTCTCTTCAAGGCTTCGCAATTAGAATGTGCGATTTTTGGGATCTTTGCGCCTCCCATCATTCTATTGTTTTGGGGCCTATTTGTTTCATGACCAGCGACCCCGAGATTGAATCCCGGCACAAGAACACTCCAGTCCAAAAGAAGCCGGCCGGTTTATGGCGCAGGCTGACCAGAAGCAAGATCGTCCTCGTTCTGCTGACGATTTTGGAGCTCTTCTAGGACGGCGGCCGAAAGCCCCATGTCTCACGAGCAAGAGCCAACCCGACGCCGTTTCAACTCCAGGATCGCACTGCAATTTCTGATCGTGGCCGTCGCCGCCTGCTGGTTGGGATGGCAATGGATGATCGTCCGCGACCGCTGGGCGCTGCGACAATGGCTAACCGCCAACGGCGGAGTGGCCGCAGTGCAAGTACCCGGTGGCGAACCGGGGGACTACGAGCATGAAATCGTCACGATTCCCTTTTGGCGATCGTGGATCGGGGACGACCCGATTACTTGTCTCTACACACCCCCACTCGAACGGGCCGAGATCGAGCGACTCACCAAGGCCTTCCCCGAGTCCTATGGCATGACCTCGGCGACCGGCGCTAACAAGAAGACCCCCATGCCATAGCTGTTTTCAAGGAGGCCACGACGGTATGGCCGATGAATCTCCCACCAATTGGCGCTCCGGCGAGTTCTGGCCCCCGCTGATCATCGCGTTGGTGTTGGCGGTAGCCGCCTCGCTCGCGTACATCGTTTACCAGGGGGGGCTCAAAACGCCGTACAAACCTGCGTTCTCGACCACCGCTTCACCGGCTGACGTGAAGCAGTTGATCGCTTATATCAACGGACCGCCCCGGCCAGCAGGCCACATCCAAAACTTCCAGGTGCAGGCTGCCAAACGCCTCGGAGGTATCGGTCCTATGGCCAAGCAGTTTGGCGCCGACCAGGCCCTGGCGACGCTGATCGCCACGACGAACGATCCGGAAGCCAAGAGTGCCGCCGAAATAGCGCTCGCGCAAATCGAGGGTCGGTAGCGAAGTGGACCCCGGGTAGGCAAACCGACCAGCGGCCCCTGCCCCGCACCTGCTCTTGCTTTGCACGTGATTCTCGCAGAACCTATAATCCAACCAGTTTCCTGGTAGCCGCGTCTGGCGGCCGAGACGCAGTCGGGGCCGATCCTCCTTTCTTGTCGGCTTCGCGCGTGCAGGCTTTCGCGGCTCTGTGGAACGTGCATCGCTTCTTCCTTTGGTCGATCGGGCCGTGGCGGGCTTGTTCGTCTAATTCAGCCCCGCATTCAATTGTTTCGAGGAGAGATTCCCCATGTGGATTCCAAAGTGGCTCCGGGACCGGAAGAAGGGGATCGATTCCCCCATGCCTACCCAGGTGGTCTCGAACGAGGAGTTCATTCCACGCCCGCAAACCAAGCAGCAGAAGCAGGTCGAGTACCTGATCAACACGCTGGGCGAGGAGAAGGCCAAATACTTGGGCATGGAACGCCGTGCCTTCATGGCCAGCACGATGGGCATGGCCACCTGCTTCCTGGCCAGTAATAAGGTGTTCGGCAATTACTGGGATGTGAAAGAGGACGAGACCCTCGAGCCGGGCGCCTACGAAGACAAATACCCGAAGGGTGAGTACTTCGTGATGGACGTCCAGGCCCACTTCACCAACGGCCTGGCCATCGGATTCCGCAATCAGGAATTCGTAAAGAACATGGGCTTCAAGCTGGACGAATCGGATGACGCCTACGGCTTCCCGAACTTCGTCAAGGAAATGTTCTTCGACAGCGAGACCTCGATGCTCGTGATCTCGGGTGTGCCGGGACGCGAAACGCACTTCGATCGCAAGGGTAACAAGGCCGAAGGGCCTAAGCGCGGCGGCGGCCCGCTCCCCAGTTGGTTGATGTCGGCTCGCAAGAAGGACATCAATGACATGGCCGGCAGCGTCCGCGCCCTGTGCCAGGGCAACTGTGCCCCGAACCACTATTGGGACATGAAGACCAATAGCCAGGACAAGGCCGCGCTGTTCGAGCAAATGGAACGCGAAGTCAAGATGTACGGCATCGACTCGTGGAAGTGGTACTGCCACACAGATCCCGGCCGCTCGGGCAACGGCTTCCAACTCGACGACGAGAAGCTGACCTACCCGTTCTACGAGAAATCGCGCGAGCTGGGCATCAAAAAGATTAGCGTCCACAAGGGCTTTTCCTACCAGTCGAAGACCCTGGGCCACTTGGCGAATCCAAAGGATGTGGAAAAGGCCGCCCTCGACAATCCGGACCTGACTTTTGTGATCTATCACTCCGCCATGCAGCATGCACCGGGCATCGAGCAGGCCAGTTTGGTCGAGAATTACAACCCGACCACCGGCGATTTCGCTTGGCACGACGTGCTGATGAAGATCAAAGAGCGCAATCCGAAGATCAACAACGTCTACCCCGAAATCGGCTCCAGCTTCGGCACCCTGGTGGTTTATCACCCGGAGATGTGTCAGCATCTGATCGGCAAGAATGTCAAGAACTACGGCGCCGATCACGTGGTTTGGGGAACCGACTGCCTGTGGTGGGGCTCGCCGCAGTGGGTGATCGACGCCTTCAAACGCTTTCAGATCACGGACGAAATGTGCGACAAGTTCGGCTACACGAAGCTCTCCAAGGAAGATAAGGCGAACATTTTCGGCCTCAACGCCGCCAAGATCTACGGCGTCGATCCGGCCGAGCAACGCAAGAATATCCCCAAGGACGAACTGTCGAAGCTGAAGGTCGCCTACGATAATTTCGGCGGAACGCGCGATAACGCCGCCTATGGCTGGGTCCGCGACGACACGAACACGTAAGCGACGCACGAAGTCGTTCCCGCTGCACGGCGGACAAACGACATGATGGCCTTCACCGGGCGTTCGCGCGTCGCTAATAACGACGTGCGAACGCCCGCTTTCATTTCTCTAGCCTCTCAAGGCACGTATGGCGCCAACGAACTTCTTTCGGCGGGCAAAGCTGTTGCTATGCGGATTGGCCTCGGCGACACTGCTCGGCCTGTCGTTACTTTCGGCGGCAAGGCACGATGCATCGATCGCGGCCGAAGCCCCGGCCGATACCAAGACACTCGATCCCGCCGCCTGGGGCGAGGATCATGTCGGCCAGGAACTGCCTGAATACATGGAAAGTGGCGAGTGCCTGTTCTGCCACCGCAACGAGGTCGGAACGACCTGGGGCACGAACAAGCACAATCGCACGATTCGCGAACCCGAGGCCGACAATCTGGCGCTGGCCGCACTGCGGGCCGATCCCGCCACGAAGCAACCGGCCGACGAAGTGCAACTAATCATGGGGGACACGCGCGAGACGCGCTTTCTGAAACGTTCGGCCGCCTACGGTAAGCTCGATTTGCGCACCGTAGGCGCCACGCTCTCTCGCACCGGCCGCGCGAAGTTGGATCACGTCGATAAGCCAACATGGAACACAGAAATTTTCGCAGCCGAGTGCGCCGGCTGTCACGCCACGGCCGTCGATCCCGAGACACACGCCTTCGCCGCGCCATCGCTCGATTGCTTCACCTGCCACGGCGATGCGCCGGCCAAGCATGCCAACGATCCGAAGTTGATGCCGCTGGCCAAGGCGCGCAAAGATTCGCCCGCCGTAGTTACCTCGATCTGCGCCCAATGCCATGTGCGATTCGGAAAATCGAAATCGACAGGCTTGCCCTATGCCAACAACTTCGTGGCGGGCGATAATTTGTTCCGCGACTTCCAGGTCGACTTCGCGTTGGCTGATGATGTGAAGATCAATCCGGCCGACCGGCACGTGCTCGACAACGTGCGCGACGTCGTACTGTATGGTCGCGAGTCGATGACCTGCCTCAGTTGCCACCAAGTGCATACCGGCTCGACGAAAGCGCATCGCGATGTGCCCGATCAAAAGTATTGCCTGCACTGCCACGAGGCCGGCAAACCGAAGAAGGAGCACATTCCCTACGAGGTTCACAGCCAGCGCTGCCAGTATTGACCGGCGACAAATTCATGGCTGAATTCCGACGATTGATCGAAAAAAGCTCATATGCCATTTGGCATGCGGGAAAGGGCTTTGGCACCAGATTTCTTGGGGGAAAAGGGCATTTTCTACTTGCGTTGCTCGGAGTCGGCTTCTAGACTCGACACTGATTTGTGGGACTAATTTCAGCTTTTTCTTGGCGCAGCTAATGACATCGAGCCCCAATCGCTAACCTCCGTCCCTACGGGGGCGCGCGCTTTCTAGGCGATTGTTAATTCGGGCTCATTCTGGCAATTCTTGCCGCGTCACTCGGGCTTTCGATTGGATTTGCTCGTTGCGCTCATCGTGCGCGCATCAATCAATTCGAATCGTGACCTCGCGTTTATCGCGCGCCTATTCCGGATTTCACCGCAGGTTTGCACCCGCGGATTTACTTGACTTGTTTACCTGCCTTTAACTACGGAGTGTCTCATGAAGTCGACCAAAATGCCTGGTGTGATTGCCTTTTCCTGTCTCGTGCTGGGATTGGCAATTTCGGCCCCGGCGACCACGATCTCATTCTCAACCGGCGATAACTCGACGGTGGATGGTGGTAAACCGGTGGATGCCCAGGTGACGTTCGTGACCACTACGAACGAAATTCTTGTCACGTTGGAAAATCTGCAAACGAAGATTAGTGATATCGCGCAAGTGATTAGTGGTGTGTCGTTCGAATTGAGCAACAACAAGACCAGCACCACGCTCGGATCGAGTTCCGGTGTGGAACGAACGGTGAATTCAAACCGTACTTTCAGTGACGGTCTGACGGTTCCCACCGGCTGGCAAGTTCTGCTCGATGGCACCAGCATGCAGCTGATGCTGCCCGATGGAATGGACACGCACTCCATTATCGGGCCGGCTTCTGGCACCAAGTACTCGAATGCGAATTCGTCGATCGCGGGCAGTTCGGATGCCAATCCGTTCCTGGCCGGGCCGGTGACGTTCGTGATTCCCGTAAATGGCGTCACGTCGACGACGACGGTCGATTGGGCCACTTTTCACTTTGGTATCTGTGCGACGTACGTGCAAGCATGCAATACGTTTGTGCCCGAACCGGGTAGCATGACGCTGGTCGGTCTGGCGATTGCGTGTGGGGCTGTTGCGGGCCGCCGTAAATTGCGTTCGCTACGCCGTAAGGCGTAGCCGGGGGTGACAGCGCCCTCGTGCGCTGTAGGGCGCCCTGCCAGGGAGAGGCAGGGCGCAAAGAGCTGAACGATAAGCGGACAAGAACAGAGAGCACGTACGAGGTTGGTCTCCTAAAAATGACCAAGCCGCCTTCCGGGCGGCTTTTTTCATGCGCAGCCGCCGTTACGGCATGACATCGAGCCGAGGTTTTCTCGGCATGTTACCGGTTGATCGACCGGTTTGGCCTGATGAAATCGCCGGAGTCGTAGACTCTCGCGTCTTGAGAATTTGACCTTCGGTCGCTGATCCTCCACAATGGCGCCGCTTGCCTGACCGTCCGTGCCCCCGCCCCGCCGCCGTCCCGCCCGCCTCCGCACAACGATAAGGATCGGTGCGATGAATCCGTTTTGCCCAGGCCCGCTGCGCCGTCGCGAGTTCTTGCGCGCGGGCGTTCTCGGGCTGGGGGGCATCGGACTCGAGCAGGTTCTCGCCGCCCGGGCTCGCGCCGGCCAGGCATCGCGCGACACGACGGTGATCCTCTTCTGGATGTGGGGCGGCCCGAGCCATCTCGAGACGTACGACCTGAAACCGTACGCCCCCAGCGAATATCGCGGCCCCTTCCGTCCAATCGCGACGGACGTGCCGGGGCTCGATATCTGCGAATTGTTTCCGCGGCAGGCCCGGCTCGGCTCGAAGATCTCGCTCGTTCGTTCGTTGCACCATGACATGTCGGCGCATAACGACGGCTCGATCGAACTTCTGACCGGCAAAACTCCCGATCGGCCCGACCCCACCTCCACGGCGCGCAGCGAGCATCCCGACTTCGGCATGGTGGCCAGCAAGCTGCGCGGCTCCCGGCCGGACGGCCTGCCGAATTACGTCGGCATTCCGCGGCAACCCTTCATGACCCGGCCCGTTTATCTCGGGCTGGCGCACTCGGCCGTGGCCGCGGGCGATCCCTCTAACAAGGATTATCGTCCACCCAATTTGTCACTGGCCGCGGGTGTCGACGCCCAGCGACTTGCCGAGCGGCGCGGCCTGCTACCGCAATTCGATCGGTTGCGTCGGGATCTGGACTTGGGGGGCTCGCTCGACGGCGTCGAGCAGTTCCGCGGCCAGGCGCTGACGATGCTCACTAACCCCGCGGTCGCTGACGCCTTTGCCGTCGGTCGCGAAACTGAAGCCGCGCGCGAGCGTTACGGCCGGCACCTGTGGGGACAAAGCTGCTTGCTTGCGCGCCGACTGGCTGAGGCGGGCGTGGCCGTCATTACGATCGACGCCCTCGCCCCCACGCTCAGTGATCGGTACTTCAGTTGGGACGATCACATCAACACAGTCACACGCTGGGACATGGCCGACGCGATGCGGTATCGCGCGCCGTTCATGGACCAGGGCATCTCGGCCTTGATCGAAGACATCTACGACCGCGGCCTGTCCGAACGAGTGATGGTCGTCGCAGCCGGCGAATTCGGCCGCACGCCGCGATTGGTCAATCGCGACGGGCTGATCGGCCGCGATCACTGGCCCGGCGCGCAAGCGGCACTCGTTTCCGGCGGCGGACTGCGGATGGGGCAAGTCGTCGGTGCGACGAACTCGAAAGGAGAATACCCTGCCGATCGCCCGCTCACGCCGCAGGATCTGCTCGCCACGATGTATCGCCATCTTGGCGTTGACTATGACCGCTCGTTCGTTGATTTAGGCGGCCGGCCGACAAAAATTCTGGCCGACGGCGCGCCCATCCGCGAACTGGTGTAACGAACGTCGTAGGTACTCCACGAGCATCGGCCGCTGCCCGCAATGCGCTCCACGCATCACGCACTACCAGCCCAGCAGTGCCAGCAAGGGTCCCAACGCCAACCCAGATCACCGCCCTGCACAAAAGCTTCCCTCGGGCCGGCTTCGATTGTCGCAACCATCGCGGCGGATAAACTAGGGCTGCTCACGCCGCTCGCTCGTCCCTGCATCCCCAGGTGCCCCCCGGCCATGGCTACCTCGATCGCTCCTTCCGCTACGTCTCCCTCCGCGCCGGTTCCTGCGAAGCCCCCGACCAGCGCCGCGCGAGGCAGCTCGGTCCGCACGCAGCCCAACGAGCGGCTGTTGTCGCTCGACGCGTACCGTGGATTCATCATGGTGGCGCTGGCGTCGGGCGGGTTCGGAATCTGGGAGGTGGCCCGCAAGCATTTTCCCGATGATCCCACCTGGCAAACGCTGGGCTATCACTTTCATCACGTGAAATGGCTGGGCTGCGCGTTCTGGGACTTGATCCAGCCGTCGTTCATGTTTATGGTCGGCGTGGCGATGGCCTATTCGTATGCCGCACGCCAGTCGCATGGCCAACCGTATTGGAAGATGTTGCTACACGCCATCACACGTTCCATCGTGCTGGTGCTGTTGGGCGTGTTTCTGCGCTCGGGCAGTGGCACGCAAACCAATTGGACGTTCATGGACGTCGTATCGCAGATCGGGTTGGGCTACACGTTCTTGTTTTTGCTGTGGGGCAAGCCTCGGTTGTGGCAAGGCATTGCCGCGGCCGTGATTCTCGTCGGCTATTGGGCGCTTTTCGCCGCGTACCCGCTGCCGCCTGAGGATTTCGATTACGCGTCGGTCGGCGTATCGGCTGATTGGCAGCATCTGGAAGGCTTTTCAAAGCACTGGGACAAGGGAACCAACCCCGCCGCGCGATTCGACACCTGGTTCCTGAACCTCTTCCCGCGTGCCAAGCCGTTCGCGTATGAGTCATCGGGCTATCCGACGCTGAACTTCATCCCCTCGCTGGCCACGATGATCTTCGGCCTGATGGCGGGCGAGTATCTACGCGGCCCACAGCGCCGCTGGGTGAAGTTCCTCACGCTGGCCGGCCTGGGCGGCGCGGCACTCGGAATCGGCTGGGGGTTGGAATTGGCCGGCATCTGCCCGGTCGTCAAAATTATCTGGACGCCCAGTTGGGCCATCTTCAGCACCGGCTGGACGCTGTTGATGCTGGCTGGCTTCTACGGTGTGATCGACGTTCTCGGCCTGCGGCGATGGAGCTCTCCGCTGTTGGTCGTCGGCATGAACTCGATCCTGATCTACGTCATGGAAAGCATGCTCAGCGGCTGGTTTAACACGCGGCTCAAAATCCATTTCGGCCAGGATCTATATCCGCGTGTTGCCAACGCCTTGCATCTCGGCGAGGCCTACGTGCCCATCGTCGAGCACGTGTTGGTCCTCTTGGCGATGTGGCTGGTCTGCTATTGGCTCTATCGCCAAAAGATCTTCGTGCGCATCTGAACGCTACGCGGACGACGACGTTTTTTAAAGAACGCCACGCGTCCTCTACTCGCCTGGCACCCACAGCGCAGACTTCTTGCCCGGCCCCGCGTCGCTTTCGGGAGTCCAGATCTTGCCCGGTTCGGCGGCCGCCCCCGGCACCACCAGCGGGGACGCACCTTGCTGAGGCGGCCGCACCGGCCGACCATCGGGCGTGACCAGTCCGGCCTCGACCAGGATCTGCAACAGTGCCTGCGCCACGCCCGGCTCGCGTGAATGTTCCTTTTGAATGTGCGCCAGCACGCGGCTGAATTCCTGCGGTTCGCCCCGTTCCAGTCGTAGCGACAATTCGTCGATGTCCCACATGGCCGTCGACTGTTTGGCCTCGTCGGCTGCCGCGCGCGCCTTGTCGAGATAAGTAAGCGATTGGCTGGTGTCGTCTTCCAGCCTCGCGAGCAAGCCGTAGACTTGCGATGTGTTGGCCTTCAAAGACTCGCGTGCAAGAATCGCGTGTGCGATCTTGCGCGTGGCCAGTTGTGCGGCCGCGAATCGCGCCCGATTGAATCCCGCTACCAGCACCTGATCTGGCGCCTTCTCCCACTCCACGTGGTGCAGGCGGGCCAGCGGTACATCATCGACCGACGTCTTCGTCGGGTCGATTGCTTCGGCCTCGGGCAATCCCAACCGCCGGCGCAATTCACCGAACGCGTCGCCGATCGATGCTTCCTGGAACGAAAGCTCCAGCACCAGAATCGCGGCCAGCAGCGCGATCTGCTTGCCCGGGTCTTGCGCGGCTTGCGCGGGCGTTTGACCGCCGAGCACCGCGGCCGCCGTCTGCGTCCATCGATCGAGGATCGCCTCGCGACGCTGAGCCACTAGCAGCTTGTGAACCTCATCAACGGGCGTATCCTCGGGCAGCCGCCAGTTCCAGCTCAGCGACCATTGCGTGGCGGGAATCTCGCCCCGCTTCTCTTCGGCGCCGGCCGGGCCAAGTTGCCCGCCCCACAGCTCCGTGACGACTTCACGCAGCGGAGCGACGTTCGGCTGTGCCACGGTCACTTCCAACCGCGCTTCGCGATCGGTCTGTCGACCAAAAATCAGCACATGTCCGAGCACATTCGGTACATCTTCACGCTTCAAACCGGCGCCCGTGCCCGGCGCGGGGCGATCGAGCACCACGAACGACCGGTGCGGCGGCACCTCGTTGCGCTCTGTCCATGATGCGGTGTTCACCGGCATCACGGCCAAACGCCGATCGGTCAGCCGAGTGTCCAGCCCCTCGACGTCCGTGATCGGATAATTGATCGAGAACAAGTCGATCCCCTGCCCTGTCGTCGCCGGATCGATCAGTTGGGCGAGCGCTTCGGCCTCGACCCGATCGTCGCGCGGAACGTCGAGCGACGCCAGCTTGCGCAGCGCTTCGACCGCGCCGCCGTCGTCGGCCAGCCACTGCCGCAGGATCGCCAGGTTGTGCCAGAGCGCGGGAGAATCGCCGGCGCTCGCGGCCAAGGCCGTCAGCTTGTCGGCCGCCACGCGCCACGAACCACGCTGCGCAGGCTGTAGCGCCTCGTCGAACTTCGCCCGCCAGCTTGCGCTCTCCGGCGCCGGCAAAAAATCGGGCTCTTCCTTGAACAGCAGCGGCACCTGCGGCGAACCATTTAGCCGCATGATCAGCCCCAATGTCCGCTCGTCCTGCGGCAGCAGGTGCGCGAGCACCAGCAGATGCCCCAGGGCCGACGGAATTTCGTCCATCGTCACCAGCGCCTCGGCAATACTGGCGATCACGTCGACCACCGTGGCGGGCATTGGCGTCGGACTGCTCGAAATCGCCAATTGCAGGGTTTCGATCGCCCTCCGCAGCTCTCCCTCACCCAGCGTCACCAAGGCTGATTCGGCCAACGCCACCGGATTGGTCGAGGCATTGGCTAGCACACCATCGATCACCTTTTTCGCCTCGTCTTGCCGCCCCATACCCAGCAGTAGCAGAGCCTGCGACGTCATCAGGCAGGCTCGGCCGGGATACTTCGATTGCAGTTTCTCGATATGTTCCAGGCAGGCGAGTCGCTGGTCCCCTTCGAGCATCCGCTGGATTTTTTCCAGCTCGCCAACGAGGTCTGCGCAGCAGAATTTCAGCTTCTTGCCCGTTCCGGCCGGACAAGGGGAATAAGGATCAAGCGGCATGGCTTTCGGTCCGTCTGTAACGAATGGGCAAGGCCCGGCGGAACGATTTTCCGCAGGCAAAAGTGCCTTGATCGTATCAGAGCGAGGCGGCCATTACGACCCGTCGCCGGCCACGCTGCCCCAGGGTGTGGGAGGCTGGACGGTCGCGCGCGGAAAGACCGTCAAAATCGGCCCGTCGCCGACCGCCGACCAGCGCCATCGACCCACCAATCGCTGAAGACCTTATCCGGGCTTGGTCGATGAATGCAAGCAGAGGACCCCGGGGGTGCCCGGCGCAGTGCCGGTACGATCTATCGGAATCCGGGGCGCACCGTTTGTGACGAGACCACGCGCATGTGGCGGTCGTTTTTTCTTGCCGTCGGCCTGACGTTGCTCGTGGCCGGCGCCGAATGCCTGGTCGTGGACGACTTCATTCTGGCGTCCAAGGGGGGTGCCAGTGCCGAGCGCAGCACTCGCGATATCAAGCCGCCCGAATGGGCCCCCTGGAGCCTGCTCTCGGCTGGCGCCGTGACGATGCTCTACTCGTTCACGATCCCGCAGCGCGTGAAGGGCTAAGGCAGTCTACTGTGGCGATGCTTCTCCCGTAGGGTGCCCTGCGAGCACTGTACATTGCCGAGGTGGGGCGATCCGAATTACGGCCCCAACAAGCTCGGGTGGCCCCCGCATCCGTCACCGATCTCGAATCGGCAGGAACTGCGGGTCAAGATGTACGTATCCGCCTTGACCTGCTTCGACTTTGCAGTTCGGTAACGCGGCACGTAATGCGCTTATTTGACTGCCGGTCACATGCACGCACCTGTGGACGCCTAATTCCTGAAGATTCGACATTTTCTTCAGATGCTCCAAGCCATGATCTGTGAGCTTCTCGCACCAATAAAACCCCAACGATATTAGTTTCGGCAATTGGACCAAACTCGCCACGTCATCATCGCTGAATCCTTGGACGCCATTGATCACCAGATGTTCAACGCTTTGGGGTATTACGACCTGATAATGTGGCGCATCGGCAGAGCGTGTTTGATAATCGAGGTCTAGCCGCTTCAATTTGCGGAGCGATGACAGGCCGTGCCCCTGCACACGGTCGTTCATACGAATACAGAGTTGATGCAGTTGCAGGCATTCTCCGAGGCTCGCAAGCCCTGCGTCGTCGACGTTCGCACCCAAAGTGATATCAAGAGACTCAAGGTTCTTAATCGCTCGTAGCTGTTCCCATCCTTTGTTGGTTTCCGTGCTCTTGCCAAATAGCAGCGTCAGATCTTCTAGCTTTGTCAGGGTCGCGATTTCGGCGAGTACATCATCATTCAGTCCGTCGCGAAATCGGATGGTCAGCCAGTCTAGATTCTTAAGCTCGCCAAGCCGCGCGTTCGCGAGGTTGCTGCGCAGAGCGCGGCCGTTGATTTCTAACTGATGGAGTCCGTGCAAATTGCCAACCCACGGCCAGCCGCGCACGCCGGCGGGCAAATCGACAACGAAAACTTGGAGAATGGGCCCAGCCGGCCCCGGCGAGATCGTCACTCTGTGATCTACGTCTTCGTCAATATCCAAGTCAAGATATTCGAGGTTGCGGAGGGCGCCTAAATGGGAAAGTCCATCGTCGGAAATTTGAAATCCGCAGTTCAAATGTAGACGACGAAGATTGCTGAGCTTTTCGAGTTCGGCAATTCCCGCGTCAGTCACGTTCGCTCCGCAGTCAATAGTGAGGAACTCTAGTTTTTCCAGGGAACCAACAATGGCCATCACGCCGTTGTCACCGACTAGACGAGATTCGAGCCAAAGCTCATTCAGTTGCTTTAAGGACGCTAATTCCTGGAATCCGGATTGCGTGCAACCGGAGTCGGATGAGATCATCAGTTCCTCAAGCTGCGGAAATTCAGGAAGGAGGCGCAACATATCATCCGTTGCGTGCCACAATTCAACGCTTTTAACGTTACAGAGATGATCGACATCGACAAATCTCTGCAACCACAATGGGACAGGAAGTGTGTCGAACTCGGGCTCGAAGTCTTTGTACTCTATCGAATTGAAAGTGTGTCCCGCGCGAAGCGCTACCACCGAGCGCTTCTGCCGCAGGGCGCTCGCGTGCCAGCGCACGAGCAGGCCGAGACTGACGCCGAGCGTCAAAAAGACGACGAGCAATCCGCGCAGCCCGAACTGCAACCAGCGGCGGCGCGTGGGCCGTGTTTGTGAGTTGGTCATCACTGTCGATTCTAATCCGTCGCGCCGTGCTTTACGTCGCGTGGTAAAATGACTCGACCGGTGGCAGTGGCTGCGGGCGTCGTAATCAGCGGCCGTCACCGCCGGTCGTAATCCGGGCCGATACGGAGATTATCGCGATGCCCGATGTTGATGAACGAGAACCACCCGGCGACGTGCCGGCGAGCAAGCCCTCTGCGTGGGCCATGTGGCGTTTGCGCACCGATCCAGCACCGCTTTTTCTTTTCGTCGTGCCGCTGGTGCTCTATCGCGTGTGGGAATATCGCCTGCCGAGTGTTGCCATGGTCCGGTTCAACTATGCGGATGACGTCTGCGCCGGGCTCGCGCTGCTGGTGGTAATCGCCATAACCCGTGGGCTGCAATCAGCCCTCAGGGCGTTTGTCGAGTTGGGTCGCGGCATCGCGCCTGGCACCTACCAATCGCGACGCCGGCTCTGGGCACCGCTACTGGTGCTGGGAGCCGTCGCCTACGGGCTTGTGTGGGCTGAAATCCTCATGCACGCGGGCTTCTGGTTCAGCCGTGCGGCGATGGAGCGTTTGGCCGACAGCGCGTTGGCCCACCCGAGAGCCGCGCGAATCGGGGGAAACTGCTGGGCGGGGCTCTATTATGTTTACGACGTCGAGATCATCGGCCAGACGGTCGTCCTTTATCTCGACGAGGACCAGAGCACGTATGGCTTCGCCCGCGTGCCGGGCTTCACCCGCGATCCAGTATTCAACATCCCGCATCTGCCCACAACCGAGCCTGGGCTGTACCGAGACTTTCCCGCTCGGGCCGGTTTTCAAGACCGCGAGGGGGAGCGGATCATGCACGACTGGCTCGTTGTCTATTCCAGCTATTGGCGGGTAAAGCTCGGTTGGAGCTAGTCGCCTGGCCGATCCCCACTGCCCTGCCGCAAACTCTCGCCCTCCAGCGCGAGTATTTTGACTTTTCGCAAAACCGATTGTCAGGATGCGCAATTCCGCACGCCTATATCCTGTAACGGTGAGTGCTGTTACATCGTCCGCCCCAGGCCGTCACGCCGCGAAGCCAATCGCGCTGGACCGGTCCCGGGCTTTCGATACGCTGCGTCCGCCGGACAGGGGGCTTCAACTAGGTCAGGCAACATTCGCAAGGGCTGCACTCCATGAAACGACCGACAATTGGGCTGTGCGTGGCGCTAATGATCGGCATCGTCGCGCCGGCGGCACAGGCAGGCATTCATTTCCTGGATCAGGATTTCCACAGCGACTCCGTGGGCCAGGCGCCGGCCACGGGTTCTATGGGCCCCGTGATTACCATGCCGGGGGCCATCGGTGGTTTTTCGAGCACAGGCAATCCAGACGGCGACGTCCCACCGAATGCCATCACCGAGGGAACTATCACGGTTCAAAACCCAAATAACCAGGCGGTCTTCAGCTCAGTCGGATCAAACGACGAAACCGGCGCTTTGTTCATGGACACCGGCTTCAACATCACGTCGCAGCAGGTGACCCTGGGCTTTGATATTGACGTCATGCAAGCGCCGGCGCTCATGACGGATGCCAACTCGCAGCCCATGACACTGCACCTCGATTCGGGGGACATTACGGCCGGCATCTTGTTCGGGGCGCGACTCTACAGCAGCACCGCAGGCAATTGGGCCGTCAGCGTAGCGGTTGTGCCCACGAGCGCCACGGGCGGTGTATACGCCCTGCGCAACTCGGACAATTCGCAGCTGATGCCGTTCGGGACCTACACCAATGGCCAGGACAATCACATCACGGTCGTGGCCGACTACACGGCCGGCACGGCAAGCGCCTATATCAATAACACCCTGGGCTTGAGCGCCTATCCGTTACGAAATGGCGGCAGTCCCGGCCAAACCGGCCCTCTCGCCAATGCGACTTTCAACGAGTTATTCATGTACATGAACGGCCAGAACACTGGCGACGGCAATCAGGTCGCGGTCGATAACATCACAGGTGACTTCGCCACCGTGCCCGAGCCGGCCACGGTCGCCATCTGGGCCGTAGGGTGTGCATTGGTCGTGGGCGTGCGTTGGCGCAGGCGATCACACTAGTCGCGGCACTTATTGCACTACCAAACGAAGCGAGCGACGATCGTCTGACAGTGGCGGTCGTCGCTCCTTTCTTGGATTGCAGGACCGAATCCATCTGCCGACCCTGCCGCGCTCACTTGACGGGGACACCGTTGTTGAACGATGTCGCCTCCTGCACTTCGCCTGATTCGGCCCATTCGTACAATTCGCCGTGCCTGCGTCCCTTGCGATAGCCGACCACGACCTTAGGTGCCCCTGATTCATACCAGCCCATGATACGGCCGTTGGGGGCGTCGTCTTCGAAAACTCCCTCGGCCTTCCGATTGCCGTTTTCGAACCATTCGGTCGACAGGCCATCCTTGCTGCCGACATTGTACGTTTCCATGACCTTCAATTGGCCGTTGCGATACCAATTGCGATACAGCCCCGTCAGATCCCCTTTCTCGTAAGTGGCATCCACCTTGGGGGCATGCTTGTCGTCGTCGCCCCACCATTCTTTCCACTCGCCATCGCGGGCCCCGTCGATGTAATGGCCTTTGGCTTTTTCGCTGCCATCGGGATGCCATTCGGCAAAATCGCCGTCGAGTGCGCCGTCTTTGTAGGTGCGATCGGTCTTGGGTCGGCCGTCGGAATACCATTCGGCGTAATGCCCCTCCTTGGCGCCGTCCTTGTAATCGACTTCGAGCGATTTGTGCTTGTTGCGATAGTAGAGCACCGAATGGCCGCTCTTGGTGCCATGAACGAACTCGGAAACCTCTTGCGGGGCGCCGTCGTTGTACCAGCGGCGGACGGTGCCGTGTTGATCTCCCTGGTCGAAGATCTGTTCGATGGATTTTTGGCCACCAGCGTGCCAGGCAGTGAGCTTTCCGTGCTTGGTATCTCCGCGAAACGTCGTTTCCTGTTTCTTTTGGCCATTGGCGTGATAGAGGACCTCGGCCCCTTCCTTGTTCCCCTTCTTGTAGGTCCCTTCCCCTTTTTTCTGACCGGACTCGTACCACTCGGTCCAGGGTCCGTCTCGCATTCCGTCGTGGTAAATGTATCGGCTGGCGATCGGTCCCTTCTCGTAATAAGTTTCGACCACACCGTGCTCGATTTCTTCGCCGCGGGCGTTCTTCTTTATCTGCCGCTTTGCTTTGATTGCGCCCGAAGCGAACTTCTCCTCGACCACTTGCGGCTTTGCCGCGGTCGGCGTCTGAGCGCCGGCCGGCGCCGTCATGACCACCAGGCTGAGAAGTAAGGGAGCGATCATGGATCGAATGACGTGAGAAGCGAGAAAAAATCGCCGCCGGTACCGCGGCGCACCACCAGGCACGCCGACCGGACCCTCGAAATTCTACGATAGGCCCGCCGGTAAAGTTTGGGAACAGCCCGGCCCGGGAATAGGCGTTTTGTCCGGGCGCGACGGGCGGAAAAATCCTCGCCATCCCCCGCCCCTGCCCGAAAGCTGGCAGCTCACCGCCACGAGCGATCATCGCGGCGTCGTTTACTCAGCCGGCTTCTCGCCGTCGCGCAGCACGTCGAAGTACGTCCGCGCGTGCTCGCGATAACCGCGCGGCATTTTGGTGTCCGCCAGCGGGTCCGAGGCACTGCCGCGCGCGGCCTGGAATTGCGATTGAATCTCTTGTTCGACGCGCCCCTTCGAGTTCGGGCCGTCGATCTTGCCCGTCACGCTCACGGCGCCCGCCCCCATCTTGCCTCGCAACTTCGTGTCGTACAGGCCGGCCTCGATATCATCCTCGGGCCGATCGGCATCCATGTGGCCACGGCCGGGCTTCAGGCTCCGTTGTGTCGAACGTTGTTGCAGCATGCCAAAACGGTCGGCCTCCATCGCGTCGTTAGCGCCGATCGCATCCTTGGCGTCCGCCAATTCTTGCAGCGCCTCGTCCAATAGCGCGCCCTCGGCTTGCTCCTGCATCATTTCCGAGAGCTGCCCCTGCATTTGCGCCAGTGCCGCGGCGGCCGATTTCGAGTCGCCTTGCTTCATGCACTCCGAACACTCGCCCATCTTCGAGGCCATTTGCGCCAGCTTTTGCATCTGCGACGCCTGCTTCTGCATCTCGCCAAGCTTCTTTTCCAGTTGCTCGGCTTCCTTCGACTGACCGGCGGCGCGTTTTTCGGCGATTTGTCTCTTCAGCTCGCTTTCCATCTCGCGCTGCTTCTCGGCGACGTTCTTCAACTTTCGTTCCATCGCTTCCAGTTGCTTGGCCAACTCGGCCTTGGCCTGACCGTCGAGTTGGCCGGACCGCAACTTCTCCTGCAGCGCTTCCAGCTCGCGGCCGGCTTGCTTCAGATCTCCTTCCTTGAGCGCATCGGTCAGCTTGTCGGCGGGGCCCTTGGCCAGGTTCTTCAACTGCTCGAACTGCTCTTGCAACTTGTCACCACCGCGCAATTGCTCGCGACGTTCTTCGAGCTGCTTGTGCAGGTCGTTCATTTTGACCAAAGCGTCGTGGCGGTTCTCTTCCCCTTTGCTCAACTCTTTCAGTCCGGCTTCGAGCTTCGCCAGGGAATCGGCCTCCTTCAGGTCCTTTTCCTTGGCTTCCTTCAACTGCTCGGCGATCTTCTCGCGTGCCACCTGCGTGACCTTCTTCACTTGCACCTTTTGCTCGGCCAGCTCGGTCGTGGCCGTGGCGATTTCCGTGACGGGATTCAGGAACACCGCCAGCGAGAAGGCAGCCGCGGCCGGCACCAGCGGCAGTAGCGCCGTGCGCGACAGAGACAGGCGAAATCCCGGTCCGACGTCCACACGCTCGACGGCGCGAACGGCGTCCGCCACGAGCGCTTGCCCCATGGGCGTTTCGCGCTCGGCCGCGCTCAAGGCGTAAGCACTCGAAATTCGCTCGTGCAGTCCGAAGCGCCGATCGATCTCGATCGCGGCGTCCAATTCCGATTGGCCGCGCAACCAGACCAGCGCGGCCGACAGGAGAATGCCGGCGGCCAATCCAATCGTGGGCCAGGCCCAACTCAGCAGCCCCAGCGGATAATACTTATCGACCGCGACTAGGATGGCCGAAGCCGCCAATGTGCCGAACAAGCACCAGGGAAGCGTGGCTAAGAATCGCTGCATCGCCAAACGACGCCGCGCGATACGAACCTGACGCCTGAGCTTTTCCATAGCCTCGCTCCTGCCGTAAGCGATCGAAAACCCGACGCGCGGGCCGCCCGACCAGCCCCCTCTCGATCATAGGGCCTCCCTAGCCAGGAAGCCAGCGAGGAACACCCAGGGGGGCGGGCGTCTCGCCCGCCTTAAGGTGAACCCGACATCGCTACTGCAACCCCTGCACAATCTTAGGAAACTCCGCAGCGAGCGCAGCCCGCCAATCAGGGAGCGCAAGGCCAAATCGCTCGCGCACCCGCCAGCCGTCGAGGCGCGAGTTCAGTGGGCGCCGTGCCGGAGTCGGGTATTCGGCGGTCGTGATCGGCAGCACCCGCTCGACACGCAGGGAAAGCCCCGCCGCGCCGGCCAAGCGAAAGATTTCCTCGGCGAAACCATGCCAGCTCGTTTCGCCCGCGACGGGCAGATGGAACGTCCCGCCATGCTCGCGCAGGAATTCAGCGGGCGAGTCCCCGGCCAGGCGCAGGATCTCGGCGGTGGTAGTGGCCACGGCCGCGGCGGGAGTCGGCCCCCCGACCTGGTCTGCGACCACGCGAAGCTCGGTCCGCTCGGACGCCAGCTTGAGCATGGTGCGGACAAAGTTGTGCCCGTGCGCGGCATAAATCCAGGAGATGCGCAGAATGACATGAGCTACGCCGGCGGCACGAATCGCTTCCTCGCCAGCCAGTTTCGTCCGGCCGTAGGCATTCAACGGATTTGTGACGTCGTCTTCGCGCCAGGGGCGCGTGCCGCCGCCATCGAACACGTAATCGGTCGAATAATGCACAAGCGCCGTGCCGGCCGCTCGCGCCTCTTCGGCCAGCATGCCGGGCATGATGCCGTTGACGAGCATGGCCAGGTCAGGCTCGGACTCCGCCCGATCGACTGCCGTATACGCTGCCGCGTTGACGATGATGGCCGGACGCACCTCGCGAACCGTACGGCGCACGGCGTCCAAATCCGTAACGTCAAGGATCAGCCGTTGCGCCGTGCCTGCGAACGCACCGGGCGAACGGGCCGTGGCGAACACCGGACCGACCGGGGCGAGCGTCCGCAGCAATTCACGCCCCACCTGCCCCGTAGCGCCGACGAGCAGGATGCGCGGCGGATTATCGGGCTTCGACGTCAAGGCAGGATCCGTCCCGATTGAATGGTCGGCAGTGACAGTTGGCAGCGGTCGAAAATAACGCTGAGATTTCGACTCTGGTTTCCCATTATATCGGCAGTTGCACTTGGCCCCTTGCCACTGCTGGCGGATATGGCATACTCGGCCGCGCGGCTTATCGAATTCTTGGGATCCGCTGGTCAAACGACGACCAGTCGAAGCCTTGAGGGAAGGGGCATCAGCGACGCGTTATAGCGTGCCCCGCTCAATTCTCGATAAGTTGTCTCGTAATCGCGAATTTCCCCGGGGTGCGTTCGTCGGCCCCTAATTTCTAGTCGTTATTGCCCACACGCAGAAGGAAGAATTGCATGAGCGCCGTAGACAAGCCGCTAGTGGCCATCGTGATGGGGAGCAAGTCGGACTGGGAGTTGATGAAACACGCCGGCGATACGCTGGCCAAGTTCGACGTGCCGCACGAGTGCCGCGTGTTGTCGGCGCATCGCACGCCGGACCAGTTGCGCGAGTATATGGCCGACGCCGAAAAGCGCGGCGTGGAAGTGTGGATCGCCGCCGCCGGCGGAGCCGCCCACTTGGCGGGAGTCGTGGCGGCACACACGGTGAAGCCTGTCCTCGGGGTGCCGATTCCCAGCACGACGCTCAACGGGCTCGATTCGTTGCTCGCGATCGTGCAGATGCCGGCCGGCATCCCCGTTGGCACCCTGGCGATCGGCAAGCCTGGCGTCGTCAACGCGGCATTATTGGCCGTCAGCATCCTGGCAACCAACCGCCCGCCGCTGACCGCAAAGCTGCACGACTATCGCGCCGAACAGGCAAAGAAAGTCCTCAGCGAGACGCTGCCGTAACTACGACAAGCGGCGATTCGACACCGTCGCGGCTACTACGATCGGCCGCATCGCGCCGTCGTAAACTTGCTGCGTCACGCACCAAACGCTTATCCTGATGACGTAACCGTTGGTTGATGCCAAATCGATCCGCGCGCATTTTGGGGCGAGTGCATGTCTGACGAAATTACCAAAATCCTAATTGCCGCCACCGGCGGTATTGCTTCGAAGGACATAATCACGAAGCTTCTCGGACCGAGCGCGGACTATATTGGCGAAGGCGCGCGGAGTCTTGTTGAGAAGTCGAGCCGGAACCTGCGCCGAATATTCGATGTCGCGTGCGGAAAGCTCGGAAATAAGATCGACTCTCAAGGTGGTGTAAACGCACGTGTCTTAAAAGGTGTCTGGGAAGAAGGACGTTACATCGAAGATGCGATCTCCGCAGAATACTTCGGCGGATTGCTTGCTGGGGCTCGAACGACAGATGGTGCCGATGATTCGGCCGTCCCAGCACTCTCGCTGTTGAAAGCCATGTCCTCCCAACAGCTGCGACTACATTTCATCATCTACTCGTTACTCGCGCGCTATCCTTTTGCCACAAAGCGGCTCGACGCACATGAGTTCTGGAAGGGCCTTCACGTGGCCGTTTCAGTCGACGAGCTACTCTTGGCCGCACAATTTGACGGCGGGGACGGCGCGGCCATTCTCTTGTTGGCAACGAAAGGACTAATCGATCACGGGTTGCTGGGATGGCGGTACGCGTTCGAATATGGGGGCCTAAAGGAGTCGTCGGGAATTACCCCGGCATTTGATTTCATAACACTGACGCCAAATAAGGCTGGAGCCAGCCTTTTTCTTCGAGCCCTTGGTCAACGTGGTCTACATCCTGAGTTAATCACCGCAATTAACGTCGACCATAGTCTATCGGACGACATCAAGTCATCCGTTCAGTTACCGCCAAATGCGACTTGCTACCACTCACCTGTCGAGGATTCGATAAGACCTCTGCACGACGACGTGGAAGACCGGTTACTTGAGGTTGAGTCAGACGTGGAGGAGTTGAAGGACGAACTTCGGCGAAGTAAGACGGACGCTGAAAGCAAACGTAAAAAGAAGCCGGTTTAATTCGTACCGATAGGCTACAACCAGCGAGACCGCGTCCTTCGTCGTCCATTCCATTTTTGACCGACGTATCATTTATTTCGCGCGCCATGGGTTGTAATCGGTCTCGTGGCGGTCGAGTTGCCGGACGACCGCTTCCCATTGGAACGGATACCGCATCGGCTGCGTCAGCACCGAGCGGCTTTGTCGGGCCACTTCCGGCGGCACGATTTGCAAAGGCCGCCCCGTGGCCATCGCGCGTAAATTGACCGCGCAGGTCCGCTCCATATCGATCATGTCGAGGACTGCTTGCTCGACCGACGAACCTGTGGTAAGCAAGCCGTGATTGGCCAGGATCAGCGCCCGTTTCGTTCCGAGCGCCGACGTTATGTCGACTGTTTGCTGCTCGTCGAGCACGATGCCGGTGTATTCGCTGTAGATGGCGTGGTCTTCAAAAAACGAGCAGCCCGTCTGCTCGAGCGGATCGAGCAGGATGCCCAGCGCGCTATAGGCCGAGCCGGCCGGCGGATGCGTGTGGCAGGCGCAGTTAACGTCAGGCCTGGCATGATGAATCGCGGCGTGAATGCAGAAGCCGGCCTGATTGATCATCGGCCAGCCGTCGATGATCTCCCCCTTCGAGTTCACCAGCACCAGGTTCTCGGCCGTCACCTCGCTGAACATCTTGCCGAACGGATTGACCCAGAAATAATCGGGCGCACCGGGCACACGCAGGCTGATGTGGCCAGCTAGTCCATCGTCCAGACCATGCCGGGCGATAATCCGATAAGCCGCGGCAAGTTTCACGCGTTCGTGTCGCGCTTCCTGCGAATTGGCGATCTCCAGGACCCATTCCTTCTCAGCCGAGTCGCTGGCAACGGTACTGCGAACGATCGACGAGGGGTCGGAATTGATCATTAAATCCTCCTAAGCGCTGCGTAGGGGCGGGCGGGCAGCGTGTGCGTATAAAGAACTTGAGAAAGGTCCGCGAGCCCAGCGTTGGCGGAACCACGTTGCACGGCTCGGAACGTCATCCTAGCGTGCTAATTAAAGCCATGCAAAACGACGAGCCCGCAGACGATCTTTCAGGTGCGCCACTGCGGCGGACGCTTGTTCAAAAATGCGTCGATCCCTTCTTGGGCGTCGGGCAGAGCGGCATTTTCGACCATCGCACACTCGGCAACCTTATAGGCCGCCGGACGGTCGAGCGATAACTGCTCGTAAAAAGTTCGTTTGCCGAGCGCGAGCACGGCACCACTGGCCGAAGCGATCTGCCGGGCGAGTTTCAGCGTCTCCGCGGCCAGTTGGTCGCTCGGCACGACGCGATTTACCAGCCCGATACGCTCGGCCTCGGTCGCCGTAATCGCATCACCAGTCAGCAGCATTTCCATCGCCTTCTTCGTGCTCACCGCCCGGGCTAGCGCCACCGCCGGTGTTGAGCAGAACAATCCGATCCGCACGCCGGGCGTCGCGAAGGTGGCGGTCTCGGCGGCGATGACCAAATCGCACGTGGCCACCAATTGGCAACCGGCCGCGGTAGCAACCCCCTGCACCTGCGCAATAACGGGCTGCGGCAGATGGCGGATCGCCTCCATGACTTCCGTACACAGGGTGAACAGCGCCTCGGCCTGCTCGCGGCTGGCCGTCGCGACCTCGCGCAGATCATGGCCCGAACTGAAAACGGGGCCGTCGGCCTTCAAGATGACGCACTTAATCGCCGCGTCGCCGGCGATCACGCGCAGTTGATCGCGCAGCGCCATGAGCACGTCGCGGCTGAGCGCATTGCGCCTGGCCGGATTGGCGAGCGTGAGCACCGCGACCCGATCGACATGCTCGCAACCCACCAGCGAACCAGCCGGGGCCGAGGCGCCGGCATGCGATGTCAGGGCGTCAGTCGTCGTTGATCGTTGCGTCATCGATTCACAAGCGCGGCCCGAGAGCCGTGGCGTTTCGTCGCAGCGCGATCAATGGATATAGTTCGTATGGACCTAGTTGGCGCTGATCGCACGCGTCGTCCGGCCCGCTGATCGTAAGGGACGCGAAGTGGTTTTCGAGCAGTAATCGTCGAAGCCCAATCGCGTGAGTTGCTCGTCGAGTTGGCTTGCCTGTTCCGCGCTCAAGGGGCGTAGCGGCGAGCGAACCGGCCCGCAATCAATCCCCAGCCGGTTCATTACGGCCTTGCCGGCAGCCATGAACGACGAGCCGAAACGCAACAGCGCCCGGACCAATTCTACGGCACGCATTTGCTCGCGGCGGGCCAGGACCATGTCTTCCGCGTCGAAGGCATGAATCACCCGCTGATACAGGGGCGTCATGAAGTTATAGGTGCTACCGACAGCGCCCCGGACACCTAGCGCCAGGGCCGCCAGCAGGATTTCGTCCTTGCCGAACAGCACTTCAAAGCGGCCATCATCCAAGGCGACGCAGGCCGCGAGATCGACCAGGTCATCGTGGCTGTATTTCAATCCGACGAGATTGGGAATTTGCCGGCCGGCGACCTTCATAAAGTTTGCCATCGGCAGGCTGACGCCCGTCATGCCCGGAATGTGGTAGTAGTAAAACGGCAGATCGGGGGCGGCAGCCGCGATCGGAGCGCAAAAGTCCGTCAGCATGTCTGCATCGGCCGGCTTGGCAAAGCAAGGGCCCATCGCCGCGGTCGCCGCGGCGCCATGCTCGGCCGCGTGCTCGGCCAACTCGATGCAATCACGCTGGCAGGTATGCCCGACGTGAACCACCACGGCAAAGCGGCCAGCGGCGGCTTTGATCCAGCGCTCGGTAACCGTGCGGCGCTCGGCGAGCGTCATCGACATGCTCTCGCCGGTGGTCCCACAGACAAAGGCGCCTGCCAATTCGTTATTGGCGAACAGGTCGGCCTGCTCGTCGATGACGCCCAGATTGAGCTCACCATTTCGCGTGAAGGGAGTGTACGGAGCGGCAATCAACTTGACGGGTGGACGCTTCATAAAAATCGTTCGGCAGGAGGTAGTGATAGGTGTCTATTTCGCGTTGGCAGATTTTGCCATTATGGGCGGCGAGTCGACTTTAATTGCTCGAGAGCAGCTTGGCGAGAGCCTCGAGCCCGGTCATGCCCGGCTCGATACCGAGCTTGCGGGCGGGCTCGCTGACTTCCACGATCTTGGCCTGGTAAAGATCCTCGGGCTCGCATAGCGGTTTGGCGGGCGTGCCACGTGCAATCGCAACAACGAGCCCGAATTCCCCCGCGACGGCCACATCATAAATGCCGCATCCGACCAGCCCGCGGCTGGTGTGAATGGCACAATACTGGCCACCGGGCCAGCGAAAGCTGGTTCCCAGCGCCTCGCCGTGCGGGGTGTGCAGAACGTCGTTGCGCGCGGTGGGAAGCGTGGTCGTGGTCATGCGGTAGTTTTCCTAACTATATATACCCGCGCACCGGGCGGTCACCGCGAACACCTCTCTTGGTAGCGTGCCGCGCGCGGGCCCGCAAGCGTTACAACGCAAAAGGGGGACACAGCTTGCCAGCCGTCGACGTAAGTGCTTAAACGGCGTGTTTGTCGGTGCAGCGAAGTGGGGGGATTGACTAGGGTTTGCCGGCCGTCTTGACGAACCGGGATGATCGCTTGGGGCAACGGGATTCGAGATCCGCTGACCTGGCCGTCCGGCGGATGACTATCGCAAATTTGACCCCGCAATGGGCGTGATTCACAATACCTCTCCACCGGTCGCGCCGTGCTATTGCGCCACGGCGTTAGGGCCGAGTCTCGCTCGCGTCGCAGTCCCCTGCCCTTCAAGTTGGAGTCAACCACAGTGAAACGCCTCGCGTCGTCGTTTGGCCTGTTCGCGCTTGCCGCGATTCTGTCGGTCAATGTTTGCCTTGCGGATGACGCGCCCGGCGCCGCCGCGGGACTGGCAGCACCACCCGAGAAAGCCGCGTCACCCTACAAGCAGCAACAGGACGTCGTTTACGCAGACATCGACGGTATCGGCCTGCTATTGGATATCTTCACGCCAACTGGCAAGAGCAACGGCATGGCGATCGTCGACGTGGCCAGCGGCGCCTGGTTCTCGGACCGCGGCAAGATCAACGATCACAAGCGGGCCAAAATGTTCGACACCTTCTGCGAACGCGGCTACACGGTGTTCGCCGTGCGACCCGGATCGCGTAATCGGTTCACAGCGCTCGAGATGTTGCAGAACCTGAAGACCGGCATTCGCTGGGTCAAAGCGCACGCCGAGGAATACAAGATCGATCCGAATCGACTCGGCCTGACCGGCGCCTCGGCCGGTGGGCATCTGGCATGCCTGTGCGCGGCCACGGCCGATGATGGCAAGCCGGACGATCGCGATCCTTTGAATCGCCAAAGTACGCGAGTGAAGGCGGTTTCGGTATTCTTCCCTCCCACAGACTTCACGAACTGGGGGACCGCCAAGGTTGGGCCGGACAATCTTTCGATGTCGTCGCGCATGGTCGGCAATCTGCTGTATCAGGGGGGCATCACGACGCAGAAGAATGAAGAAGTCTTCGAGCAGATGAAGAAGATCTCGCCCGCGCATCATGTGACCGGCCAGTTTCCGCCGTTCTTGGTTTACCACGGCGACAAAGACCCGTTGGTCCCGCTGCAGCAAAGCGAGCTACTGGTCGCGGCGCTGAAAAAAGAAGGAGTGCCGGCCGAGCTGATTGTAAAACCAGGAGGCGGTCATCCCTGGCCAACGATCCACGAGGAAGTGAAGGAAGTTGCCGACTGGTTCGACAAAGAACTTGTGAAATAAGCTCCGGTACTGACAGCTTTGCTTCTACTCGGAATCTGTGATATCTGCGTAATCTGTGGATCGCCGCCTGCAAACGCCGGTAGCAGGTCCACAGATTACGCAGGCCGAGGCGTTGGATAAGCGCAATGCGATGACGCCAAGTTCTCTGCAGTAGCGTCCTATCGTTACGCTGCGATACTTGTCAGCCCGTGGCTTTCGCCGCGATCGCTTGCAGGCGTTCTTCGAGCGCCGGCAGACCGGTGAGAATTTCAACGCCGATTTCCACAGCCCACAGCGGTACGCCCGCGATCTGGTCGACCCCCAGCTTGACCAGGTCCTTGTGCGTGCAAATCAGTGCCGAGGCATGCTGCTCGCGGGCCCATTGCCCTAACGATGCGACATCCTCCTGCGTATAGGCGTGATGATCGCGGAACTCACGCAGTTCGCTCACCCCGAAGCCGCACTGCGCGAGCGTGTGCCGGAAACCGGCCGGATTGCCGATACCGCAGAATGCCGCGACACTCTGTCCGACAAAGGCCGAAAAGGGAGCCGTTTGCCCGCTTCCCGAAAGTAATCGCTCAGGTGCGTGCCGCATCTCGAGCCATGCCGCCTGCGAGTTATAGCGCGCGGCAATGGCGCGCAACTCAGCGCGCTGCTGGGGCGAAACCATATCAGCGCGCGACAGCGCCACAATATCGGCCCGGGCGAGCGAGGAAACCGGTTCGCGCAGCATGCCGCGTGGAAACACGTGGTCGAAGCCAAACGGCTCGAGCGCGTCCAAGAGCACGATATCCAGATCGCGTGCCAGCCGGCGATGCTGAAAGCCGTCATCGAGCAGAATCACCTGGCATTCGAACTCGTCGACGGCCGTGTGCGCGGCCGTGACGCGGTCGGGATTTTGCAGATGCGGAACGTCGGGCAACTTTTGCTCGAGTTCGAGCGCCTCGTCATTGCGCGCTCCTTGCTCGGCGCCGTAGCCGCGACTGATGAGCGTTACACGGATGTCGCGAGCACGCAGCCAACGAGCGATCCAGGCCACGAGCGGCGTCTTGCCCGTCCCGCCAAGCGTCAAATTACCGACGCTGATCACCGGCACGCTGGCATGCTCGACGCCAATTTGCCGATCATAGCCGTAGTTGCGCCAGCGGACGGCCAGCGTGTACGGAATCTCGACCATGCGCAGCACGGCACGCCATAGATGCGCTCGCGCGTCGCGCCGCTGTCCGCTGACCAGAGCACGAAATTCAGCAGCGCTAAGCAAAAGGCGTCCCCTGTAGCCGGCCTCTACGAGGCCGGTCGAATCCGAGCGGCACCGGGGTCACAGTCCCCGGCTACAGGTTATTCGTCATGACTACCTGGCCATTCCTATTCGGCCAACTTGCGGCAGATCGCGTCGGCCATCTCGCGGGTGCCGACGGCGGTCGGATCATCGCGATTCGGCTTCAGGTCGTAGGTGACATACTTCCCTTCGGCGATCACGTCAGCCACGGCCTTTTCCAGGCGGTCGCCGGCTTCGATCTCGCCCAGGTAACGCAGCATTAACATGCCGGAGAGGATCAGTGCCGTCGGGTTGACCTTATTCTGCCCTTTGTACTTGGGAGCACTGCCGTGCGTGGCTTCGAAGACGGCTCCGTCGGGGCCGATGTTCGCACCCGGCGCGACACCCAAACCACCGACCAGCCCCGCGGCCAGATCGCTGAGGATGTCACCGTACAGGTTCGGCAGCACCAGCACGTCATACAACTCGGGCTTTTGCACGAGCTGCATGCACATGTTGTCGACGATCCGGTCTTCGAATTCGATGTCCGTATATTCAGCAGCCACGTTGCGGGCCACTTCCAGAAACAGCCCGTCGGTGAACTTCAAGATGTTCGCCTTGTGAACGGCCGTGACCCGCTGGCGGCTGTTCTTCCGGGCGTACTCGAAGGCACAGCGCACAATCCGCTCGGTGGCCGAAACGCTGATCGACTTGATCGTCAGGCCGGTCTCGTCCAGGCCCGATTTGATTTTCTTCTCGGCTCGCTCGTTGATGAACTTGATCGCTTCGGCAGTCTCGGGCTTGCCGCGTTCGAACTCGATGCCGGCGTACAGGCTCTCGGTGTTCTCGCGGACAATCACCAGGTCGACGGGCACCTCGGTGAAGAAGCTGCGCACGCCGACGTACTGCTTGCAGGGGCGGATGCAGGCGAACAGGCCCAGCGCTTGCCGCAGATGGACATTGATGCTGCGGAATCCGGTGCCGACGGGCGTGGTAATAGGGGCCTTCAAGGCGCACTTCGTGCGGCGGACGCTCTCCATGACGGCGTCCGGCAAAGGCGTGCCCATCTTCTCCATGATGTCGACGCCAGCGACCTGCTCGTCCCAGTTGATTTTGACGCCGGTGGCATCGACGCATTTCTTGGCGGCCGCGGCGAGTTCCGGACCGGTACCGTCGCCGGTGATGAGGGTAACTTCGTGAGCCATGGGAGTGTGGACCTACCTTTTGCCCTTTGGGGGGGATGTCGATTCGCGGGGGGCCGAAAAAGCGGCCCAGAGGCGGGCGAAGCGTAAGCAGGAAAAATTAACAGACAGGGGGCGGGGGGTCAAACGGGCCTGAACGGGCGGCGTGAGTGCCGCACAACTCGTTTTCCGTCTCCCCATATCGGGATGAATTAGCTTCCTGACCAAGCCGAAACCGTCACCCGTCCTTCGCGCCCCAGCCCCCGCCGCCTGGCGTCTCGATCGAAAGCACGTCTCCCGGCTTCGCGGTGAATTGCACTTGGGCAGCCAATTCGTCATGCGTCCCGTCGGCGCGCCGCAACGTGTTCCTTCCGAGTTGGCCCGGCGCGCCACCGGCCAGGCCGTACGGCGGATACGGCCCACGTCGTTGCGACAAGATCGAAACTTCCAGCCGGCGCAGGAACTCGATGCGGCGCACGATACCGTCCCCGCCGCGATGTTGGCCGGCTCCGCCCGATCCGCGCCGAATCGAGAACTCTTGCAGCCGCACCGGGTAGCGCTGTTCGAGCACCTCGGGATCGGTCAGCCGAGTGTTCGTCATGTGTGTGTGTACGGCGTCGGCGCCGTCCGCCTCGGGCGTCGCGCCGGCGCCGCCGCAAATCGTCTCGTAGTATCCGAACGTGCTGTCGCCGAATAACACGTTGTTCATCGTCCCCTGACTGGCGGCAGCTACCTGAAGCGCGCCCAGCAACACGTCCACGACACGCTGCGACGTCTCGACATTTCCACCAACCACCGCCGGACTGACGGCGGGCGTCGCGCCTGGCGTCGGGTTCAACAAGCACTCGGGCAGCGCAATCGTCACCGGCGCGAGCACTCCCTGATTCAGTGGAATGTCCTCGTCGATCAGCGACCGCAAGAAATACATCACGGCCGCCGTGACAATCGCCCGATTCGCGTTCAGGTTGCCGACCAGCACGGGGCCGGTACCCGTGAAGTCGATCGTCGCGCGATCTCCCGCGATATCGATCGTTGCCACGATGGCCGAACCGTCGTCGAGATGGTCTTCGAAGCGGTGTCGACCACTGGGTAATTTCGCGAGCGCCTGCCGCATCTTCTGCTCGGCCGCGTTTTGGATATATCGCATATAGGCCTGCACGACCGGCAGCGAATGCCGCTCGACCAGCCGCGCCAGGTCGCGCGCGCCCTGCTGATTCGCCGCCACCTGCGCCGCGACGTCAGCCAGATTGTCCGCCACCTTGCGCGTCGGATACCGCCCGGAACTTAGCAGTCGGCCAAATTCCTCGAGCCGTGATTCTCCGGCGTCGACCAGTTTGAAATTCCGCACCAGCACCCCTTCCTCGGCCAGGTTCCGAGAAAATGGCGGCATCGAGCCCGGGACGATGCCCCCGATCTCGGCGTGGTGCGCGCGGCTGGCCGTGAAGAACAAGAGCTGTGTGCCCGCCGCGTCAAACAAGGGTGTGACGACCGTGACATCCGGCAGATGCGATCCTCCGCGATAGGGATCGTTGGTCACAAAGACGTCTCGCGGTCGCAGCGCGGGATTGTCTGCCAAAATACACCGCACCGTTTCCCCCATCGCCCCCAAATGTACCGGGATGTGCGGCGCATTGACGACCAGGTCCCCCGCGGCCGTGAATACCGCGCAACTGAAATCGAGACGCTCCTTCACGTTCACACTGCTGGCCGTATTGCGTAGCGTGATCCCCATCTGCTCGGCGATCGCGGCGAAGCGATTGTTGAAAACTTCGAGCGTCGCCGGATCGCAATCGATGGCCCTGTTGTCCGTGTCGCCTTCGGATCGCTCGCTCTCCTTTTTGCGCGCCACACGAGTCAGCACCAATTCGCCGCGCGAGAGGACTTCTCCCTGCCAGCCGGGATCGATGATCGTCGTCGACATCCCTTCGTGTACCACGGCCGGCCCCGTGATCTGATCCCCCGGCTGCAACCGCGCGCGATCAAAAACATTCGCATGGCACTGCTGCGCCTCGAAGTACACATTGGCCTCTCGCTCGGCCGGCGCGGCGCGGTGCGGTGCATGCGTCGAAGGCTCCTCGGGCGGGACAGTATGCCCCACGGCCTCGACCCGCAACGCCACGATTTCCATCACCCGACCGTCGCTGCGATAGCCGTACAGCTTCTCATGTTCAGCGGCGTACGCTTCGGCGTATGTTCCCTGGCGGGGCTCGGCAATCGTCAGCGAGGCATCTAACCCCTGGTAGCGCAGGTCAAGCGATCGTCGCACGCTGACGCGATCCGGCGCGATCCCCTCGGCCAGCACTTCGTCGCGCGCGCCCGCGACCAGTTCGGCAAACGTTGCTGCCAGTTGCTGCACGCGATCTTCCGAATAATGATCGTAAACGCCCTGCGCAGCGTGGCGCACCACGTCGGCGGCACCGATGCCATAAGCGCTCAAGATGCCCGCATCAGGATGCAACAGCACCTGGCGCATACCAAGTTCGTCGGCCACGGCGCAGGCGTGTTGTCCCGCCGCCCCGCCGAACGCCACCAGGACATACTCGCGAGGATCGCATCCCTTGGCGATCGAAATCGATTGAATCGCCTTCACCATGTTGGCGTTCGCGACCTGCAGAAAACCGTCACACAGTTCAATCGGTGTGTAGCGACGCGCCGCCACACGCTCGATTTCGTCGATTAGCGCTTTCAGTCGCGCTGCGACCGCCGCGTGATCGAGCGGAAACGGAAAATGCTCTGGCAGAATCTTGCCCAGGTAAAAGTTCACGTCCGTCACGGTTAGCGGTCCGCCGCGACCGTAACAGGCCGGGCCCGGTGCGGCTCCGGCGCTCTGCGGTCCGACGACCAACTTTGCCCCGTCAAAGGCGCAAATCGACCCACCGCCCGCGGCCACGGTTTCGATCGCCATCATCGGCGCGACGACCCGCACGCCCGCTTTTTCAGTCTCGTACTCGAGTTCGAATCGGCCGTCGAAGCGCGATACGTCGGTGCTCGTCCCCCCCATGTCGAAGCCGATGGCCTGCGTGAAGCCCGCGCTTTCCGCCGCGCGCGAGAAACCGACCACGCCGCCGGCCGGTCCGGACAGGATGCTGTCCTTGCCGACGAAATTTTCGGCCGCGACCAACCCTCCGGCCGAGGTCATGATCCGCAAATCGGCCGAGGGGAGCGAGCCTCGCAGCAAACCCACGTAATCGCGCAGGATCGGATTTAAGTAGGCGTCCATCACGGTTGTGTCACCGCGGGCAACAATCTTAACCAGCGGCGCCACGCGACTACTGGTGCTGATTTCGGCAAAGCCTGCCTCGCGCGCCAACTCCGCGACCTGTTCTTCATGTGCAGCAATGCGATAGGCGTGCAGCAGGCAAATCGCCAACGAATCGATGCCACGGCCGCGCAGCTCGCGGAACTGCTGCTTTACCAAATCGGGGTCTGGCGATCGCATTACCTCGCCGTCGACGGTCACACGCTCGTCGATTTCGACAACATCTGCGAACAGAGGAACGCGTTTCTTGATCGCGACATCAAACAGTCTCGGCCGGTTTTGATAGCCGATCGCCAGAATGTCACCGAACCCACGGGTCGTCACAAACGCCGTGCGCGCCCCGCGTCGCGTTATCAAGGCGTTGGTTCCCCGTGTGGTTCCCAAACGCACCACGACGTGAGGAATCTGGGAACTAAGCGACAGCCCCAGCAAGTAGCGTATCGCCACGATCGGCGCTTCCTCGCCCGAGGCGAGCTCGTACGCTTGCCCCGGAGTGGCATCCACGGGCAGCGGCGCGTCAAGTTTCAGACAGCCTGCATCGCTTTCGCGCACCCGACGTTCCGCCACCACGTCGCCCGTCGGGCTCAACAGCCGCAGCGTATAGCCGGCCCAAAAATTCGCCGGATCGACGGCGCGCAACGAATCGAAGATCTCTGTGCGCGACGAACCGTCCCCAGCCGATCCCTTCGTCACGCCCGAGCTCAACAACTTAAGGCGCGCAAGCGTGCCATCCGGACGCCGTGCAAAGCAATCGGTGAACGTACCACCAACGTCAATCCAGAATTCCCAAGCGCTTGATTGCATGGAGGCCGAGTGTGGCGGAAAACATGCCGCAAGGCAAACTCTTAATCAATCGTCCGCGTCGAAGACCTCGCCCCCAGAGGACACCTTCACTGTCGGGGAACCGCGGCGCGAGTCGATGATCGCTTATGCGATCCCCTCACCCTGCCCTCTCCCGGAGGGAGAGGGATATCTGTCGGCTATTCGGCGTCTTGCGTTTGCGGAAAGAAATCGTTGACCACGCCCGCGAAGTCGTCAGGCGTGGTAACGTGCGAGATGCGAGTGCGAAACTCGCGCGCGCCGGGCCGACCTTGGGCATAGCAACAGGCAAAGCGCCGCATCAGGATCGTGCCGCGTGCCTGGCCGAATCGCTCGCATACCAGCCTGTAGTGATAGAGGAGTAGCGTGCGTTCTTCGGCCAGCGTCGGGTCAGCGGGAATCGGTTCACCTCGTAATGCCGCCTGTGCCTGGCGGAACAACCACGGCTTCGATAGGGCAGCCCGCGCGATCATTACGCCGTCGACGTCGTAACGGGCCAAGGCTTCGACGACTTTCTGCGGCGAGTCGAGATCGCCGTTCCCGATCAGCGGAATGCGTTTCAGGTAAGGCTTGATTGACGAAATCCGGTCCCAGTCGGCCGAACCTTTGAAGAAATCTTGCGCCGTGCGGCCATGCACCGTCAGCGCCGCGGCGCCGGCCCCTTCGATGACTTGTGCCACGTCGATGGCGTTGATGTTGTCGCGCGTGCAGCCCAAGCGGATCTTGGCCGTAACCGGCGTGGGGGCGCAGGCCTGAGAAACGCGCTCGACGATCGCACCGACACGGTCGGGGCATTTCAACAAGTAACTGCCGCTTTGCGCCGCGACCGTGACTTGCTTCACGGGGCAGCCGAAGTTGATATCGACAACGCTGACTTTGAACTCGTGCGCTAATCGCGCGCCGACCGCGGCCAGCGTGCCTGGGTCGTTGTCCCAGATCTGCACCGCCAGCGGGCGGGCTTCATCTTTCACGCCCCACAATCGATCGGGGAATTCGCCGTCCCGTTCATCCTTCGCCAGAAAGCCGCGAGCACTAACCATCTCGGTCGCCTGCAGGCCGGCGCCGCCGAATTCGCGCACGATCTGCCGATACGCGTAATTAGTGAAGCCGGCCATCGGCGCCTGCAGCACCGGCGGATCGACGATCACGTTGCCGATCACGAGCGGCTTCGCGCGAGGGCGACGCTCGGCCGTTTCGCTGGCAACATTCTCGGTGATCGTGGCCATCAGTCTTTCAGACGCTTACGGTGAATTGCAGTCTAGCGAGCTACCTCGTAAGGCAGCGTGACACTCGATTGCTTTGGCGTACCGCGTTCAGTTGCCGACCGGCGTCGGCGTGGTGCTTACCAGGGCCCGAACCAACGACTCGCTCCCCGTGGCAGGTGGCAGCACAGCATTCGCGTACGCGGCAATCTCGATATTGTAATCGGTGAGCCGGGCCAGAAACGTGCCCGTCTCGGCGGTTTGATCGCTGATGGCTTGCAGAGCCTGGCGCGTCTCGGCCATGGAGAAGGTGGGATCCAGAGCCATGTTGCCCCGCGCGTCGTCGGCAGCGACGACCGCCGCGGCTCGATCGACCAGGGCAGCCCGCAATTGCGGAATCGTGGCGGCCAGGCGCTGGATCGTGGGAGATGTGGCCAGCTCACGCGGCAATTCGTTCAATTGCAGTCGGTATCCGCCAGCGTGCGGAGGTGTTTCCGCGATCAGCCAAGGACTGCCGGTCAGCGGGCGCCCCGCGGCCTGCGTCAGGCTCCACTGTGCCGTCAGTCGCTCGATCTGTGCATTGCGCGCGTCGGCCTGGGCGGCCAGTTGTGCGGCGCGCACCAACAACATGGCTTCGGCGCCGCCAGGACCTTGCAGCCCTTGACTGGCGATCGTCCCCCCGAGCGCTTCGAATTGCTCGAGCTGCTGCGCGAGCAATTGAGCGCGAGCCGCGTGAAACTGCGCCTGCCAATACGACGTGATCGCGTCACGTCGCCGCTCAGCGGGAACATTCACCAGGTAATCAGCAAGCGGGATCGGCGCGCTTTCGGCCGTTACCGCGACAGGCTCCCAACACAAGACCAGCGCCAACTGCCGCGCCTGATCGGCGCTCGACCGATCGCGCAGCGCCGGGTAAAGGCATGGCGAAGCGTGTAGCTCAGCGGTCGTGATCGCTGCCGCCGGCGGTTCGGCCGCTGGAATATCAGCACTCGGCATCGTTGGCACACCGCGTTCCGCAACGGGCAGCGCAGAGGACTCGGCCAAAGGCGCCTCCGGCAGCATGTCGGCCGGCGCCGTCTGATTCTCGGGAATGCCGGTGGGACGCTGTGCAGCGTACTTGCCGTAAGGAGGTTCTGCCTTTTCCGTCGATGTCGAACCGTAGGGGGCCTTTTCTTCGTCGCCACGTGGCAACGGGGGCAAGCGCTGCTCGCGCGGTGTTTGCTGCGGGGGACGCGGCGGAGCCAGCGTCGGCTCGTTGCGCACAGGCGCCGCGGGATTCACCGGCGGCGGAGCAAGATTCAGTTGCCCCTCGGGCACTGGCTGCAAAGGCATCTGTTGCGGCGCGGCAATCGGCTGATTGAAGCCGGCCCGTTCGATGCCGGTCGCTCCCGCCGGATTCGTCATCGTACCGCCGGCAACCGTGCCAGTCGGAACACCCGCGGGAAGCTTGATCAACATCGAGGCCAGCCCTTGTGGGTCCAAGGGGGGCGTCGGAGCGGACATCGCGTATTCGGCGATTTCGAGATTGTAAGTGCGGACATCGGCCATAAAAGCACGGCGCTGACGCGACAGCTCATCGACCAGCGATAAAACGAGAGCCAAGTCGCTGCGCCCCTCAAAATGCGATTCCTCGGCGGCCATTAAGGCATCGCCGGCGGCGTTGACCGCGGCGGCACGCGATTCGATCGCGCTACGGCGGATCGGCAGTGTTCGATCAATCAACACGGCCCGCGGCGGAATCGCGCGGCCTTGATATAGATTGTCCAACTCCGTGCGATACGGTCCTACGTGCGGAATGTCCGACGGCAACGGCAGCGTTTGCCCCGTCGGCAAACGAATCGAGCCGGCCAGGTCATATTGTCCAGAGACCAGCGCAACGTCGGCATCTTGCAGTCTCGCCTTAGCGGCCTGCAGCCGAGGCGCCAGCATGCGCTGGTCGGTGCTCGGCTCATTGTCAGGGTGTTGGGCCGGCTTCAATCGCTCGAACTGTTGATACTCATCCCAAGCAAAGTTGTAGTCGGCCAGCGCCTCGGCCAGACGCCAATAGCTTTCCGTCGCGCGCAATTGCCCGGCGCGATCCGGGACCAAACGCAGGACCTCGACCAGCGGCATCGGGCGGCCGCGCGGTTGTTCCCCCTCGGGCACGGCCAAGGCCTGACTGAGAATCTCGGCCGACGCGGTGCGTGCCGAACGCGGTTCGACGGGCACCAGCTTGCCAGGCGCCGCGGACGGCGGCGGCGCAGCAGCAGGAGCTTCCTTGCGCGCCGGCGGAATTTCGGCCGGGACGGGCGGAGGCGGTGGATCAGTTTCGGCAGGAGGAATGACGCCCGCCTGCGGCGCGGCCGGGGCCTCGCCGGCCGGCGCCGTGGTACTTTGCCCACGCTCGCGCTGGCCATGCACGCCCTGTTGCCCCGCGCGCGGTGCGGCCGGCGGCTGGGCGGCCGGCGGCAATTGCGCGAGCAAGCTACAGATTAAAAAGTGAGTCGTGTACATCTCGGCATCCTTCCGGACGTTGACAGCCCGATAGCAAATCCCGAAACAACGGACCGTCACCTACTTGTGATAGGACGCGAAGTTTCGGCTGGCGCGCGGAATTGCGCAGCGCAGCCCCCCGCGCCTCGCAAAACTGTGGTTCAGCGTGACCGGTTCCTGCCAAAGCGTCAACAGGGACGATTCGGGCAGGCCTCTTTTCCACCAACGAGTGACGGTCTAACCCGTGGCCAATGCGGTGCAAGTGCCGGTTAACTTTGCCTAATCCACCGGAACGATTGTTCGTGCCATCATGTTACCGCGTGGTTGACGCCCGCGCGCCGGGCTTGTGAGAATGTGCAGGCATCCCGGCCACGTCAGGCAGTTGCAGCACAAGGCGCTTCAGCATTCCGTCCGCCTATGAATTCCAAGACCAACGGCCAATCGCCGAACGGGCAGCAGCCGCACCCAAAGCCGGTGCGCGCCTCGGCCATGGTGCTTGGTGCGGCGTGCGGCATCGGCATAGTGCTGGCGATCATCGTCGTGACCCTCGTCCTCAAGCGCGGACCGTCCGTGCCTGAAATTACCCGTGCCGATCTGGACGTGGCCGAGCAGAAGTGGAAAGCCAACGGACCGGCCGGGTACGACATGGATATCACGATCGGCGGACGGCAGCCGGGCGTGGTACACATCGAGGTCCGCGCCGGCACGGTCACAAAAATGACGCGAGACGGGGTCACCCCCTCGCAATCGCGTACTTGGGAATATTGGACCGTGCCGGAACAGTTCGAAACAATCCGCCAGGATTTCGATTCCTCCGAAACCGCCGGAGGCTTTGGCGCGGCCCCCGGCTCGCAGACCATACTCAAGGCCGAGTTCGATTCGCACTACGGCTATCCGCGGCGCTATCAGCGCTTCGTATTGGGCACCGATCTGGCCGTCGAGTGGGACGTGACGCATTTCGCGCCCGTCGAGTGAACGAGCAAATTGTCATCGATCCGCTAACACTAATCCATAAACACATTCAGAAATTGCCTGGCATGACGAATTGGTCCGGAAAAGTGGTGATCGTCACCGGTGGCTCAAGCGGACTGGGGCGCGCCATCGCTGCTGCGTTCGCCGAGCGTGGGGCCAATGTCGTGATCGCGGCGCGCGGCGCCGATGCATTGCAGCGCACCGCCGCGGAACTCAGCCAAGCGGGCCGTGCGGTGACTGCGATTCCGACCGACGTGACGCGGCAGGTATCGGTCGATGCGCTGATCGCGCAAACGATCGCCAGATTTGGCCGCATCGATGTGCTGGTGAACAACGCCGGACGATCGAGCCGGCGGGCTGTGCTCGACACCACGCCCGAGGATTTCGCCGCGCTCGTGGAAATCAATCTGCTGGGTCTGGTGCGCATGACGCGGGCCGCGGCGCCCCATCTGCTAACAGCCCACGGACACGTGGTGAATATCGGCTCGCTGGCTGGCAAGTCCGCGACCCGATTCATGGGGGCCTACCCGGCCAGCAAGTTCGCCGTCTCGGCCTATTCGCAGCAGTTGCGATTGGAGCTCGAGCCGCAGGGCTTGCATGTGTTATTGGTCTGCCCGGGCCCGATCGCGCGGGACGAACCGCGTGCGGCTGACAGTGAGCGCGCCCAAGAAGACACGAGCGGCATTCCCGAAAGCGCCCGCAAGCCAGGCGCGGGGGCGAAAGTAAAACTCCTTCAGCCAGAAGACCTGGCCGCACGCATCGTCCAAGCCTGCGACGCGCGACAACCAGAACTGGTCATCCCAGGCAAGGCGCGAATCCTCTTCGCCATCGCCGCCCTCTCACCGCGCTGGGGCGATTGGCTGGTGCGACGGATGACGAGTTAGATGCAGCAGTTCTAGACGTTGAATTTGAGGACTGTTCTTTTGAGACTTCGGGAGCGTGTTTAGACTACGACGCAGGTTCGGTCCGACTCCAAACATAGTACCTCTCACGACTGAGGTCTTTCCGGTTCCGGCTCTACTCGGGATCTGGATTGGTAGTTATCCAATTGTCGACTTCGGTCATCATCGTAGTTGCACTCGTAATGGACGCTCCGGTGAGATCCGCAGCGATTGCGCCGGATAACTCAATTTCTGCACCGACCTGCATTTCGCCCCAAGAGTCAAAGCCTTTCATCCGCTCTTTGAATGCGTCGTCAACAAAACCACTCCGGTGAACGAGCGCATTTCGGACGGCGTGCAGTATATCCAAGCCGCGGTTGTCAATCGCGCCCATTACGGCATCGCCTCTGAAAATCGATCGATACGCGGATCTAATGTCGTCGAGAGTCTTAAACGACACCTTTCTACTTTCGACTAGCACGTTCCCCATAGTACGCCGAAGATCGAAATGATGCTTCATAAGGAGGCGGAACGGCAACCATTTAGAAGCCTCTTCCTTGCCGCTTGGTGCCATTCGTTTCACGAGTTCACGCGGGCACTCATTGACGGCTACAATCCAGAGATCTCCAACCAGCGTCTCAAATGCTGTCCAACTGCCGATGATTTGAGCCGCAAGAAGCGCGTGCAATGCGTCTGAAATTGCCGAGGTGCTGAACTGTGAAATCATCGCCGAAATTTGCGGATGCATACTCTCGAATCCGACAGTCGCCTTATCAACTGACTCTTGAATAGGAAGAAAATCGAGCAGTTCCCTGAACGTACCGACGTTTTCGAGCCGTTCCTGTAGCGCTGACTGCAGAATGGCATTAGTCTCTGGAGTATTTGGATTGGTCGATACTGCTTCGATGAGCCCCGGAACTTTTGAAAGCGACTTAATGAGTTGAAAAAACGCGATACCAGCAATTCCTGATGCCAAGCTGACGCGTCCGGGAAATTTAGCCATCGTACGAAGGCGATTGACGTTTCGCTCAAATGCCTCAGCAACTGGACGCAGTGACACGTTCCGCAACCCGCCGGCTAACCCTACATAGTCGGTTGCGAACGAGGCGGCTTTCTCGAATTGGCGGTCGGAACTTCTACTTTCGACGTTGCCCGCTTCAATCGTTTCGGCTTCTATGGTCATAGTGGCCCTCTCTCACCATGTAGATCATCGCCTAGCCCGAGCAGTTGACTGCCGGGTCGCCAATTCTTCCGAAATGACAAAGGTTCCGGAAAGTGCGGTCAAGGCGAAGTGAAGACCGCCCCTTCACGTGAGTTCGCCGCGCGAGCTCTTGGCGATGGCGCCAGTAAGGCATTCCACCGCGCAGGGCGGTGTCTCAAGTTTCCGTGCGACAGACTGTTTGACGGCCGTCGAGATTACTCAATCGGCGTCGAAACATGCCCTTGGCGATCGACCTTCGGTAGCACCTTGGGCTGGTAGATTTCGGTGTAGGCCTTGGCCTTGCGGTGCAGGTCCAATGCTTCGGTTGATTCCCAGCGCTCGACGAGCAGGAATTTCGTTTCGTCGACGGTCGAGTGATACACCTCGAAGCGGGCGCAGCCGGGCTCGGCGCGGGATAGCCGCCCCTGCTCGCGCAACAGCTCGCGAATCTCGGGGACGTCTTTGGCGTCTTTGACGGTAATCCAGATGTTGGCATAGATCATCGGTCGAGGCTCCCGGTCCTGACGAGGTTGATGCGGTGCACGGTTCGTTGCTCGCCCGCGATGGCAAGCTGGTTAGCCGATAAGGTTTGGACGATCAAAGAATTGATTGAGTGGGCGGCCGGGGCATCAGTCTGAATTGCGGCGGGGCTCGGGCCGCGCCAATCCAAATATGCAGATGATGATGCCAAGCAGGACAACGAACCAACCCATAACGTGTTCCGCGTGCGGCGAGCAAAGAATTACCCCTCCCGCCAATGTCATGAAAGCTCCAGTTAGTGCTCGCATCGCTGCGCCCCTCCCATATATTGGAGATACCATTCGCCATGATACTCCGTCGAGATTTATTTTTCCCCACTGCTTAAGGTGACCAGCACCGGAATTTTGCGTTCTGAATCAGCGGCCGGCACAATACCAAATATGGCAGACGGCCCAGGCAACGCGCACCCGGCAGAGGAAGGTCCGATGAAACGAGGCAGGCGTCATCGAATCGTGAGTGCGAGGCCCACGTTGGTCGTGGTTGCGGTCGTCACGTTATTCGCCGCGATTCTGCGCGCGGACGAACCGGCGGCCGAGGCTGATAAGTCCGGCGACCAACGGACGAAGCGGATTCGAGTCGTGAATCAAAAGGGAGAGCCAGTCGGCGGCGCGACCGTGATCCCGTGGGCGGTGCGATCAAAGCGAGGACATGGCATGTGGCGCACCGGGCCCAACTACGATCAGGAGCCGCCCAAGATCACGACCGACAACGAAGGACGCGGCCAGTTTTCGTTTCCTGTCTTACTTGATTCGGACAAAACATTTCCGCCGATGGCGTTCACCTGCAGCGTAGCCCATCCCGACTACGCCGGCTCGACCTACAACGACGTGCCAGTCGAGAACGACGCCTATAAGGGAGAATCGACGATCGAAGTGCGTCAGGGGGCTGCGATCGAGATCACGCCGTTTGCCGATCACGTGAACATTAATCCGGCGCAGGTTTACGCCGTATGGAGCGCGTCGGCGCCCGATCAAGAGCGTAACAAGGTCAACGAGCGCGGGGCGATCCAGTTGCCCCACCTGCCGGCCGGCAAGGAATTGCTGCAGATCGTCTATCTGCCCGACGACGGGGGCGTGATGTACAGCGACGTGAAAAAAATCGAGCTCCACGACGGCGACCATCATCAACTACGCTTCGAACTCAAGCCGGCCGTGCGCGTTGAAGGGCGGCTCGAAGGGCCCGTCGAACGTCCCATGAAGGAGGGTCGCGCGATCGGCGAGGTCATTCTGTGGGACGAGGAAGTCCAGGGGACGCTGCAATGGCGCGCCGCGGCGACGATGCGGATCGATGGCAGCTTTGTGTTCGAGTCCTTACCGCGCGGCGATCTGCAAGTGATCGCGGTCTGCCCTGGTGCGATGGCCGACGACGGCGAGACGCCAGCCTTCGCTCGGGACCACGAGAAGCAGCAAGGAGCGTCGTTTTTCTGTCGGCCGCAGGTCTTCAAGCTACAAGAAGAGACGACGCGGGTTGTGGTAAAGATGGTCAAAACGGCCGATTGCCTGGTACACGTCGTGGGACCGGACAATGCCGCGGTCGCAGGCGCCAAATGCGGCTTCTGGCCGAATGTTGGCTGGTGGCGCGGCGGAAGCCAGGTCTATGGCCGGCCGTTCTACAGCACAATCGACCTGCTGAAGGATCCGAGCTTGCGTGAACTCTTCCGGCGTCCTGATTATGCCTATTCGGCCGAGACCGACGCCGAGGGACAAGCGCTCATCAAGAATCTGCCCGCGAAGGCCAACCAACTTGGCGTGTATCACGACACGCTACAAATGCCGGGCAATGATCCGCATCCCAGCCAGCTCGTCTCCTTGGCAGCCGGGCAACAAGTAGAAGTCTCGGTGAAGCTGCAAGCGAAGAAATAGATCGGGGCGAGAATTCCGCGACGCAGCGAACCCCACAATCCAAAATGACCCCAGTTTGACGCGCGCCCTTCAGCGAACCAGAATACGGGTTCGTTGGTGGCCTTCCTTTCTGACGCGAACAATATCGCCCCTGGGCTCGGTGGCGTGCGCGGCGGGCGGCGCACCCCCATCACACGGTCGAATTTGATTCTTCTCTGCCGGAGGTTGCCATGCGTTTGAGAGTTTTGTCGGGTGATTGGTGTTCTCGGGTCGCGGCACTTTCGGTCGCGATCGTCATGGCGACGAGCGGTGCAGCACAGTCCGAAACGGTCACCGTCTATCGCGATGACTGGGGCGTACCGCACATTTATGCTGAGACATTGCCCGGCGCGGCCTTCGCGGCCGGTTACGCACAGGCCGAGGATCGCCTCGAACAACTTTTGCAGAACTATCGTCTCGCCGCCGGTACGCTGGCCGAGATCGCAGGCCCTGCGCTGATCGATCAGGACTATCGTTCGCGCGTCTGGCAGCACGAGGAAATCGCCCGCGAGCATTACAACCAAATGGATCCGAAGCTGAAAGCCGCTTCCGCCGGCTTTATTAAAGGTATCCAAAAGTATATGGACGAGCATCCGGACGAGGTGCCCAAGTGGGCGCAAAAGCTGGAACCGCATTTCCCGGTCATGCTCAGCCGATTCATTATTTGGAACTGGCCCGAGGGACAGGCACAGGATGACCTCGAGCGGGCCGGTATCAAGCCCTCGGCGCAGCCTTACCTGGGTTCGAACGAATGGGTGATCGCGGCCGATCGCAGCGCGAATGGCAAGGTGATCGCACTGATCGACCCGCACTTGAGCTGGTATGGCCCCTTCCGCTTTTACGAGCAGCGGATGTACGCCAGCGGCGAGGATTTTGCGCTGTCAGGCGCGGCGATCCTGGGGCTGCCAATGCCGGGCTTGGGGCACACGCAGTATGCGTCGGTCGCCATGACCACCGGCGGGCCCGACACGGCCGACGTCTATGAAGAGACCATCGACCCGGCCAATCCGCTGCGCTACGAAGTGGATGGCAAATGGCGAGAAATGACGACGCGCAAAATTACGCTTCGCGTGCGCGAAGGCGAGAAAGTGACCGAGAAGAGCTTTCAGGTCGATTCGACGCATCACGGCCCGGTCGTGGCACGCAAAGACGGCAAGGCATACACGATGGCCCTGGCGTATATCGATCGCGCAGGCTTGATGGAAGAGTTGTACAAGGTTCACACGGCCCGCAGCCTGGACGCGATAAAAGCGGCGCTAACCACCTGCGAGCTAATGCCGCAGAACATCATGATCGGCACCGTGGACGGCGACACATTCTATGTGCATGACGGGCGAGTGCCGGTCCGCAATCACGGCCTACCGACGAACAAGCCCGTGCCGGGCAATGTCTCGAAGAACGACTTCGCGGGCATTCACCCCTTCGAGGATTTGGCACAGGTCACGAATCCCAAGGACGGGTACATGCAAAACTGCAACGTCGCGCCAGTGCATATGATGCGGCACAGCCCGATGACCAAGGAAAGTGCCAAGCGGCCGTATTTGTATTATGACGATGGACGCGGCAATCATCAGCGCGCCGAGATGGTGACCGAGATTCTGCATACCGACAATTCCGTCACGCTCGACGAGGCGATCGACCTGGCCTTCTGCACTCAGATTCTCGGCGCCGAGAAATGGCAAGAGCGTCTGGCCCAGGCGTGGAAGTCGGCCAAGGACGCCGCAAAGACGCCCGATGTCAGCGCCGCTTTCGCCGCGATCCAAGGTTGGGACCGTCGTGCCGATCCGGGCAGCAACGGGGCCCTGGCCTATTACGCCTTCAAGATGGCGCTGGGCGGCAAGTTGGCCGAGGCGATCAGCGTGCCGGCAGATTTGAAGGATGAAGATATCCTGGCGGCGCTCACGAAGGGAACCGATTGGATGCGCAGCAAAGCCGGCGGCGTCAGCGCTCGTTACGGCGATGTGTTTCGAGTCGCCCGCAAAGACGGCAAGCAAAGCTGGCCCGTCGGCGGTGGCAGCGTGAAGGAGGCCGGCATGGCCACCCCGCGCGCGATCTCGTTCGACGCGGTCGGCGATCAAAAGATCGGCCACGGCGGCCAGACCTCGACGCAAATCGTGGTGCTCTCGAAGCCGCCACGCTCGTACATGGTGCTACCTCTGGGCGAGAGCGATCATCCCGCGACGGGGCACTGGGACGACCAGGCGGCGAAGTTGTTTAGCGAAGGGAAGGCCAAGGATACCTACTTCATGGACCGAGAAGGGCTCGCGCCGCATGTCACGAGCACCAAAAAGCTGGAATACAACTAACGATGGCGGGAGAACGCGTATGAAGCGGTGGTTAATCTGCCTTTGCAGCGTCGCGATTCTTGCAACTTCGTTCTTCACGCCGGCCACTGCGGCCGACAATAAAGCCGTGAATAGTGACGCCAAGCCGCTGCGCTACAAGGTGCATATTGGACAGGAGTTGATCTACACCGGCGAGAGCGATTTTCAGCACGACGACGGCAGCATCAAAACCAAGATCAACTGGAAGCTGCTCCCCGTGCGGCAGAATCCGGACGGCGGCTGCCGAATGTTGATACGGCAAGGAACGTCGCGCGGGCGAACCAAGAAGGGCGAGGCCGAGGTCACCTACAGCCCCGAGAAGGTATCAATGGCCTGGTGCGACCTGGCGCCCGACGGCTGCATCGCGGACAATCCGACTCTCGATTTCACGCTCGATGTACGCGCTGTTTTGCCCCAATTGCCCAAGGCGGGGCAGACTTCCTGGCAATGCGACAACAGCCTGACCACGGTTCACGACGATTACAAGCTGCTCGAGTCAAACGCTGCGGATGCGGATCACATCCGGTTCGAGGATGTTTCCAAGACCCCGACGGACGAGATTTATCTCAGCTCGAAGAAGTCGACCTTCTCGTTCGACGTGAAGCGGGGGCTAGTCGATCAGGCGGACGCCGAAACCGCACAAGGGTATGGCGTCGAGGGGCGCGGTACGACCCGGCTGTCGCTCAGTGAAGTCGCGCAAGTCGATCCGAACATCGCCACGTTCGTGGCCGTCGAAATGACCGATTACTTCGCCGTCAAACAGGAATACGAAGAGCTGCTGAGCGAAGCTGAAAAAGATGCTACGCGATCGAGTGATCTGTCGACCCGGGCGAAAGCGATCCTCGAGGACTTGCGCGCCACGGTTCAATCCGAGATCTTTCAATCGCAGCTTGACGCCGACCTGAAGCGGCATGACACAGTCGCCAAGCACGCACTCGAGCAGGCGCAACGCTTCGCCGCGGTCGTGGGTCAGCCATCGCCGACATGGCAGACGACTGACCTGGCGGGCAACACCCGCTCGATCGAAGATTGCCGCGGCAAGGTCGTGGTGCTCGATTTCTGGTATCGCGGGTGCGGCTGGTGCATCCGTGCCATGCCGCAGATCAAGCAGTTGGCCGCGCACTGTCAGGGGCAGCCGGTCGAGGTGTTTGGCATGAACACCGATGACGACCAGGCCGATGCCCGTTTCGTGGTCGAGAAGCTGGCGCTCTCCTACCCGACGTTAAAGGCCGACGGCCTGGACGAGAAATACGGCGTGCGCGGCTTTCCAACGCTCTTGATCATCGATCAGGCGGGCACCGTGCGCGAGGTCCACGTCGGGTATTCGCCCACGCTGGGGAAAAGCGTGACGGCCTCGATCGACAAGCTGCTGGCCGAAACCGCGGCCGCAAAGTGAAGGTAATAGAGGGGCGAGGCCGCGGGGTTTCGCGTCCTCTGCCACGCCGGCGGCCACGATAAAACCCGGTTTCTGGCGGTGCCAGCAGAGCGTCCGGCGTCGGTTTTCGGCCAGTCCGCTATTTACATGAGTAGCATTGGTCGATAAGAATGTTTGTAAGCTAACTATTTTCCTTCGGGCGACGTGGGTCCGTTCCACCGGACTGGCAAAGCCCAAGGCTTTTGACTGCCTTTTTCGTCAACCCTATCTGAGGTGATTCATGCGCGGCTCGTTGCAAGTGGCGGCTGTGGCGGTTGCCCTTGTGGCCTGCGGGCAGGTCTTGGCGGACCAGCCCTCGAATGTTCCGCCGATCGGCAAGAAGATCGACGGCTTTTCGTTGCCTGACATTCATGGCAACAATCGCACGCTCGCCGAGTTGCGCGGCGGCAAGGCCTTGGTCGTGGCGTTCGTCGGCGTTGAGTGTCCGCTCGTTAAGCAGTACGCGCCGCGGTTGGCGACGTTAGCTGCGGAATACGAAGCACAGGGCGTGAAGTTCGTCGCGATCGATTCGAACCTGCAGGATTCGCTGGCCGAAATCGCACACTTCGCCAAGATGCACGACCTGACGTTTCCCGTGCTGAAAGACATGAATAATCGCGTTGCCGATGCCTTCGGCGCCACGCGTACGCCGGAAGTATTCGTGCTCGACGCAGACGACGTGCTGCGATACGCGGGCCGGGTGGACGACCAGTTCGGCTTCAAGACCGGGGCCGGCTATGCCAAGCCACGCTTAGAGCGTCGCGACCTGGCCGTGTCGATCGACGAACTGTTGGCCGGCAAGCCCGTCAGCCAGCCACTGGTAAAGGCCGACGGTTGCATCATCGGTCGTGTGAAGCATGAACCGCACGGCGATGTCACCTATTCGAACCAGATCGCGCGAATTTTGCAGACGCGTTGCCTGGAATGCCATCGCGATGGCGAAGTCGCGCCGTTCGCCGTCGATTCGTACGACGAAGTGGTGGGCTGGGCCGAAATGATTCGCGAGGTGGTCAACGACGGACGCATGCCCCCTTGGTACGCCAATCCCGCGCACGGCAAGTATTCCAACGACGCACGGCTGACCGACGAAGAAAAGGGTCTGCTGGCCAGTTGGGTCGACAATGGTTGCCCGGAAGGGGACAAGTCGCAACTGCCGGCGCCGCGTGAATTCGCCAAGGGTTGGCGCATCGGCGAGCCCGACCAGGTGATCTTCGTCGACAGCGAACCGTACGCGGTGCCCGCCGAAGGGACCGTGGAATACAAGTACTTCACGGTCGACCCCGGTTGGACCGAGGACAAATGGGTGCAAGCCACTGAGTGCCGGCCAGGCAACTCGGCCGTGGTGCATCACATCATTTGCTTTATTCGCGCGCCGGGCAGCGTCGAAGGGATGATGGCCGGGCTGGGTGGATACGCACCGGGGAATCCCTCGGACGTGCATCCGGCAGGAACCGCCACGTTTGTGCCAGCCAATTCGAAACTGGTTTTCCAGATGCACTACACGCCCAACGGCGTCGCGACGACGGATCGCAGCTCGATCGGCATTAAGTTCGCCGACCCGCAGAGTGTGAAGAAGAAGGTACACGGCGACGCGATTGGCAACCTGTCGCTAAACATTCCGGCCGGCGATCCCAACTTCGAAGTCAAAGCCAAGCACAAGTTCCGCCGCGACATGTTGATCTTGAACATGACGCCGCACATGCATCTGCGTGGTAAGGATTTCCGGTACGTGCTGACGCATCCGGATGGACGCGAGCAGGTGCTGTTGGACGTGCCGAATTGGGACTTCAACTGGCAACTGCGTTACGAGTTGGCCGAGCCAGTGCTCGCTCCCAAGGGCTCGACATTGCATTGCGTCGCGCACTTCGACAACTCGACCGAGAACCTGGCGAATCCGGATCCGACGAAGGTCGTTCACTTCGGCGACCAGACGTGGGAAGAAATGATGTTCGGCTTCTACGCTTCGATCGATCCGAAAGAGGATCTAACCGTTAAGGTTGCAGGCGAAGCCGACAAGAACGAAGGCCCCCGCAGCGGTTCGACCCTCGAACGCGACGGAAACGCCGGCGGACGATAACGCCCAATGATCAATAATCACCGGCCGGAAGGGGCTTTTCCTCTACCGGCCGGTTTTTTTATGCGCCGAACGCCGGCCGCCCGAGGTGGACCGGCCCTGGACAGGCCTGGCGCTCGACCGGAAAATGCAGCCCAGACGTTCGCCCTGCGCGGGGCGAATGCCAGATCGAACCGATTCTTTCAGGGTTGCTTGCGATGATGCGTTGGACTTTTTGGGCCACGCTCGTGAGTGTGGTGGTTTTGCAAAACCACTTCACCCCGCCCGCTTGCGCGCAAGCTCCCCTGGTCACACGCGTGCTGGAACGCATTCCTCGCACCGCGCAGGAACTGGCCGAAGCGCACGACAAAAGCGACTTGATCTGCACGATGCTCGAAGAGGGGGTGCCGCTCGCGCAGCCGACGTTCAGCGAGCGGACGGTCGTGGACGTCGACGTGGTCCGCGGCGGAGTGCGCAGCCGCCAGCAGGCGCAGCTCAATTTCGGACGCTGGCCGGTGATCGATTACGGCACGTTGATGATCGACGAGGATCGCAAGCAGTTGCCGTTTTTCACAAGCGGCGTCATCCTCGACGTGATCGACAACACCTACATCAGCCTGCAAGCGCGCGTGCAGCGTGCCAGTCCGGACGGCGAGCCCTATTTGTATTACGTGCCCGCCGCCTGCGCCGGCGAATATGGCAAGCCGGCCACGGCGTCCGAATTCGCGGCGCTGCAGCAATCGGCCGTGAGTAACGTTCACGGCCTGGGCTTGTTCGTCAAGCCTGGACAACCGCGCAATCCGCAGGCGCTGCGAACGCTGGTGATCAGCATTAAGGGGAGCCGGATCATTCCCAATAAAGAGTTGGAAGTGATCGAAACCGTGCCGACGATGGAACTGCTGTTCGTGCGGATGCGGATCGCGCCCCCGGCGAAGGGGCAAGCACCGTCCGCGGCCGATGTGCGGGTACATGCCTTCGGCACGATCGACGGCTTGACGAAGCTGGTCAGCTTCGCGCCGTACACGGTTCCGAAAAACGTCAACGATTGCACGATTCGCAGCACCGTGCGGATCACCGAGTATGCGCTGGCCGGACAACTGCCGTCGGCCCGGGCCGCGCGCGAGGTGCGCGTGCAAACGGACAAAGAATTCGCGATCGCCGACCTGAACGCCTACGTGCGCCGCGCCGGAATGCCAGGCGATGCGTTTGACAACCTTACAGAACTGCTCGACGCAATCATCGACGGCCAGCTACGTTGAACAACCCCGCGCCTCTCGGGAATGGCATATCTTGGAGGCCGAATATTTTGGCAGGACTCCCTGGGGCACTGTCTTGGGGGGCGGACGTCCCGTCCGCCTTCTTAGCTTCTTTGCCGATTCATGCCGGCCAAATTATCCAAACCAACTCGCCCATCAACGAATGGGCGGGCGAGCCGCCCGCCCCCCCGAGACGCGCCCATCCAATCACACCCCACCCTCAGTCACGCGCTACTCGAACACACCCCTTCCAGGAAAAACCTTCGCCGATGAGTGAGTTCGCGCATGAGCGTCATAAGCCTTTGGTGCCTTTAAATCGCGAGCGCGAGCTGGTCGTGGCTTGCGCGCCGCTGCGGACAAACGTCAATTTGTCGCGCATCGTGCGTGCGGCCGGCTGTTGTGGCGTGCGGCGGATCGTCTGTTGCGGCCACGCCAAGGTGATCGGCAAGATCGCCCGCGACGCGCTCGATCCCGACAATCCCGCGACGCTGGTGCTCGACGTGCATCGCACGCTCGCCCCGGCACTCGTGAAGCTGCGCGAACAGGGGTATCAGCTCGTCGGCCTCGAGCAGACTACCGGATCAAAATGCCTGTACGACTTTCCCTTTCCCCGGCGGACGGTCCTGGTGGTGGGGAACGAACGCCAAGGGCTGGAAGACGACGTGCTACGGCTGTTGCACGACGTGGTGGAAATCCCCGTCTACGGATTGCCCTACGCCCATAACGTGGCCACGGCCACGGCAATGGCTCTTTACGAATATTGCAGGCAATACCCCGAGGGGTGACCGCACGACGGCAACGCCGAGCAGCGAAGCGTGACGAAATCTTCATTCGCCGACACCGCCGAATGTCTCGCGCAAGGATTGTCCCAGTGACATATCCTTGAGTTGGCTAAGGGGTTTAGCGGCTCCATTAGCTGGGGCGTCGACGACGCGTCAAACCGCTTCGCCGGCGTCCCCTTTCGTGCCCGCAGTGACGTCGCGCCCCTGGCGGCCCATTGCCGAATCTGTTACGCTGGCACGCTTTAAGCTCCCCGTCGGGAACCCTCTCGCTGGGTGAGCGACAAGAATCGATTGCCGAGGCTGCCCCGATGAAACAGGCGATTGCCGGAGTTGCTCCTCCCGAGTTGAGCGAAGTCACGATCATGACCGTATGGCCTTCGATCGCCATCACGGGCTTGGGGCGATTTCTAGGGCGCGCCTTTGAAAGCCGGCTAGGCTTTGGCAATATTCTCACGCTTGGCAACTTTCTCAAGCTGGCCACGATTCCCGTCACGCTGGGCATCTTCTTCGCGATGCTGCTCGTGCCGGGCATGAACCGTCGCTACCGGCTGACGAATCGTCGGTTGCTGATCGAAACAGGGCTCAGCCCCAAGGTCGCCAGCGCCGTTTTGCTGGACGACTTCGACGCGATCGATCTGGAAGTCCTGCCCGGCCAGGAATGGTACCCCTGCGGTGAAATGATCTTCCGCAAGGGCAAGGTCGAAACGTTCCGCCTCTCGGCCGTGCCGCGGCCCGAATCGTTCAAGCAGGTCTGCCTGAAGGCGCAGCGCGGCTACGCCTCGGTCAAAAGCGTCATGGCCCATCAGACGCCAGTAGCGGTCTAGCCACGCTTTCGCGGCCGCGTCCCCGAAGAGCGACCGCATTGACGCTCGGCATTGGGGCTAACGCACCAGAAGTTTGGGGTTAACACACCAACGATTCACTGCGCCTGCAAAAGCGATAGCGACGAGCACCCGCGAATTCGCCGCTACTCGGCCTGCAGTTGCTCGGTGACCTCGACCACACCGACGTCGACGTATTGCCCCCCGCCGGTCTGTTTGCAATGTACCGAGAGGATATTTTCGCCCGCCCGTAACGCCGCGCGCGCCTTCGGAGCAATCGGCAACAGTTGGTAATCGGTCGAATAGCCCGAGGCTTTGGCGGCCAGGACACCGTTGAGAAAGACCTCGACGTCTTCGTCGTGGTGCAGTCGCACAAAGACGTTCTCGCGATCGAAATCGCCGAGGGTAAATCGTCGTCGCAGCCAGATCTCAGCCGTGTTCCACACCGTGCCGACCACAGCGCCGGGCGTGTCGCTGGTGCCGAAGCCGCCCGGAGCCTCGCTCCACTGTTTGTCGTCGAACTCGGGCAGCGCCCATTTCACGCCCGGCGTATTCAGCGTGTACAGCCAGTGCTGGGCCGAATGCTCCGAGGTCGGAACCAGCGTGCGAACGATTGGCGGCGGCAAATAAAGCCGCGCCGCGGCCGCCGCAGCGGCGTGCTCATCGACCTTGATGACGTCCCGATCGTAAGTCATCAGTCCGTTGACCTCGATCTCGACGTCCGTGGTTTGTGTGTAGACCGCGGCGCTCAGGCCGGGATCGGCCACCAGCGGGCGCAGGCCATCCAGCAGCTTGAGATAGCCTTCGTTCAACTCATCCTTGGACGACAGGTTGCGATAGCCCCAGTTCTTTTCGTTTTGCCAGGTATGCCCCACCAGCGGCAGTCCCAGCCCACCGAATTCCCCCAGCACCGCGGCGCGATCGTCTTCGGCCGGCGGCGCTCCAGGGCCCGGATAGACGTGAATGTCATGCACGTCGCCGACTTGCATATCGTTCCAGCCGCTGGCGCCGCAAACCAGGCGCGAGGGGTCGAGTTCCTCGGTGTAGCGAGTCAACCGGGCTGTGTCGTACTGCCCCCACCCTTCGTTGAAGACAACCCACATCACGATCGACGGATGATTGATGTGCGATTCGATCATCCGCTTCAACTCGGCTTCGAACTGTTGGGCCGAGTCGGCGGTCCGTTTCAATTCTCCCTTACCGGATGCGACCGAACGGTCGCCGCTGGGCATGTCCTGCCAAACCAATAACCCCAGCTTGTCGCACCAGTAATACCAGCGGTCCGGCTCGACTTTGACGTGCTTGCGCACCATGTTGAAGCCGAGCCGTTTCGTGACCTCGAGGTCATAGAGTTGCGCGGCGTCACTGGGGGCTGTGTAAAGCCCGTCGGGCCAGAATCCCTGATCCAGCGGACCGTACTGAAACAGCGCGGTTCCATTCAGCAGGATGCGCATCGCCCCTTTCGCACTCTTGCCTATCGAGATATCGCGCATGCCGAAGTAGCTTTCCAGCGCGTCGCTTTCACGCTCAACGTTGCCGATCACCACTTTCAACCCATACAGGAACGGGTCGGCAGGGCTCCACGGGTGCGGGTCTGGCAGCGGAAGCTCGATCGTCTGGCCAATCGTCCCGGTGGCCGTCGCCACGGTATCTTCGCCGGAAAGTGCCGTCAGGCGGACGGGCATATCTTCGGCCTCGGGCGAGCCTTGGGCCGTGACTCTTACAACGCCGGCCTTCAGATCGGGCGTGATGCGCAGCGAAGTTACGTAAGCGTCCGAAACCGGTTCGATCCACACCGTCTGCCAGATTCCGGTGGTCGAGGTGTACCAAATGCCGTGCGGCTTGCGCACCTGTTTGCCGCGCGGCTGCGTGCCGGCGTCACCGGGATCATACACGCCGACGATTAATTCTTGCTCGCCCGTTCCATTTAGCGCCGTGGTGATATCGAAATCGAAGGGGTCGTAACCGCCACGGTGCGAGCCGAGCTTTTTGCCGTTCACCCACACGGTTGTGTCCCAATCGACCGCGCCAAAATGCAACAAGACGTGCTTACCGGTCCATCCTTGCGGCACGGTAAACATCCGCCGGTACCAGACGCGTTCGGCATCGCGCATCACGCCCGACAGTGCCGACTCGACCGGAAACGGGACCAGGATCTGCTGCGAAAGTTGCCTGCCGACGGGGGGCGCCGAATCACGTCCGGCAACCGCGAATTGCCACAAGCCGTTCAGATTGTGCCACTGGCGGCGAACCATCTGCGGCCGGGGGTATTCGCTCCATACCTTGTCGGGGCGAACTTCCTTAGCAAAACGGGTCAACAGCGGGCCGGCAGCAGGCTGCCAGTCGGCGCCGCGTGCAAACGGCGCCAGGCCCACCAGGACCACAAACAATGCGAGACGAATAGACATGCGGTCGGCTCCGCGGGAAGACGTGGTCCTGACAAAAGCATACGCCGCACGGTCCGGGATGACACCGCGGCGGGAGTCTTTAGGCTAGCCCAGCGGCGCGATGCATTCAATCTGCCGGCCGGCGCCCGAGCAGTCCCCAGGCTGTTGTCAGGATCGCCGATACGGCCAGCGCCGCTGTGCCGGGCTCGGGCACGGGCGAAGAGAACGACAGCGTGACGTCGTAGTTGCTGCTCCCCAGCGGGTTGTCGGCGAAAATCAAGTCGACGTGGTCATTAAACACCTCGAACGAGGCCAGGTCGCGCCCCTCGTTTTTGACGAACGTCGCCGAGCTCAGGTCGACCGTGTTGGGCAGAAACGTCGTGGCGCCCGAATTCGACAAAGTGGGCTGCACGCTCGGATCCCAGGCGACGCCGTTCAAAGACATCGAGGTCGGGGTGCCCCAGAAATAATGATCGAGCGTAGCGCCCGTGTTCGTAATCACGACGCGATCGCTGCCGTCGATCGTTCCTTGCACGTGCAATAGAGTTTGCGTGGTGGGCACCCGGGGCGGCTCTTTCGTCAACACGACCTGAAACGTATACAGGTCGTCGCCATTGGGCGTATCCGCCAGATGGATTTGCAGATCGTTGCCATCAATCTCGGCGGCAACCTGGTCACGACCAGCCGTCTGCACGACGTTGGCGCGGTAATCGCTCAGGTCGCTGGGGATGAAGGGGCTGCCAGCGTCCGAAAGCGTGGTGTTGGTCTGCGGGTCCCACGATTGCCCGTCGAAATCGACACCCGTGGGAAAGCCGAAATACGTGTGATCCCAAGTGGCCTGCGTGGGCGTGACGTCAATCGTGTCGCTGCCGTCGATGCGCCCCGAGAAGGTCAGCGTCACAGTGTCTGCGCTCGACAGGTTTGCTAAGAGCACGAGTGACGCGACCGACGGCAACAGAACACGATGCATATTTGCCCTTTGATTATGACGAGAATGCCAGCCGCCGGCGCGGCCAGAATGCGGTGTCGATTATGCGATGCGAGTAAGCTTATTTCAACGACATCAAACCAGTCTCTGGGAAATCCTCGGCTGGACTCGTGATCGCTCGACTACTAACATTCCCCATCTGCGGGGTGGCGATTTTATGAAATGAACATGATCCTCGAGAAATCTCCTCCGCCGTATTAGCATCTCATGAGCTCGTCCACGCCGAAGAATCGCCGCGATTGGGGCTTCATGGTGCGCAGCTTGCGCCATCGCAACTTTGCGTTGTTCTTCAGCGGGCAGCTCATCTCGCTCATCGGGACGTGGTTGAGCCTGGTGGCTACGAGCTGGCTCGTTTATCGGATGACGCGAGAAAGCCAGCCCGAGCACGCGGCGATGATGCTGGGAGTGGTGAATTTCGCCGCCCAGATTCCAATCTTTCTGCTGGCCCCGCTGGCCGGCGTGTGGCTCGACCGCTGGAACCGGCATCACGTGCTGCTGGCGACGCAAGTATTGTCGATGCTGCAATCGTTCGCGCTGGCGTTCTTGGTGCTGACCGATCGGACCACGCTGGGGCAGATCATCGCGCTCAACATTTTCCAAGGGATCGTCAATGCCCTGGATATCCCCACGCGGCAGGCGTTCCTGGTGCAGATGATCGACGAGCCCGAGGATTTGAGCAACGCTATCGCGCTCAACTCGTCGATGGTGCAGGCGGCGCGGTTGGTCGGCCCGGCTGTCGCAGGCTTCTTGATTTATGCGTTCGGCGAGGGGCTATGCTTTTTGATTGACGGTTTCAGCTTTCTGACCGTGCTGGCGGCGCTGTGGATGATGCGGATCGCCCCCCGACCGACCGTCCAAAAGCATATGCCAGTCACGGCCGCGCTGTGGCAGGGATTAGTTTACGCCTTCGGCTTTGCGCCGATCCGGGCACTGCTGGCGATGGTGGCCGTGGTGAGCTTGATGGCGATGTCACAATCGGTGCTGATGCCGATCTACGCTAATCAGATCATGGGCGGAGGCGAGCGCACGCTGGGAGTCCTGCTCGGCAGCGCCGGCTTGGGAGCTCTGGCGGGCGCGATTTATCTGGCGTCGCGACGCAGCGTATTGGGACTAGGGCGCGTCATCGTTTACGGATCGGTCGGGCTGGGCCTGGCCATGTTGACGCTGGCCTCGTCACGGCACATCGCCATCTCGATCGTTGCGTTGCTGGTCGCGGGAGCGTCTTTGCTGGTGCAAGCGGCTTCGAGCAACACGCTGTTGCAGACGATCGTCGACGAAGACAAGCGCGGCCGTGTGATGAGCCTGTTCGCCATGGCGTTCATGGGCATGGCCCCCTTCGGCAGCTTGCTGGCTGGAAGCGTGGCAACCGAAATCGGCATCCGCTGGACGCTGGCGATGGCCGGCGTAGTCTGCATCCTGGCGGGATTGGCGTTCGCCCTGCATCTGCGCGCGATTCGCCCCCTGATCCGGCCCATCTATATCGCCAAAGGAATCTTACCGGCCGTCGCCGCCGACCCCCAATTGCCAACCGATATCCTGGCCGACGAACTGGCAGCGCTCGGCGAAGTAGGCACGGTGAGCGGGAAACAGTCCAAACAGCGAGGGACCTAGAGCGCTTCACCAAAGCCGCTGCCCGGTGTCGTCAATCAATAAAGAAATCGGGCTGCAATTCCTGGCCGGGCTCGGTTGCGTATTGATCGAAATCGGTGACGCCGCGTTCGCGGAGCAGATCTTCGTCGATGAAGAAATTGCCCGTACACTTCCGGCTGTCGCTGGACAGAATCGCATACGCCGCATCCGCCATGATCTCTGGCTTGCGACAATGCGGGCGGGCGTGCGGCGCGAGCAGATTCTCGACCGCGGCGGTCCAGATCACGGTGCGTGGCCAAAGGGCGTTGGCCGCAATTCCCTGCTCGGCCAATTCCGCAGACATGCCCAGCACGCACATGCTCATGCCGAACTTGCTCATGGTGTAGGCAACATGCCCGGCGAACCATTTGGCTTCCATGTTCAAGGGGGGCGCCAAGTTCAAGATGTGCGCGTTGTCGCTCTTGGCCAGATACGGAATACACTTCTGCGAGCAGAGAAAGGTGCCGCGGATGTTGACCTGATGCATCAGGTCGTACCGCTTCATCGGCGTGGCGGTCGTAGGAGTGAGTGAGATGGCACTAGCATTATTGACGAGCATGTCGATGCCGCCGAATTTCTTGACCGCCTGTTCGACGGCCTCGGCGACCTGCTCTTCCTGCCGGACGTCGACCTGCAGGGCCAGGGCCTGGCCGCCGGCCTCTTCGATTTCCTTGGCGGCCGTGAAGATGGTGCCAGCCAGTTTCGGATGCGGCTCAACCGTCTTGGCCGCGATCACGATGTTCGCGCCGTCGCGCGCGGCACGCAAGGCGATGGCCTTGCCGATGCCACGGCTGGCACCCGTGATGAACATGGTCTTACCGCGCAGACTGGGCATGGGATGCTCCGCAATTCGAAATCGAGAAGAAGGAAAAATCGAGACGGGTCGGACGAGCGATCAAACCTCGGCGCTATCAATCTCCAGCGCCTTCAGTTCCCAGCATTGTCCGGGTTCCAAATCGTGGCCGCAATATAGCGGTCTGTTTTCGGCTGGTCGTGATAATAGTAAATCGTCACCACGCGGCCGTCCGGACGTTGCACGCTGCGCGGGTAGCCCACGTCGCGGCCACCGCCATCGTCGCGCAGGATAATCTCCTTACCCCAAGTGCGACCGCCGTCCTTGCTCAGCACGGCTCGCATGCCGTAAGGGGGCCGGCGGTAACCGTACGTCAGGCACACCCGCCCGTCCTGCAGGCGAAGCATGGCGCCGGGGTTGCCCTCGCCGGTGTCGGGAGCAGCGATGCCGGCAGACTGCCAACTGCCGCCGTCATCCAGCGAACGATACAGGTCGATCCATTTCTTGGGCCCCTCGTGATGACGCAGCGCTGTAAGTAGCTCGGCCGGACCGAGACGAATCGTCGAAGGCATGATCGAAAAGCCGGTCGGCTCTGGCCCAATCCACGAAATGAAACGCCACGTCTTACCGCCATCCTTGGTGCGGGCACACAGCACGCGCCCTTCTTCACGATCCGCTTTTGCCGCCGTCAGGAACAGCAGGCAATCGTCTTTGCTGTTGACGATGTAGTCCGTGCGGGCCGCGATGTTGATTTCTGGATGGTCAACGAGCGCCAAGCGGAAAGGCCCCTGCCAGGTATGGCCTCGATCGGTCGAATAGTGAAAACGCGAAGGACCGACATCGGCGTCGGTCATGCGCAGCGTCATGGCAAAATCAGGATGCGTGAAGTCGATGCCACCGGGACAATCCTGCCACGGCTTTTCGACCAGGCCTGGCGGCGTCACGCCATGCAGCGCCTTGCCGACCGGGATCAGCACCCCCTGCTTGGCCGGATTCTCGATCTTCCAAGTGCGACCGCCATCGGTGCTGCGGGCGAGCAGGTGTTCCTCGGCCCGGTCATGGTCGATATTGTGCCGCTCGAATCCCAGGTCCTTGTAATAGCCGGCGCCGAAGCCGACCAGGATTTCGTCTCCCCACGACCAGATGCCATGATTGGCCGGCCAGCCGCCAAAGCGCCCCGGCACGCGGTAGACATCGAAGTTCTCGACTTCAATCGCCACCGACCGCTGCGATGATATCGCGACGAAGGCAAGCATTGCGAAAGGCAAAACCAAAAAACTACGACGCTTCATGATGTTCATCTCGATCGTGAGGCCCAGAGGCCAGTTCGTGAGGCGGTTTACCATTGAACGCGATAGTTTAAGCGAAGCCGCAATGAGTTGCGACGTATCCCGTACCGGACATGCTTATTCCGCCCCGAACGGACGGAAAAAGCATGGCACCAGAGAATTCCGCGGGACAAACACCCTTATCGCAGGTACTTTTCCAGGTGCTTGACGAGTTCGGCGCCCTCGGCCGGCTGGCTGCGAAACCCGACATACCGATCGGGCCGGATGAGATACAGCGTGTCACGATGCACTCCGTACTGCTGCCGCAGTTCGCCGGCGCATAAATAACCAGCGCCCTCGACCGCGCTCGGGCTGACGCGCGCCATGTCGCGCGGAGCGATGATATACGACCGTATTACAGAACCGAAGCGGGCCGTGACCTGCTGCTTGATCTGTCGCAAACCATCGAGTTCTCGGACAGCATCGCCTGAAACCAATAGCAGCACATGCTCGGTAGAGCGGAAAAGATCAAAGAGACGCGTGCCTTGACCGGTCGCGCGGTCGATCAATTCTGCGTCGGGCGCTCGATCACCTGCCTTCACTCCCCCACCAGAGTGAAACCAGTGAATCGCGTGGATCGTCGAATGTTCGCCGGTAATTGGTCCGCGCCGGTAATTGATCGAAAACTCAGACAGCGTGTTGCTGATCTCGCTCTGCACGAACTGCAACGAACCAAAGAGCCGATAAAGACTGTCGCGAACTGCCTGAGCCATCGGACTGCGCAGTGTGCCGGCCTTGGTCATGATCGTGGCGTTTTTCAACACACGACGTCCGACTTTGGTCCGTTCCTGCGAATAGCTATCCAGCAGCAAGTCCTTCCCCTGGCCATGCTGAACCAGGGCCAACTTCCAAGCCAGGTTATAGGCATCCTGCATGCCGGTGTTCATCCCCTGGCCACCGGCAGGACTATGAATGTGCGCAGCGTCTCCGGCTAGAAACACGCGACCGTGACGATATGCTTCGACCATCCGCTCGTTGATGCGAAAGCCGGCCAACCAAACAGGATCCGAAACTGTAAGGCCGCCCGGACCTCGCTCGTTGACGGTCTGCTGCACTTCTTCGAGCGTCGGATCCTGGGGCCGCCCGTCAGGCGTGGTCGTGCCGAGATCGGCAATGACGCGGAACCGGCCACCAACGATGGGAAAGAACGCCAGCACGCCCTGCTTATGAAAAAAGATGCTCAACTCATCGGCCGGTAAATCTCCCTCCAGATAAAGATCGGCCAGCATCCAGTCATTCGGTTCGGCCGCGCCTGAGAAAGTAATGCCAAGTCCGTGCCGAACAGCACTGTGAGCACCATCGCAGCCAATGATCCAAGGCGTGTGAATTCGTTCTTCACTGCCGTCGGCATGACGCAAACGACTGCTGACACCCTGCTCATCGGCCGAGTAACCGATGAGCTCGGTTTGCCGCTCAATCTGCACTCCCAGTCGCGCGGCGTGCTCGGCCAGCAGTCGTTCGGTGTCGCATTGCGGCAGCATCAGAGCGTAGTTGTAAGGACTGTCCGCTTCGAACGAGACGTGTACCAGCTTTTCGCCGCCGCTGTACAGATTCGCACCGTGGGCTTGCAGTCCGGCGTCAACGAACGGCCGAACAGCCCCCATCGTGTCGAGCATCTCCATGCTGCGACTCCATACGACGAGCGCCTTCGACTTGTCGGAAGCGGTCGAGGCCTTATCAATCAGCCGACAGGTCAAGCCGTGCCGGGCCAACTCGGCCGCCATCGTCAGTCCCACCGGGCCGGCGCCCACGACCAAGGCATCAAGATTCTCGGCAGGCATCGAATGGCTCCTTCCAGGCAGTTGGGCTAGGGCTGCAAATGAATGACCGTACGATCATCGCCGCACAATGATGGTCGATGTTCGATCGTGATTTGCTCGTCAGCCGATAGGCCAATCGTTTGACCATCCAACAGCACCGGCCCACGATCGAGCAAATAATGCGCAAAATTATAGAGCCGATGGCTCAACTCATCCGGCGTCCAGTTGCAGTGCGAAACTTCAAGTTCCATTTGCTCGAACGCCGCCAGGCCGGTCGTGAAGCCAAACAGCGAGCCGTCCTCGTTGCGACCGAGGCGAATACTGATCCACAGATACAGCGGCAAACGCTCGCGCGTCATTTCCGCAGCCAGTTTGCGAAAAGCAGCTGGCTCATGCACCAGCCCTGCCTCGGGCCAGTAGATGCCGATCACCGACGGCAGTTCGCACAGTCCTGCCGCGGCCCGCGTCATGGTCATCCACATTTTCAGCCGATCGACGCGCATCGCGAATACTGTTACCAGCAAATGCGCCCGCTGCTTTTGCATCTTCGTAGCCGCTTCCGGCCAGAGCGGCGACGCAGCGACAGGCCCTGCGAGGTCCGCCCAGGGTATCGGCTTTGCTACTAGGCCGACTGCTACGTTGTACCCATCCAACTCGAACGTTACCGCCTTATCGTTGCGATCAAGTCGACTGATTGCACCCCACTCTCCCTGTGCCGAGGCAAAGGCCCGCTGCACTTCGTCGGCAGTCGGCAAGCGCTCGTCCGCAATCGCGATCATTGTCAGCGCGAATTCCATAACATCCCGTTCGGATTTGCGACGAAAAAGTAACTCGCAATCTTACTGCCGTCTGCGCTCCGCCGACTGCCGACTGTCTCAATACCACCGCCGCTTGTCGACGACGTTCAAAAGATCTTCGCCAGCAGCAAAGCGGCGCAGGTTGGCGAGCAGCACATGCAAGTGACGCTCGGCGATTTGCGGCGCCATACCAGCGACATGCGGCGTAACGATGACATTGTCGAATTGCCACAACGGATGATCCGGCGGCAGCGGTTCGATCTCGAAGACATCCAACGCAGCGCCGGCGATTTCACCGGCCGTGAGCGCCGCGCACAAATCATCCAGCCGCACGATCGCGCCGCGGCCGATGTTGATCAGATACGCACTCCGCTTCATTTGTTGAAACTGTACTCGACCGAATAGCCCCGCGGTCTCAGGCGTGTGCGGCGCCGCGATCACGACGTAATCACTCTCGGCCAGAAGTCGCGGCAGTTGGTCACTGGCCCATAGCGCGGACATGCCGGGAAGCAGCTCACCAGGCACCGGATCAACGGCCACCACGCGCATGTGGCAGGCCAGACCACGCGCGGCGATCTCGCGGCCAATCCCGCCAAAGCCAACCACGCCCAGCGTCTCGCCGGTCAATTGTCGATGTGTCAGGTCGATTGCTGTCTGCCGCCCGGCGCCGTATTGAAACCCGACGCGCGTCGTCTCACCCCCCACCGGCTCCCAACGCGCCGATTTCTGCTGGCGGATGTAGTGGTGCAGATTACGGGCAAAACAGGTGATGTACCCCAGCACCTGGTCGGCAATGCAGTCATTGAACAGCCCTCGCATGTTGGTGAGCACGGCCGGATGCTCGACAAGCTCGGGAAACAGGTAATGCTCCATGCTGGCCGTCGGGGCCTGGATCCAGCGAAGCTGCTTGGCTCGGGCCAGCAGCTCAGGCGTGATGCGTCCGAAAAAAGCATCAGCGTCGGCCATCTCGTCGCCCGCCGTGTTCTCGTCCGACGCATTGACGATCGTGGCGACGCCGGCCGTGGCGGCAATGATCTTCGCGGCACGCTCGTCTTCGACAGGCGGGTGGATGACAAGTTTCATCAGGCAGGGCTCAGGTGCGTTAGCGGATTGCTGCTTCCCGGCGGTCGCGGGCACGATATTGCTGAACGTGCCGATTGACTTCTATCGGTGCCAGCGGTGCTGGCTGGTTACCAATCTTGTGGGATGATTCTACCAATACAAAACGAATCAGCAGCGGCGCCTCGATTTCTCATCTTTCGCAGCTTCGCGCACATACCCGCAAATCGAGCCAGCTTGCTATCAAGCAAAGGCCGCAAAGTAGGCGGAAAGTCATGAAAAGCGCCTAACCGTCAAACTCGGCCCAAAGCGAAGCGTCCAATCTGCCGATCAATGACCCTGGAATCCGCACCCTCGGATTGCAGGGTTGCGCGACAAACTGCGGCGAGTATTCAAACTCCGCAGACTGTCGAAAAAGGGACAAACATGAATCAGCCTTTTATGACACAGCCATCGCGATCGCGGATGACCAATTGCATCTTGTTGGTCGCCGTGCTGGGCAGCATGCTCGGATTGAGCGGCTGTGCTCATATGTATGAAAATGTCGAGTTGGGGAAGACCTCGCTGCCCCCTAATTATCCGCACGAGTTCGAGGCGCCGGCAAATTACGGCTATTTCCCGACCCTGTGGCGCCCATGGCCAGGGGCGGAAGCCGTACCCGGCCAGACCGCGGCCAACAACAAGGAAGACGAACAGGTCGGAACTCCTGAGTCGACGGAAAACCTGCCCGAGCCCGGCACCGAACCCGGCGCCGAGAGCACGACCGAACCGGGCATGGAGAACATCTTCGACTTGCCAGAGAACGCGCCGGACATGCAGGGTGACGACCGTGGAGCAGCGGGCGAGGCTCCCGATGCCATGCTGCCCGACGACTTGATTCCTCCTGAGAATGGGCCTGCCAATCCGGACGAAGGAAAAGGCCCGAACGCTCCGGAAGAGGGCGAGACCATTCCCGACACATTGATTCCCGAGGCCGGCGCAACGCCTCCGCCCGAGACCAGCTTGCTCGAAGAACCGGCGAATCTCGAGGACATCACATTCGACGCTCCGCAAGGAAACCTGATTCCCGAAACGCCAGAACCGACTCTCGCCAAGCCGCGTCCCGGATTGATGATGCCAATCGAGCAGTCGCCACGTCCCGAAGGACGCGGGCGAGCCCCAATCGAAAATGCCATGCGGCCTGGCGTCCGCACCGGCGCCAAGGCGATGCTCATCGAACCGGAAAACGCGCTTCGCGAACTGTCCGGTGGCAAGATGAAAGCCGGCGCGATGCGTGATCCTTTCGCCGAGGGTCCGCAACTGGTGAGCGAACAGTCGGTCGACGTCGCCATGCCGACGATCATCGAGAACAAGCTGCCGCAGAGCGCCGAATCGACGCCGTGGCAAGCCGCGAAAAAAGGGAACGGCGTACGTCGCACCGCGACAACCGTCAGGGCGACCTCCGAAGGCGAAACGAGCGACTGGCGTCCGTCGCGGGCGCCTGCTACCGGCGATCGTGGCGCCGTCGCACAATCGACTCATCAACGTGCACGTGAGAACGCGTTACGACAAGTCGCGAGCCCGAAGTATCCCGAGCAACAGACGTCGTACTCGGAACCTGCGCCGCAAACGCCAACGCCGAAGCGACAGGTCGAATACACCTCGAGCGGATCGACGAACCCGCTACGCTAGTAGCGCAGAAAACACCCCCCGGCCAACTTCCCAAGGGGCCGGTTCTTCATAACGCCGCGACGTCCGATTGCCACGGTCGCGTCCTGCGATTCTTTGCCGCGCGTCGGCCTTCACGCCCCGCGTGTGGCCGTGGCCATCGGCCCAATCCGCTGCGTGTAACATCGCCCCAACTGCTCGCAATATGCCGATTTGCCGGGGATTTTGTCCCGTCGACGCCTGCTGGACAGTCGACGATGTTCATCGGCAATGATACAGTTAAGGGGAGAGAACCGGCCGGCCTGTACGGGCTGCGGGGCCGGCGAAATTCCCTGTCTTCAGGCGGTGGCCGTCCCGACTCGACAGGCGAGATGGTTCGGACGCACTATCGATTCCCGTCCCGAACCGCTGACACGGCGCGTAGACCGCGTCGTGGCTGATAGAGTGGGCTGCAGCGATTTCCGTCGCCGTTTTTCTAGCGAGCACGCGCCATGAAGCAGGACTCATCCGCCCTATCGAGCGCGATCCCTGACGAGCGCCTCGCCGAGGTCGAAGAACTGCGCGCACGAATCGCGGAACTCGAAGCCCAGGTCAACGACTATCGGCGTTTGGCCGAGCGGTTAGGTGAATTGCCCAAGGGGCGCGACGCGGAGGAACGGCCCTTCTTTCCCGCGCTTGCCGAAACCTTGGCCAAGACGCTGAACGCTAATTTCGTCGTCGTGGGTGAGCTTTGCGCAGGCAAGAACCTGATCCGTACGCCCGCGATTTTCGCACGCGGCGTCATCCTGGTCGGCGACGAATACGAATTGGCGGGCACGCCGTGCGAGAACGTCGTCGGCAAGCGCGATTGCGTCTACACCGAACGGGTTCGCGAAATTTTTCCCCAAGACAAAACCCTCGTCGAATGGGGTGTGGAAAGCTACGTCGGAACGCCCCTGTTCGACTCGCAGGGGGCACCGCTGGGCCTGCTGGCCGCGATGTGGTCGACGCCACTGGCAGACCCCGAGCCGGCGCGCACCATGCTGTCGCTGTTTGCCAACCGTGCCGCACGAGAGATCGAACGCGTCCGCGCGGACGAGGCGCTGCGCACGAGCGAAGCCCGCTTTCGTACGCTCTGCGAGGCATCTCCGATGGGGGTGTTCGAAAGCGACGAACGCGGCTTCTGCACGTACATCAGCACGCAGTGGGAGGAGTTAATGAAGCGACCGAACGAGCAACTGCTCGGCTTCGGTTGGTCGTCGTTCGTGCATCCTGACGATATTCAGCGAGCCAGGGCAGTGTGGCGCGAGGCTTCCAGCCAACGACGTCCTTATCTGGACGAATTCCGGATCGTGCTTGAGGACGGCGAGGTTCGCTGGGCACGAGCCATGGCCAAGCGCTTGGGCGATACCGAGCCGCCCAGCTACGTCGGCTGCGTCGAAGACGTCACCGATCGCAAGAATGCCGAACTGAATCAACGCGCCAGCGAGGAGCGGTTTCGCGCCTTTATGGACAACAGCCCGGCCATCGCCTTCATGAAGGACAGTGACGGTCGACGCGTATACGCCAATCTGCCGTACTTGAAACGCTTTCAGCGCGGCTCCGAAGACGTCATCGGCAAGACCGACTACGAAATGTTCGATGCCGACCTGGCGCGAAAGCTAGCGCTGAACGACGAGCGCGTGATGAGCCAAAACCGCTGCGTCCAAACAATCGAGGCCGTACCGACGGCTGACGGTGTGATGCATCACTGGTTGGTCTACAAGTTCCCGGTCGAAGCAGGATCGGGCGATCGTTATATCGGTGGCGTGGCCGTCGATATTACGGACCGACTGAATGCGGAAGAACGCCTACGCAAAGTGCTGGACGGACTCGAAAAGACCGTGGCCGAGCGGACCAGCAACCTGACGTCCGCCAATGCGAGGCTGCAACGCGAAATCCTCGAACGCGAGTCGGCTGACACGGCCCTGCAAGCAGAACAAATCTTGCTCCGCCGTTTGCTCTACCGCCAGGAAACCGATCGCAAGCTCATCGCGTACGAATTGCACGACGGGCCCGTCCAATACGTCACGGCGGCGCTGATGCATCTGGAGACGGCCCGCGATACGCTCGGAGGCGATGCGGTCACGACGAACGAGGCGTTTACCACAGCGCTCGAACTGTTACGCAATACAATTTCCGAATCGCGCCGCATGATCAACGGCCTGCAACCGATGCTGCTGGACGAGTCAGGGCTCGCGCCGGCAATCGAATGCTTGATTAACGACCACTATGATGCCCGGAAGATCACGTTCGAGCATCAGATGCGCACCGAACGTTTGACGCCGCTCATGGAAGGCATATTGTTTCGCATCTGCCAGGAAGCGCTCACCAACGCCACCAAGTACAGCCAATCGACGCAGATTCGCATCCGCCTGACGCAGGAACACGCCTGGGTGCGATTGGAGGTGGTGGATCAGGGTATCGGCTTCGATACCGAGCAGGCCGCGGCCGCCAATAGCTTCGGTTTGCGCGGCATTCGCGAGCGGGCGCGTTTACTGGGGGGACACGCCATGATCGACAGTGCCCCGGGACGCGGCACGCGCGTGGCGGTAGAATTACCCGTCACGGAAGTTTGATTTGCCTGTTGCCCGCCACCGGATTTCTCCCCCACTAGCTTCATGATGCGCCGTATTTACCTCGATAATGCCGCTACGAGCTGGCCCAAGCCCGAGGCTGTCTATCGCGCCGTCGAACACTATTTACGCGAGGTCGGCGCACCGGTCGGCCGGGGAGTATACAGCGAAGCGGTCGCGGCACAGTCGCTGGTCGACAGTGCGCGGCAAGCCATTGCCCGTTGGATCGGCGCGACTCAGGCGCGGAACGTCGTCTTCACGCTTAACGGTACCGATGCGCTGAACACCGCGATCCATGGGGCACTGGCCGACGGCGGTCACGTCGTCACGACCGTCGCTGAGCACAATTCCGTGCTGCGGCCGCTGGCCGCATTGCAAGAATCCGGCCGCGTTCAAGTCACGCGCGTGCCGTGCGACGGTTCGGGCGTGGTCGATCCGGCCGAAATTCGCCGCGCGCTGCGTCCTACCACGCGGCTCGTGGCCTTGGTCCATGCTTCGAACGTAACGGGAGTGATCCAGCCGGCCGCCGAAGTGGGACGACTGGTGCGCGAACATGGTGCATTGTTCTTGCTTGACGCGGCGCAGACCGTGGGAGAAATCGCGATCGACGTCCATCAGCTTCACGTCGATCTACTCGCCGCGCCAGGTCATAAAGGATTGCTGGGGCCGTTAGGGACAGGCTTCGTGTATATTCGTCCCGGAATCGAAGACCGCATTCCCGCCTTTCGGCAGGGGGGAACAGGCACGCATAGCGATCGTGATCGTCAGCCCCATGATCTGCCGCAAAAGTACGAGGCGGGGAACTTGAACGTGCCAGGCATCGCCGGACTGGGGGCCGGCCTGCAATGGCTGACCGAACATGGCATCGATTCCTTGCGCAGTAATGCGATTGCGCGGACGCGGCAGTTGATTGACGGGCTCTCCGAGATTAAGGGGGTTCGCCTCTACGGCCCGCGCTCGCCCGAGGCGCGCGTGGCCGTTGTCAGCATCTCGTTGGCCGGCTACGATCCGCAGGAATTGTCGGCAACGCTCGATTCGGCTTTCGGCGTGCAGGCGCGCGCCGGCTTGCATTGCGCTCCCTTGATGCATCGGATGCTGGGCACCTCGGCCGCCGGAGGGACCCTGCGCTTCAGCCCTGGCCCTTTGACCAGCAGTGAGGACATTCAGACCGCGATCGGCGCCGTGGCCGAAGTAGCGGCGCAATCACCTGTCGGGTAAAACGGCATAGCTGCGAACCGGCGCGGCTTTGCAGAACAGAACGGCGTGCCACGAGGGCGCCCGCGAATCGATTCGAGGACTGATGCAGATGGAAAAGAAGCCCTGGTACCGCGACGGATTGCGCTTCAAGTGTACGCAGTGTGGCAATTGCTGCACTGGCGCGCCTGGATACGTGTGGGTGAACAAAGAAGAGATTGCCGCCCTCGCGCGCCGCTTCAATGTCTCGGTCGAGGATTTCGAGCAGGACTACGTCCGCCAGGTCGGTATCCGCAAAAGCCTGATCGAATACGACAACGGCGATTGCGTTTTCTTCGACACCGAAGCACGCAAGTGCACCGTTTACGAAGACCGCCCACGACAGTGCCGCACCTGGCCGTTTTGGGAATCGAATGTGCGGACACCGGAAACGTGGCAAGAGACGTGCGAAGTCTGCCCGGGCAGCGGCGAGGGGAACCTGGTGCCGCTAGAAAAGATTCTCGAGCAATTGAAGGTCGTACGACTGTAGGTTTGCCGCGCCACAAAAAAAGCCGAACGCGCCGCGCGCCAGACGCGACACGTTCGAGCTAAAACGCCACCCGGTCATCTTCTTCACGGATTCGGTCGCTCAGCAGGAAGTGCTGGCCGCGCGGGGAGCGAGGGGCCGGGGTTCGGATTCGCCTGCGGCGGCACCGCTTGAACTGGCGCTGCTTGCGACGGCGCTGGCTGGGTTGGCACGACTTGAGGCGGGTTGGCCTGTTGCGCAGCGTTCAAGTCAGGTCGTTCGGTCGCCGCAGCGCCTCGCCCATCGCGCAGATTCGGGTCGACTGGCACTTGCGGCGGGTTACCAGGGACATTGCTATAGGCGCGACGCGTCCCCCGATACCCTGTGCGGTATTCAGTTCCCGCGGCGCCGGCCTGGTACGGCGACCATCGATTGTTATCGAAGTAGGTCCACGATTGTTGCGGTGTGTAATACCACCAACGATTGCCGTTGTAGACATAGCGCCAGTTATGGGCGTTATTGGTGCCAAAGCCGGCCGGCACCATCGGGGCACCCGGTACGCTGCCTGTATAGCTGGCCGCGTCATACGGTGCCCATGCGTTATTGCGGTACATCATCCACGAGCTTTGCGGGGTGTAGTACCACCATTGATTTCCGTGGTTGACGTAGCGCCAACGATCGCCAGGCGTGATGCCGCGGGCCGCTTCCCGATTCTGGATGCGTGCTCCCACACCGGGTGCGCCGGCGGCGGCCGCAGCGTCCGAGGCGGCGCGCCGCGCGGGTCCGACGATCTGAGCGCCGGCCACATCGCTGGAAACAACGATGGCCCCGACGATCGCAGTGCAAAACAAATTGCGTAACATTTTGTTCTCCTTCTCTTTGCTTCGAAAATGCGCGAAGCCTCGGAAAAATCACCAAGTCCGCCTGAGCGTCACCGGAGCTCCAAGGATCCAGGGCTTCGACCACGAGTGCGCAGCGAAGTTGCACATCGCGTGCCGCAAGCACTGGCGAAGGAGCGAACCAGAATGATCGGAAGTAACGTTTGGTTACCGGCGCGCCTTCGTAATTTGCCAAGTCGTTCGTTCGACAAGCAAAACGCCAAAGGCGATAGTTGGCCCTCTCATGCTGGTACGCGATCGTCGGGTAATCGCATTCTTTTATTTCCGACGACCACGCGTGCGTTGCCTGTCAGTAGAATGATCGCAACAAATACACAGTGAGCAGGCGCCGTCCATGCCAGGCGCACTAATCGAAATGCATCTGCGTAATCTGTGAGAGCTGCGGGCACATCCGGAATGCATCCCAGGTACCGGCGGGGCGAGGATCTCGCCGAAAAGCTACGCCAATTCCTTGGCGTGGCGCTGAATCTTCTGGATCGCGGCCGCGATTTCGTGCATGTCCTGCTCGTCACCCAGTAGGGCATATTGTGGAACCCAATAAGTTTCCCACGCGGCCCGTTCAGTTTCCGGGAAGGGGCCTTGCCAGCTTGCATGCCCCTCGGTGCCGGGGCAAAGTCGGCTGCGAAAAGCACCGCTCGTGAAAACGTCCAGCGCGTGAACTGGCGGATAAGCGGCCTGATTCGGGATGCCTTCGGCCGTCATGGCCTCGATAAATCGCTCGGTGCTGATGCCGGCGAACTGCTGTCGATCGACATGGAAGATATACGCGTAGTGGCCGTTGCGCGTGATGCGTGAGTCGAGCACTTGTGCCGTAATGCCCGGTATGTCGGCAAGCAATCGATCGAGCAGCCGGGCGTTATCGTGCCGGCGCCGGGTTTGATCATCCAGCCGCGTGAGCTGTGCGCCGAGAATGGCCCCCTGCCATTCGCTCAATCGATAGTTCGAGCCGTAAACGAAATGGCTGTAGAACCACGTGCCGGGCAGTCGACCGCAATCATGGACCGAGCGCAACAGCCGCTCGGTGCCGTCGTCGTTGGTAATGATGATCCCTCCTTCGCCGGCGGTCATCAACTTGCTTTGCTGGAAGCTGAACGTGCCGGCCCGGCCGAAGGTCCCCACCGCACGGCCGCGCCATTGGCTGCCGTGGGCGTGCGCGCAATCTTCGAGCAGTATCAGGCCGTGGCGCGTGGCGATCTCGGTAAGCCGGTCCAGGTCCGCGGCGTGCCCTCCCATGTGAACCGGCAAGATGGCTTTCGTTCGTGGGCCGATCGCACGTTCGACCAGGTCGCAATCGATGCAGTAGTTGTCAGCCCGCACGTCGACCAGCACGGGTATGGCGCCCGTCATCAGAACGGCACTGGCCGTGGCGACAAACGTATAGTCGGGGACAATCACCTCGTCGCCAGGCTCCAGGCCCAGCGCCAACAGGGCAATCTCGAGCGCGTGCGTGCCGTTGGTAACCGCTATGCCATGCCGTGCCTGATGGTAGGCGGCGAAATCACGCTCGAACTGCAGTGTTCGCGTCCCCGGTGTGCGCCACCAGACGCGGCTGTCGAGGACCCCGAGCAAGGCCTCGCGCTCATGCTCGTCGAATTGCGGCCATTGCGGGAACGGTTTTGTCTTCGTCGGTTGGCCACCGACAAGTGCCAATTGAGCCATCGGGCACTCGCTTCTTGGTGAAAGTCACGATGAGTAATCACAATGCTTGAGCCCCGCGGGGGCGGCATCGTGTAGCCGTGGGCGCGAGCCCACGGTGCCCCCTAACCTCTCCACTCACGGCCACGTGGGGTAACAATCGTAGCCCTCACGTCACGGTTTGTGGTGGCTGCTGGGCATGGCCAAGGTGCGCTTCCGGGATGCTGGTTCCTTGGACCCGATCGGGGCGCTGATCGAAAAGCATCAGCAGGTTCGGCAGCATGAACAGGTCGCCCAACATCGCGGCCGTCATCGCGGCGCTCGACAGCAGGCCGAAATGAAACAGCGGCTGGAAGTCGGTCAGCAAGAAGACTGTGAACCCCGCGATATGCACGACCGAGGTCAACACGATCGGGCGTCCCAGGTCCGCGATCGTTTGCTCGATGCCGCGCTGCGTGCCGAAGCCTTGCTCGCGCGTCAGACGTTGATAATGCAACACGAAATGCATCGTGTCATTCACCGCGATGCCCAAGGCGATCGTGGCCACCATTGCCGAGCCCGAGCTGATGGGAATTTTGAACAAGCCCATCACACCGTACAGGGCAAGCACGGGAAACAGATTCGGCGGCAGCGCCAACAGCGTGAACTTGAACGACCGGAACAGGATGCCGCACAGTACGGCAATGATGATCACGCTCGAACCGAGCCCCCACAGAATGCCGCCTGAAAGTCCCTCGCCCAGTTGCACGACCTGCGCGATCGAGCCGCACAGGTAGCAATCGAACCGGTCATACGGCAAGTTGTCGCGCGCGTAGCGCAACAACGGGGCAAAGCCTTCGCCGCCGGACTCATGTGCCAGGAAGGTGAGCCGCAGGGCGCCCGAGCCTTGTTTGTCGTGGTTCCAACTTTGGAAGGTCGACGAGAAGATTTTCGATTGCGAGGTCACGCGCGACAGCTTGGCCAGGTAGGCGCCGATTCCCTCTTCGCGGCGAGTTTTTTCCAGCTGCTGTTGAAATTCCTGCTGCCGCTGGTGAAATGCGTCGGTCGAGACAACCCGCATCACGCCCAGGTCGCGTCGCGACAGGATCTGGTCGCTGTACTCGCGAGCTCGGACGCGGTTGGCTTCGTAAACCGGATCGGTCTTCTGGCCAATCTTCGGCGGCGCGGCGAATTCCTTCGGCACCAGCACCACGTCGAGTTGATAGACGCCAAATTCGCGCCGCGAGAACAGGTCCAGTGCCTTGGCGATCGGCTGCTCTTCCGTAAAGAACGAAAATGGATCGGCATCGACATACAGGCCGATCGGGTAATCAGCCGGCCTAGGCCACGCGCAGAAGAACAGAAATGCGGTCACACCCAACAGCAACAACGAACTGATCGCCGGGCGTTGAATCACGGCCGTGGCATAACGGCGGAATCGATCCTGCGTCAGAACGACTCCGCCTGACGCGTTGCGTATCGGAATAATCTGCGAAACGAGAAACACGCCGAAGAATGCCAGTAACGACCCGATGAAGAGTTGCACGCCCAGGTCGCGCACCGGCGCCAAATCGTTGAACACCAACATCAAGAAGCCAACGGCAGTCGTGGCCGCGGCTCCCAAGCACGGAACCGCCACCCAACTGACCAGTTGTGTACGACGGCGCGTTTCGCCCGTCGTCCCATGCTCGGCGGCATATTCGCCAAAGTGCATGGTCGAGGCGACGCCGATGATCGAGATCAAAGCCGGCGTGGCCACGGTCACCACGCCTAACGTACCGCCGCCACCTCCCAGCCAGCCGAGCACCAGCAAGATGGCCAGAGCGCTGCCAAGCACAGCCACGGCCAATGTGCGCCATGTGCGGAAGCTGAAATACAGGCTCAACATGCCGACCGCGATCGACATGGGCAAAAACGTCAGCGCCACCTGCCGGGCACGCTTTTCCAACTCCATCATCATCACAATGGCGCTGGCCACGTGAAATTCCACCGCCTGCCCCCAGCCGGCTTCGACCTTTTCCTCAGCGATGATCGAGTGAACCGAGTTAACGACCGTACGGCGCCGCTCGTTCAGGACGTCGTCCGTTTCCTTGTCGGGATGGAACTCCAGCTCGCAAACGGTAACAAGCGTGCGGGTCGGATCCTCGGGCGGTGGATTATCCCACAGAGCGCCGGCGTACAAGTTGAATCGCTCGTGATTCTCGCGCGCGAGCAAGGTCATGAGCGGCACCCCTTCGATCTGCTCGGCCACGAGCGAGGTGTCGTAGACTTGCTTCACGCCGGGGATGGCGGCGAAGCGTCTGCGTAGCTGGCTCAACCGCGGCAGATCTTCTTCCGTGATCGGCCGGCTGAAGTGCAAGCCCACGGCCACGGTATCGCCAACGTCGAAGTGGCTATCGAACACGCGCCATGCTTCAACCGTGGGGCGGGGCATCCAGCGCTCGGGCGAATCGAGAATCTCGAGCTTCGTGAGCAAAAACAGCGAAACCCCCGCCAGCGCCAGTGTCACGAGCCAGACCGTTCCGCGGAAGCGGTCAACGAGATTGAGAATCGTTTCCATCGAGAGCGGCCAGTCGGTTGGCGCCATGAACCGGGCCGCCCTCCGCAGGCGGCGCCAACCCAAACTCGCGAGCAGTTGCGCGAAGGCAGGGCGTGCCCCAGATTATGGCCGCTGCCCGCGTGGAACGCCAGCGAGGGCAAGTTTCGCCCGGGCGCCGCATTCACTTCAGGCAAAGTTTCGCGACGCCAAGTGGGCTGCTTCAGCGCTCGACCGTCACCGCTTCTCGGCTGGCGTGACCGTTGGTGTTTCGGCCTCGCGATCGCCGAAGTACCGAATGCACAGAACGTCGTTTAGCCGTGACTCGTCGCGCACGATCTGGTCATACGATTTAGTGCTGGTGAAGAAGGTACGGCCGACAAGTGGCAGCTCGCCCAGATAGGGAATCGACCGCTTTACGTAGGCGCGCCGCTGCGATTCAAGTGCAACTTTCTCATTGGTCAGCTCGACGAGGCGGCCGGACGACGTAGCACTCTTCTGATCACGGACTTCCATCACCCGACACGACGTACCCGCAGCGGGGGCTTCTGGCAGGACATCCTCGATCGGGACGCGCTTCGCGGCAGCGGTGTGGCTGATGATTCTGGCCGACGGGCGCGGAATCCACAGATATTCAGTCTGCTGGGCGGAGACCGCCTTTTTTATCTTCACGAAGGGGACCTTCGACGAAAGGGGGACCACGACGTCGTTCCGGCTCTCCGAGATGTGCCGCAAGACAATCCAGCGATCGTTGTCCTTAGCAAAATCCCCTTCGAGCCGTTCTTGGACCGGACCAACTTGAACGTCGATCGTGTACCAATCACCGACGATCAGTTCCCGAACGGGCGGATTTCCGGGGACAGTCTGTGCCGGCGGTTGCCCGCTAGCAGGCAGCGCGACAACCAAACTCGCAATGACGGCAAGCGTGCCTACGGTCCTACTGAAACGCATCGAAATCCCTCCCGGCCAGGGTTAGGAACACCGTATCGGCTTAATAACGGCGGCCGTAACGTCGCCGCAATGCCGTTTCGCCCCCCCAGGTAGCTGCCCAACGCGGCTCGGTACCGCGCATGCATGTGCAGTTCGTAAGCCTGCAGTTAGCAATCTGTTAGCTTCGATCGCCGATCGCGAAATGCCAGCTTGCAGGGAGTTGACAGAAGGAGCGGTCGAGTCCTAGAGTAGCGGGGTAGAGCGTCGCGAGTTCGGGTTGGTGAGCGCGTCGGACCGGCGCGGCTTTTAGCTACGCAATTGCCAGATTGTAGGTCTGGTGTTCCTTGTGCAGCGACTGATTTGTTACGCTCTGAGGACGGCAGTGAATTCGCTCGGCTGATCGAGCGATCGGCATTTCGAAGGATTGAAAATCTCGCGGGAGGGAACCTTTTGGCCACGACGCAACGAGCTTTGAGTGAGGCACGACCGCTCGCGCAGTCGGCATTGTCCGACAGTGTTATTTTTGACTTGCGCGATCTGGTTGTCGAAGAGGGAGAGGACGCGCTGGTGCTGCGCGGCTCGGTGAAGAGCTTTTATCACAAGCAGATGGCGCAAGAGTTGGTCCGCGCCGTCGCCGGCCGTGAAGTCGACGTGATCAACTCGATCGACGTGCAGTAGACGCCGTCCGCTCCGTTCCCTCTTTCTTTCGCTGGCCACCGTGGCAACAGCTACACTGGCCAGTTCGCCCGGCAGACTCCCGAGGTCTAAGGCTCCGCAGGATGAAACGCCCTCGGACTGCGAGTTCAGGCAGCGCGGCGCATCCCGCCGGCGACTTGATTCCACAGGTTCAAGACCTGATCGTAGTTTCCCTCAACCGGGTACCGCTCGGCCAACTTCCGTCCGGCGACCCCTAGGCGAAAGCGCGTGGCCGGATCGACCAGCGCATCTAGCCGCTGCGCCAGGTGCGTCCAGTCCGCAGGGTCTTCCAGGACGAATCCATCGTGGTTATCCGTCATGATCTCGCTCGCGCCGTTGTGGCTGGTCGTGATCACGGGCAGGCCTGCGGCCAGCGCTTCGAGCACGACCAGGCTGCACGAGTCGTACCACGTCGGCAGCGTGAACACATCGGCCGCGGCGTACAAAGGAGCCGTATCCGCCACGGCCCCCAGGTAGTCGACGCAGTCCACGGCCCCCACTTGTTCGGCCAGGCGGATGTACTTTCGCTCGGGTTTGCCCCCCACGGCCAATAAGCGCACCTGGCGGCGATTCTTCCTCAGCTCTCCCACGGCGCGCAACAGCGTTGGCAATCCCTTGAGGGCGAAATTATGGGCGACAAAAAGCACCACCAGCTCGTCGTCGCGGATACGCAGCCGTTCGCGGACAGCGGTGCGATGTTCAGCGCGATTATCGGGGGTAAATCGGTCCAGATCGACGCCGTTGTAGATCAATCGCGAACGTTCCATCGGCCAGCCGTGCGTGCGTTCCAAATCGCGAGCTACGATCTTTGATAGCGCGATGACCAGCCGGCGATGATCGGCGTACTGCCGCCAGGCAACCCGTTCGTGCTGTTGCCATCGCGGCGAAACCGCCGTCAGGCAGCGTCGCACCGTGCGCGCCACGGGGGACATGGATAGTAACTTGCGGTCGAATTGAGCGCGCGCCGCGCCAAAGTGCGGCTGCAGAATGTCGAATCGCCAGCCGAAGCCCATGTCGTGAACCAGATCGAGATCCAGTTCGCCCAGGGTTTCGTCGATCGCGAGCGCGAACGCGTACGGCGAGTGCGTCGCCGGCACCGGATGGGGCACGATCGGCAGCGCCTGCTCGGGCGGGCCAAAATTCTGCGCCACCACGTGTACTTCGTGACCGGCCGCGATCGCGCGCCGGGCAAGCTCGTGCGTCCAACGCTCGGCGCCGCCGCGGTGAGGATTGAAATGACGAACGACCAGACCCACTCTCATGGATTAGATCCCAGTTTCAGTTCCATCAGTCGTTGCTTGCTGAGCACGCTGCGCAGCAGCCGCCGGTGTTCAGGCCCCAGTCGCTTGACGCCCAAGTACGCTTTGAAGAATGCCAGACGACGACTGCAACTGACAACCTCGCGCGGCGCGGAATAAGCAAGCTGCGCCAGGTCTTTCACGATCCAGCGGCGACGCAGACGCGTGCGATGCTGCACACGTTGCAAATCGATCAAGCGGACATCGAATACGCCCGGCTGAGGTTCGCGAATAAAGAAATGACAACAGTACAGGTCGCGATGGTTGTAGCCTGAGCGGTGAAAACGCCCCGCCACGTCCGCCACCTGAGTGAGCAGCCGGTCAAATTCTCGATCGCGCGGCTGCCCAATCGAAATGGCATGGTTGATTGCCGGAAAGCGCTGCTGCAGCAAGTGGTCCAACTGCACGTAGCCCGTCAGCTCTTCGGTAAGAACAAACGATTCGAGCAGACCGTCCGAGCTGAGTCGTTCGCCGAAGGCGATCACCGGCATGGTTTCGATGCCGGCCTCGGCCAGCCGCGCGACGTTTTCGGCCTCGATCCGCCCCGGAGTGGCCGGGGCCGTCGCGCCGAGCTTCGCGCGGACCCATTGCGGGAGCGAACGGGCATGATGTTTCTTCAAGAACGCGCCGCGCGTCGCGCCGTGAGGACCGTGCAGCCGCAGCCACCAGTTTTCGCGATCCGGTAGCGCCCGCATCAGCCGACCGTCGGTCGTCGACATCACGGCCGTAAAGTCATCGAGCTCAGCGTCGGCCAACGCCGTGCGATAACGATTATTGATCCACAGTTGCGCTTTTCCGGCCGCCGGTCTTGCACTCTGACCGGGGCCAGATTGCACAGGTGCCAGCAACGAAACTGGCGCCGTAACCACGGGGGACGTGCGTTCGCCCGCGGCCGAGCCATTCCGTCGTGTCGAAGTGGCCGTCGCCGCCGACGTTGTCGCGCGCCAGGAGTGCAAGGGAATCACCAAGGGCCCGTTCCCCCCGTCGCGATCCTCGTCCGACCACGAGTCGCTGCTGGCCAAGTGCGCGGGCTTCTGCAGATCGTTAAGCTGCGCACACACGGCTTCGTACACGCGGTCCACCGTCAAGTCGCGCATGCATTCCTGATGCGCCAGCGGGCAGACCTGCTGCATGCACGGCCCGCAGGGGACTTTGTGCTGCAAATGGATCGCCTTGGCGAAATGCGTTTCGCTGAGCGAAATGTGCGTCGGGCCGAAAAGCGTGATCACCGGCACGTCGAAGGCCGGAGCAAAATGGCGCGGCCCGCTGTCGGTCGTAACCATCAGCGACGCACGGCGCACGCAGGCCTTGCTGAGCCCGATCGGCAGCGGATAGTCATCTCCCAGGCGCGCATCGGCCAAGCTGATCACGTTCGGATGATCGGCCACCGCGGTGATCTTGCGGGCAATCTCGCGTTCCTTGGGCCCGCACAAAGCCAGGACCGGGTAGTTCCACTGGTCCGCGATGCGGCGGGCGAGTTGTCCGAAATACTCGGTCGGCCACAACTTCGACGCGCCGAAGGCCGCTCCCGAATTCAAAAGCACGAGCGGCTTGTCCGTCGGGATGTCCAACCGGCGCCAGACGTCGTCTGCCGCGCGCTCGTCCGCCTCGGTCGTGGCCAACTCGATCCGCGGAGACTCTTTGGGACAGCCGAGTGCGTAAGCGATTTGCAGATAGGCGTCCAACGTCGATTGCGGCGCATACTCGCCGCCAGCCATTGGCGCGTACAACTTGTGCGTGAGGAACAGAGCGCGGACATCGCGGGCGTAGCCGACGCGCTGCTTCGCGCCGCTGGCCCAGGCCCAAAAGCCGGTCCGCAATGAGTTTGTCAGCAGTACGACCGTGTCGAATCGCTCGCGGCGCAATTTTTTGGCAAAGCCCCAACCGTTCAGGTCGGGCTTTTTCGAGCGTGGATCGAAGAACAGCCGGTCATCGATCCAGGGCGTTCCGACGAGGACTTCCGACACGTAAGGACGCATGATGCCCACGAAGTGGGCCCGCGGTCCGTAATGGCGTCGCAATGCTCGCAGGGCCGGCGTGGCCATGGCCACATCGCCGATCCAATTCGGGAGAAAAATACCCAGCTTCATCGGCAATCCGTGTCCCGACGGGTTTTGGCAAGCGCGCAGGCCAAACAGACGGACATCCGTGTCCGCCGAATAGGGCGGCTAAAGATAGCCATGCGTGCCGGGGGGGACAATAGCGACCGCCGCTGCTGGCAGGCCGGATGCGAATCGAGTGCCAGCACTGCGTGCATCCGCATGGTCAAGCGAGCGCGATGCATCAACCCTTGGACGTAGGTTGCTGCCGGCGTCCCTTACGCTGGCCATCGGTCGAGGCCGCCAGGGCTTCCGTCAGCCGGGTCTGAACGAGTCCCACGATCCATTGATCGTCTTCCGCGGCGCGGCTGAGCAGCCAGGCGCAGACTTTCGAAAGGCTCAAGCCTCGCTTCTTGGCCAGGCGCTCGATACGCGCGGCCACCTCGGGGTCCAGCCGTACGTACATCAGGACAATGTCCTCGTCCTGGCCGCTGGCAGCACGTGCGGGACTCGCACGATTCGCCGCCTTTTCCTTCGAATTGTTCAGCCGCTCGTCAATGGCGGCGATCGCTTCATCCTCGGCCCGCGAGGCGTTGTCCAGCAAGAAGGCCGCGGCCCGGGCTTTGGCATGCCCGAGCATGGCGCCGACGTTTTCTACGCGCTGCGAGAGTTGTTTGCCGACGTAAAAGTGCAGCCGAACATTGTCGGCCTTTTCCGGTCGATTCACGGGGTTTCGCCTGTCCTGTTTTGCGTCCCAGGCCGCGAAAGTTTAACGCGCGACCAACGGAAGCCCCGGAAAACCGGGAGGATCACTCTGCCGAGTAAAGCCCCTTGTTCAACTAGCCCTCAAGTGGTGCTCTTTTTCACGTAGTCGTCGCCCCGCATCACTTCCACGTCTGCCAGCCACGCGACGATCGCATAATGTTCGTAATAGTTCTCCGCAACGTAGGTCAGGATTCTCTCCGCGACCTCGGCACTGCAGATCACTTTCATCTGCACGTTTTCGCCGAACATGTCGTTGTGTCGCGCCCCGCGCGAGCCGACCCCCTGCGTGCGATGAAAGCTGGCGCCCGTGGCGCCCAGCTCCTGCACTTTTTTCGTCAACCGATCTTTGAGAATCTCTTCCGCGATGATCGTGACGAGCTTGAGTTTCGTTAACTGCATGCGTTTCTCCTGTCGTACGCGTGCGGCGTGGCCGCTATCCCGAACTTGTCATGTTTGCTTCGTGTACGACTGCAACAAACCGTGCAACGCATCTGGAGAGTTGCCCACGCCCCGCGATCGACCGCTTTGCGCTAGTACGACCCAACGCGACGGTAATCTCTAGCGCGCGATTGCTCGCAAGCAGCACTCGTCGCTCGATCCGCCACGGGCAGCGCTGGCTCGCAACTCAGGCGCGCCCCCGTCACTCATCAAACGGCTTCGTCCCAGTCTATCCACGCGTTCCGAACCGTCCCTAGACGCATAAACGTTACAATTCCGTTGTCAGCCTCGCGGTGCGGGCCTATCGCGAAACGAGCCACGACCAGTCTGAGCACCCAAAGCAAACCTTGGCGAATTGTAATGTTCGTTGGCACCACGCCCCAAGATATCCCTCGGACAATTTCGCTTTTAGGGAAGCGACATCAAATAGGCGATCAAATCCGCGATCGCCTGACGATCGAGTTGCTGATCCAGCCCCTCGGGCATTAACGATTGCCCGCTGGCCATCAGCTCTTCAATATTCACTCGCAACACGGTGTCCGTCACCCCTTCAGCGCGCCGCAAGGTGACGCTCGTCGCGGTCTCGGCATCGACCATGCCGGTCAGAATCCGGCCGTCTACTGTGGTCAACGTGTAATTAACGAACTGCGGATTGACCTCGCGATTCGGGTCGAGAACGTTGACCAGAATGGCCTCGGGTCCGCGATTCTTCATCGCCGCCAGGTTGGCGCCGATTTCGTGCCCTACCCCTTCGACGCGATGACACGCGGCGCACACCTTTTGAAAGTGCCGTTTGCCGGCCGCCGCATCACCCGATAGCGCCAACGCCGGCCGATACGCGTCGACAACTTCCTGCCTCCGTCCCGGCTTGACGCTTGCCAGCAACTTGGCCGCACGAGCACGCTGTGTTGCGTCCGGCTGGTTCAGCAATTGCTGCACGCGCGCCGGCTCGAGTTCCGATGGCTTGAATCGTTCCGCCTCGATCGCGTCCAGCAGGATGGGTATCCGATCCGCACGCGCGAGCAACGATTCCGCAGCCTGCGATCGTAATCGAGGGCTGAGCGTCGGCCACGCGTCGATCAGGATCTTCGCCACCGCGCCTCCCTCGGCGCGCCCCAGGGCCATTAGTGCGGCGAGCTGCACTTCCTGCGGCTGTCGGCTGTCGATGAGCCCTTGCAATATCGGTACGGCATCGACAGCAGGCCCAAGGCTCAGTGTGTTGATCGCCTGCACGCGCGCCGCGGCCGGCCGGTCGGCGTCACGTGCCGTGGCTTGCGCCGTGGCCAGTAACGTGGCCATCACCTGACGTGCCTTGCTATTCGGTTGGTCCGACAAGTACCGTTCGAGCGAAGCGCCCTGCCGCGCGGCTCCTTCGGTTAATCCACGCACCAATTGTCCGGCCAGCTCCTGTTCCGCTTCGGGCAAGGCTTCGATCGCGGCCAGCACGGCTTTCACATCCTGGGGTTTGCCGGCACTGCCGGCTTGCAGTGCGATCGCAGCCAACGATGACTTGCCCGGCTCGCTCGCCCGAAACGCTTCATCCCTGACTAGATCGTTAAACACCGCCTCGATGCCGCCGCCGAGCGAACTCAGCAATGCCAGTTGCATCCAGCGATTGGCCGGCTCGCGCCGCGCAAGCGCCGCCAAAGCCTCGTCACGGGCTGCGTTGCCGTCGAGTTCTCCTAAGCTGAACAAAAGCTGATAGCGGACGTGCGGATCTTGCTCCGACTTCGCAAGTTCAAAAAGCTTTTCACAGGCGGCCGGCGAGTCTTGGGCCACCTTCTCGGCATGCCGTACCGCGTGCTCGCGCACGCGCGAATGCTTGTCCGCGAGTGCCGTCGAAACCGCCGCCGGCGTCAACGCGTCTAGCCCGGCCAGCGCATACAGCGCGTGCATCCGCCCCCCGGGCGAGGGCGATTCGGCGGCCAGCTTTTCTAGCGCCGGAACTGCCTGTCCGTCGCGTCGTTGATACAACAGTCGCGCGGCCGTTTCGCGATGCCAACCGTTGGCATGCGCCAGCGTCTCCACTAGCTCCGCTGTCGGGGCCTCTCGCAGTCGTGGCAACGCGCGCTGCTTGAACCCCTCAGGGACAACGCGATAAACCCGCCCGCGATCGCGGCCGCTCGTTAGATCGAGGTGCCGCTTGATCACCGGCGGCAACGAAGCCGGATGCTCAATCACTTCGCGGTACATATCCGCGATATACAGCGTGCCGTCGGGAGCGTTGGCAAACTGCACGGGCCGAAACCAGTCATCCTTCGAAGCGACGAACTCGCTCTCCTTATCGATGCGCCGTGCGATCGACTCCACACCGTTCGGTTCCAGGCGCTTACGATGTGCTAGGTTCGTACACGCGTCCCCCATCACGGCCAACCCGTCCCACTCGGCGGGCCAGGCATCGCCGCGATAGATCGTGATTCCAGTGGCGCCGGTGAAATAACCACTAGCCCGGCCTCCCCCTTCGATCGGGCCCGGCACTTTGCCCGCCACGCGCAACCGCGTGCGCACCACGCGCCACGGCTCGACGGGGCTGGCGCGATAGATTTCGGCCGCCGGCCCATCCGGCGCGATGCTGATCCGCGGGCTGGGGGCCGCGAGGTACGGATTCCGTGCCACGTAACGATCTTCGAACATGACCCGTTGAATGTGGTCGCTGTTCGAGCAGACGTATTTGTGTCCCCATTTGTCGAAGCTCATGCCGTACTGCCCGCCGCCGCTAGTGGGCGAGAGCGCAAGCGTCCGCGGATCGAAAGCGAAATCGCGTCCCGACAGTACCACCGGCTTCGCCTTCTCGTCATTGGCGCGGCGCACGGTGGCGCCAGCGCTACTGGTCGCGCCGTGAATGCGATTATCGAGTCCCCAGGCAAAGCTGTTCAGCAGTCCCTGGACGTTGCTGCGACCGAAGCCGGTGAAGACCTTTTGCGTGACGTCGGCGTGACCATCACCGTCGTTGTCTTTACAGAACAGAATATCCGGCGCGGCGCCGATAAAAACGCCGCCGTCATAACAAATCACGGCCGTCGGCCATGACAGATTATCCGCAAAGACGGTGCTGGTATCGAAACGGCCGTCGCCATCGGTATCGGTCAACAGCCGGACCTTGCCCAGCCGCCCCTCGGCGTCTTCCGAATAGTCTTGCATTTCGACGACAAACAGCCGGCCGTTCTCATCGAACGCAAGCGCGATCGGATCTTCAACCAACGGTTCGGCTGCGGTTAATTCGACGTGAAAGCCCGGCGCGACGACAAACGTGCCGACCGCATCACGCGACTCGACAAATGGAATTCGCGGCAGCTCGGCCGAAAAATCTTCGTCCTCGATCGTCTTCGGCGCATCAGCGGCCTGCGCCGTATTCACATTGATCGGCGTTTGCCAAAAAACAGTGCAAGCCACCATCGCGCACGAGAAAATCGCCACACGAGTTCGAAGGCGTCGCAAAGGATATCCCGCGCCACGGGTCCGCCGCTCTAGGTCGTCGGCGCCGGCAGAATCTTTTCTCGATCGTCGAGTTTGCATCGTGTCGTTTCTCGGCAGGCTGTATGAGGAGGGGCGCGCGGCGGCAAGCAAATCCAATTCGTCCGCAGAGCGCATCTAATAGGATAATCATCCGCCGCGCCGGGCACATCTGCCACCAAACACGGTCGGGGGATGAGTAGTGTATTCGCAACCCTGGAAGCGGTTTTTGCGATATTCGCGGCCGAGTACAATTACTGGTGCGAGATTCGTAAGCCAGAGACCAGCGGCTAGTTACGATCCACTGCCGCTATGATGCCGGGCTGTTCGGCCACGTCTCGAGATCCGAGTAGACGTGCCACCGTAGTTACGGGATGGAAGATCCTATGGAATCGCCTATCTTGCCGCGCCGCCGCTGGTTCCAGTTCGGCCTGCGATCGTTGCTCGTGGTGGTGACGCTCCTGGCCTTTTGGCTGGCATGGGAACTCCACTTCATCCGAGAGCGGCAACGCTTGATTAGGGACTACAGTTCTCCGCCCAAAAGCTGGCTTTTCGGCGTACTGACACCAGAGAAACGACAGCAAGATCCAAGTTTTCGCTGGCCGACAATCCCCTTCTGGAGAAAGTGGCTTGGCGACGAACCTGTCGCAACGGTCTGCATTAATCCTTTTACTTATTCAGACGCCAAAGACATCGAATCGATGGCAGCATCGTTCCCGGAAGCGGATGTCACGAACATGGCGGCAGGATGGCAGCTAGACACACCACGCGCGCTTCCGGCCGACTACAAGGAATTCTACCGACACTCTCCTACTCGGGACTCATGGTTTTCCTTTGAATAGAAAGCAGCTACTCACGCGTACGCTAAGCAGCCGCGACCTGCCGGGTTGTGCATGACGGGCACGCCGTCTTGATTGCGCGCGTCGGCTAAAGTGCCCGTTTTCGCACGTGCCCGTGTACGTAAACGTCGCCGGAGAGCAGTTCGATGGCCGGTTCTTCGAGCGACCAGGCCGCGGGCGGTCCCTGTACCCCTATGCCCCCCACCGCCGATGGCGAACCGTGGCCGCCGAACACGTGCGGCGCGATAAAGGCATGCACCTCGTCCACGGCACCTGCGTCGAAAAGCGAACCCAATAGCGTCGCGCCCCCTTCGACCAGGACGTTCGTCATCCGCCGCCGCCCGAGTTCGGCAAGCAAAGCATCGAGCCGCTCCTGCGTCGTCTCGCCGGCACACAAAAACACCTCGCAACCCGCGTCGCGTAGGCGGGCGACATTGGCGGCCGGCGCGGCACTCGCGGCGGCAATCAGCACCGGCGCGTCCGACGTGGTGCGCACCAATTGGCTCTCAAGCGAAAGCGCCGCCTGCGAGTCCAGCACGACGCGCGTGGCAACGCGTGCTCCGGCCGGCCGGGCCGTCAGCAGCGGATCATCGGTCGTGGCCGTGCCGCGCCCCACGATGATCGCATCGACGCGCCCGCGCAATTGATGTACGACGGCCCGGGACTCGTCGTTCGAAATCCAGCGGCTCGCTCCGCTGGTCGTAGCGGTATGCCCGTCAAGCGTCATGGCCCATTTCGCGATCACCCACGGCCGGGCATGCTTGACCAGCTTTAGATACGGCGCGTTCAAGCGCTCGGCCTCGGCTTGCATGACGCCGACATGTACGTCGATGCCGTGAGCGCGCAGCTCGGCGACACCGCCGCCACTGACTTGGGGAAAGGGATCTTGCTGCGCAACGACGACTTCCGCGATGCCTGCGTCGAGGATGGCCCGCGTGCAGGGGGGCGTCTTGCCGAAGTGGCAACACGGCTCGAGCGTGACGTACAACGTCGCGCCCTTCGCACGCCGCCCGGCGATCGACAAGGCAATCACCTCGGCGTGAGGACCACCATACCGATTATGAAACCCTTCGCCGATGATCTCAGCGCGATGCGCGACGACACATCCCACCAGCGGATTCGGTTCGACCAGACCGCGCCCCTGCTCCGCGATCGCTAATGCCCGGCGAATATGCCAGACGTCCAAGTCGCGCGGGCGTGGGCTGACAGTCTCGGCGTCCGGCATGGCAATTCCTAAGCAGCAAAAACAGGGACCGGGCCCAAGCTCGTGGGAATGCGCATCCCATGCGGCAGGCCACGCTCGGCAATTCATCCGCAGATTCTACAGATGAGACGCGCCGGTGGATGCCGCTTCCCCCTCGGGCACCAAAAAACTCATGTGCATTTCGGCGTGGCGCAGGTGGAAGCGGTCCCATTCCTCAATCGTCAGTGGGCCGGCAACCGGATGGCGCGAGCGGGCCGTCTCGCTGCGCAACCGCTCGAGGCCTTGGCTGAGCGCCGCCATGCCTTCGGCCGGAGACGTTTGATCGGGAATCAGCCGCTTGCCGGCGGACGCGGGAAGTTTATACCCGGCGGGAAACGGGCCATTGAGCAACAATCGCTTAACGTAGATCCGGCCCACGATCGTGAGCCACAGAGGAACTTTGAAGCCAGAACCGTTGATCGACCCTTCCATGGCCACGCCCAGATGTTTGAGCGTCTGCCCGACGGACCAATTGCCGAGCGAAGTCACTTCGCCGGCAGCGGCCAACGCCTCGGCTTCGGCCAGCATTTCGTCGAAAGAATGAAAGCGGAGCCGGCGGCGTCCGCGGACTTTCTTCGTGTCGACGGCCATGCTGCAAGTCTCCGAATGTTGCGCGCGAGCGCATGGTCGCCATGCGATAGCACAGCGCGGCAACGCCCCGCAAACGTTGGTCCAATTTATCCCGATCGAAAGCACGGGGCAAACGCGGAGCGCCGTGCCAGGAAGCCGTGTAACGAGGTTACCAATAGCATCGAGACCACGAAACGAGCGTGCAAAAACCCGCGGGGGGGCGATTGCCTGCGCGGCCTCGGTTTGGCACGATGGGGGCTCGATTCGGGCGAGCAGGCCCGAGATGGACCGTTACTTGCACGATTTTCTAGAGACGAGAGCAACCCACCCATGGCCGCATTCCCCGAAATTACGAAGATCCGCTACGAAGGCCCCACCTCGAAGAATCCGCTCGCCTTCCACCATTACAACCCTGACGAGATCGTCGAGGGGAAGGCGATGAAGGACCACTTCCGCTTTAGCGTCGCCTATTGGCATACCTTCCGCGGTGCGGGGGCGGATCCGTTTGGGCCGGGCACGGCCGTACGCCCCTGGGAAGCGCCGGTTGATTCCGTCGAAAACGCAATCAACCGCGTCCGCGTGGCCTTTGAATTCATGGAAAAGCTGGGGGTCCCCTTCTACTGCTTCCACGATCGCGACGTAGCGCCCGAGGGGGCAACACTGGCCGAGTCGAACAAGAACCTCGACGCCGTGGCCAAGGTGCTGAAGGAAGAGCAGCAGCGGACCGGCATCAAGTTGCTATGGGGAACGGCGAACCTGTTCAGCAATCCTCGCTACGTACACGGCGCCGCGACCAGCCCCAATGCCGACGCCTTTGCCTTTGCCGCGGCTCAGGTCAAAAAAGCTCTGGAAGTCACCAAGGAGTTGGGGGGTGATGGCTACACGTTCTGGGGCGGCCGCGAAGGCTATCAGAACCTGTGGAATACCGAAATGAAGCGCGAGGTCGACCATCTGGCCCGCTTTATGCACATGTCGGTCGATTATGCCGACCAAATTGGCTTCAAGGGGCAGTTCTATTTCGAACCAAAGCCGAAGGAACCGACCAAGCACCAGTACGATTTCGACGTCGCGGCCTGCATCAACTTCTTGCGCGCCTACGGCCTGGAGAAGCACATCAAGATGAACATCGAGGCCAACCATGCCACCCTGGCCGGCCATTCGATGCACCACGAACTGGAATATGCCGCGATGCAGGGCTTTCTCGGCTCGGTCGACGCCAACTACGGTGACCTGATGCTGGGCTGGGACACGGACCAATTCCCGACCGACATTTATCTCACGACGCAGATCATGCTGGTGCTGCTGAAGTACGGCGGTTTCACCAAGGGTGGGTTGAACTTCGACGCCAAAGTGCGGCGAGAAAGCTTCGAGCCGGTCGATCTGTTCCACGCTCACATCGGCGGAATGGACGCCTTCGCCCGTGGGTTGAAGATCGCCGCGGCGATTCGGGCCGATGGCCGCTTGAACGAGCTCTTGAAGAGCCGGTACAGCAGTTGGGACTCGGGCGTGGGCGCCGAGATCGAGTCCGGCAAGGCCAACTTCAAATCGCTCGAGGCGTACATGCTCAAGAAGGGGGATGCCACGCCGAACACTAGTGGCCGGCAGGAAATGATCGAGAACCTGATCAATACCTTCGTATAGCAGTCAGGCGACGGTTATCCACGGTTAGTTGGCAATTAACTAAATTAGCCGCTAACGCCGTGCCCCCTAACGCACACTAGCCCGCAGTGCCCGCCAGGGATGTTCTCCCTGACTGGCACAGCGGGCTAGGTTTTTTGCACGGTTGACTTGCTTGAACGACGACCCGAACAGTTACGTTCTGCAATTCATACTACGAACGCTTGCGGCGAATGCGGCGCCAGGCGAGCGTACCGACAGCCATCCCGACGAGCGTGACGCTGGCCGGTTCCGGAATCGGATTCGACACGGTGTGGAACGTCGGCGTGAAGAACGATAGTGTCGGAGCGCCATCGATGGCGAAAGCCAGCACGCTGTTCTGCACGTCGAGCGAGGTGAAACCCGGGCCGAACGACAGGCTGTTGCTCAACTGTGTCGAGCCGGGACTGCCGGAGAAGATATTCATCGTGTCGGTCGTGTTGGTGGGCAGGAAGCTCTCCGTGCCCGACACGATACCACTGCCACCGACAACGCTGGGATTTCCCGCGAGCGCGGCAGACGTGATGGTAACGCCGGGGGTCAACTCGGTGACGCGATAGGTCACCAGCGCGTCCGAACCTGCATTGCCCGGCAGGTCGGTGAAGGCGCCCTGGATCATCAGGCCGTTGTCGCCGGCGAGCGATGTGAACGGCGTAACGTTCACGGTGCTGGCCGTCGGCATGTCGCCGGTTTGCAAATACGTGAAGTTGCTGAACAGCAAATCGCCCACCTGGATGGTTTGTCCCGGGTTGAGCAGGTCAGACAACATCGTGGCTCGGGCCATGCCGGCGCCACCGATCAAAATGATCGAAAAAGCCAGCAGTCGGGTGAAGGTGCGTTGCAAAGTCATGTGCGTCTCTGTTCTCGGGTGCAAATCGTAGTGCGAACTCTCGTGGATATCGAAAAAGCCTCTGTATCTCTCTCGACCTGAGGACGTCATGACCCGAAGTGGTGCCGACGGGACGTTGACGGCTTTGGGCGGGCAAAAAGCGAAGTCCGTCGAGCGCCGTGTGAAGGGCGAGCGGTTGGATTTCGCGCCGTTAGACGATCAAGATTTGTCGTACCGTGTTTCGGCGAGCGCGATAGAAATGCGCAAGCAAAGTCGCGGCAGAAAATTGATCGGGTGACGGTGCCCGAGAGAATCGCTTGAGAACCGAGTCACGGAATTGCTTCCGGTACTTGGTGCGATTCTCAGCGAGAGAGCATTAGCAACTCTTAAAACGGACCGTCGAAGAAAAACTCTTACAGCAAAAACCGCCGAAGCGAGAACTAGGGCGTTTACCTCACCCCACTATAATCACCGCTTCGCAGCAAAGGTATCGCAAAATCCCTAAAATTCTCAAATTCTTATTTTAGGGATCCTTTCAGCCAACTCGGCAACTGCCAAGCGACCGATGGGATTCTCAAAATCTTACTTACAAGTCTCTTGGCTTTTTACATTGCGGCGGACCACACGTCCGACACCTACTCCCAAAACGCCAAGGGCCAACAGCAGCGCACTGGCCGGCTCGGGAACGCGCGTCACGTGAAAGGTCGGCGTGAAGAAGGACAACGTTGCCGCGCCGTTGGTCGCGGACGCCTGCAAGAGATCTTGCACGGTCACGCTCGTCACGGACGAACTTAGCGCCGTGCTGTCAGTCAATTGGACCGGGCCAGGCGATGAATTACTGAAGATACTGAGCGCTCCGACGTTCGGCGTAAACGACTGCGCAACCGTGATCGTGCCAGGGCCGATGACCACGTTCGGGTTGCCGAACAACGCGGCATCCGAGATCACCGTGCCCGCAGCCGAGGTCACGCGATAGCCGATCGTGCCGTTGGATCCGCTGCCCCCCGCGAAATCGAGGAACGCGCCCTGGAACGTCAAGCCAGCGTCACCCGTCGTGTATGGAGCGACATTAATATTCGCGGCCGTGGGCATGTCGCCGGTGCCGAGGTAGGTAAAGTCATCGAACGTCAGGCTGCCGACGACAATACTCTGCCCCGGGGCCAGGAGCGTCGAGAGCGGCGTCGCCTGTGCAGTAGCAACGATCGACAGCACCACGGCCAATGCCGAGAGAATGCTGATCGTTTTACGCGAAATGCCCCGATTCATGCGTTTTTCCCGTTGATAGTTTGTTGTCTCTTGGCTGTTCGAAACGGCCGGTCTTGATGTCGAAGCTATGGTGTCGGTGCATAAAACGGCGCACCGTGAACTTTGTTGGTCGTTCCCTGGGACAGACGCGCGCACGAAAAAACGCGGCGTTCAGACCAAGGAAAGGAAGGCTATGAGAATCGCGGAAAAGCGGCGTTAGCCGCGGGGTCGCCTGCGGGCTTTCAACCCACGAGCAAGGAAGCGATTCTTAGCGAGAATGCATTAGCTACTCAGTGTGACTGGCAGAATGCTCAAGCGCGATGCTGGCATTCAATGACGCCGAGTCTAATACGCACCGCGGGCGTTGTAAAGATTTGTGCGAAGATATTCCGAATTTATTAGCCACATTCGGGGGGTGGGGAACGATGTCAAACGTGATCGATCTCTTGCCACCAATCCGCCGACTCGATGGCAGCCCCGTCGAAAGACAGACTCATATCGAGCGATTTGACCATCGTGATCTCGTCCTCGCGGCGAGAAATGGCAAACAGAGCTTCCGCCGGCGAGGCTTTCGGCATCCATCCCCCCGCTCGGGTTAACGCCCGTCCCTTTGCCATTTCGATTACCAGCCGAAACAGCTTCTCGCGTCGCTCGGCGTCCCCCGCTAAAACGGCCTGATCGTCGATCAGCAGGTCCAGTTTGGCCTGCCGCAGCCAGGCGTATCCCACCGTCTGGCCGGTCGGATCGAGAAGCCAAAAATGTTCGGCCGTCGGCTGCCGGGCGGCCAGATGCTCCCAATAATCGGCCGTTCGGTCGACGGCCAAAGGGCGCTGCCCATGATCACTGTCGTATAAGCTCGCGAGCCGCGGAACGCGCCGGGCGAATTCCTCGCCGGCTGGCACCGCGACCAGCCGCCATCCTGCCACCGCGTTCACCCCAGGGTTTGCACTGTCGGTGCTCGCCCAACCAATGTGCGCCGGGCAAAGCGTGTAGCCCAATCGCTCGTAATAGCGCGGATCGATATCGCAGAAGAGCGTACTGATGCGAGCCCCGGCCTGTTGCTCGTGCGACTCCGCCCAGCGAATCATGCGCGGCGCGATCCCCTGGCCGCGATAAGCATCGAGCGTATGTACCGAGGCAATTCCAATGCCTGGGAAGCTTCGCCCGTGCAGCCAGAAGCGCACGGGATGACTGGCAAGCGCGGCCACGACCTTTCCGCCCAAGCAGCCGACGATCCAGTGGGCACGACGATGCAGTGCGGACTTCTCACGTCGCGCCACATGTTCAGTCAGTGTCAGCCCCAGCGACCAGACATCGTGGCAATTTTCGTGTGCGCGGCAGCGCTCGTCGTCCGTGGCCAGATGAATATCGAGGAATTGCGTCATGGCAGGCAATTGCGTGGCCAGGAAAACGTGATTGTGGACCGTCGCGGCAGCGTGTGTCGTCGACTCGCTTGCAGCCGCGCGGCTGTCGGCTAGATTGTGGGCGCATTTCCCCTTGGTGCAATCCGCACCGCCAGACTTTATTCGCCGCCCGAGGAGCTTCGCCGTGTCGACTGCCATGAACGAGCGTATTCTGTTGGCCACACGTCCGGTCGGTTACCCCAAGGAGAGTGATTTCCGGCTTGAACAACAACCGATCGAGCAGCCGGCCGACGGGCAGTTTCTCGTTCGCGTCGGTTACTTGTCATTGGACCCTTACATGCGCGGGCGCATGAGTGATGCCAAGAGTTACGCCACGCCTGTCAAACCGGGCGAAGTAATGGTCGGCGGCGGCGTGGGACGCGTCGAGGCGTCGCGCCATCCAAAGTTTGCTGTCGGTGATTTTGTCGTCGGACCGAATTTCGGTTGGCAAACATACGCCATCAGCAACGGGGCTGGCATTACGAAAGTCGATCTCGAGCTCGCGCCGATTTCAACGGCCCTAGGCGTCTTAGGCATGCCGGGACTGACGGCCTACTTCGGACTGCTCGAAATCGGACAGCCCCGGCCCGGTGAAACCGTCTTGGTCTCGGCAGCTTCGGGCGCCGTGGGAGCAGTCGTTGGGCAAATCGCGAAGATCGCCGGTTGCCGCGTCGTGGGCATTGTTGGTTCGGACGAGAAAGCAGCCTACATCCGCGACGAACTCGGTTTCGACGCGGCGGTCAACTATCGGACCGCCCCGGACCTTGCGAAAGCGATCGGCGAGGCCTGCCCCAACGGTGTCGACGTCTACTTCGAAAATGTCGGCGGCGAGATTCTCGACGCCGCGATGCGCAATCTGAATCATCGGGCCAGAATCCCCGTCTGCGGCATGATCGCGGAATACAACCTCGACAAACCGGCAGTCGGCCCCAGGCCCGGCCGAATGATCCTGGTATCGCGGGCGCGGATGGAAGGATTTCTGGTGTTCGATTTCCACGATCAATACCCGCAGGCGCTCGCCGCGCTCGGTCGCTGGGTGCGGGAAGGCAAAATCAAATACCGCGAGGACGTCGTCGACGGCTTGAAGAACGCCCCGCAGGCGTTCATCGGGCTGATGCAGGGAAAGAATTTCGGCAAGCTGCTGGTGCGCGTGGCGAAGCTGGATAGGTGACGATATTGGTTACGAATCCACGACTAGCATAAATAGTTGTTCAGTTCTGCCCGCGCGTTTGATCAACCCGTCAGCCTCGAGTTGGTTCAGGTATTCCTTTAACGTAAAAAAATCCTGAATTGACTCAAATGTCGCACGTCCCCTGGCAAACAGATGCAATCGCCATGTATCAAATGCGTCCCACTCACCATCGTTCGCGAAGTCAACATCGACTATCAAGCCGTCAAATTCGAAACAAACCCCGATACCATGAAACGAGTACGATGTGCCCGTTGAAAGCTCACCGTCCTTGGGGATTTGTTGCGAACGCCAAGCAGCCAGGAGAGTTCTGGTCCCCGCTTTGATTGCTAGTTGCTTGCAAAGTCGATCCGCTTCACGGAGGTAGTCGTGAATAATGTCGAGAAGTAGTTTTCGGCGGTCTTCCTCAATCATGCTCGTATTATACCGAACGTCTAGGCAATCTTTATGGCACTCCCTCGCGCACAGTTGAATCAGGTAATCGACGTTCGTCCGCTAGGGCACGGCATTGCGACTTCGCCGACGTCGACGTTATTGACAACAGAATCGCTCGAGTTGATCCGCCTGGTGATGCCGGCTGGCAAAAAGATCCCCACACATCAGGTGCCAGGCGAGATCACGGTGCAATGCCTGGAAGGAAAGATCGAATTCACCGCCGGCGATCGTTCGCACGAACTGCGTGCGGGCGAGATGTTGGGGCTGCCCGGCGGCTGTCCCCACTCGCTCTCAGCAGTCGAGGACGCCACGGTGTTGGTCACGATCCTGCTTAAGAAATGATTTCGGTAGCCGAGCTAGCCGCCTCGCACGCACACACGAACAGGAGATACGCGATGAAGGTTCTGCGCACGCCCGACGAACGGTTCACAAATCTGCCGGGGTATTCCTACTCGCCACATTACGTCGAGGTGAAGGGGCTGCGAATGCATTACCTCGACGAAGGGCACGGCGATCCCATTCTGTGCCTGCACGGCGCACCGTCGTGGTGCTACCTGTATCGCAAGATGGTGCCAACTCTGTCGCGCGAGCATCGCGTCGTCGCGCCGGACCTGCTGGGCTTCGGCCGTTCGGATAAGCCCACCGAACGATCCGACTATACGTACGCTTTTCATCACGACACCGTGGCCGGTTTCATCGAAGCGCTCGATCTGCGGCGCATCACGCTTGTCTGCCAGGATTGGGGTGGCCTGATTGGACTGCCGCTGGCCGTCGAGATGGCCGACCGTTTCGCGGCACTGGTGATCATGAATACCGGATTGCCGACAGGCGAAGCACCCCAGACCGAGGCCGCGAAGAAAAGCGCCGCGGCGTTCGCGGCCTGGCGTGGATTCGCCGAAACGATGACCGATCTGCCCGTCGGCTTTGTCATCAAGGGCGCGACGAAATCGAAACCCTCGGACGAAATCGTGGCCGCATACGAGGCGCCGTTTCCGGATGCCACGTACAAGGCCGGCGCGGCGAAGTTTCCGCTGCTGGTGCCGATCGCGCCGACGGATGAAGCAGCCCCCGTTATGCAACGAACGCGCGAGGCACTCGCGAAGTGGAACAAACCGGCGCTCGTGATGTTCTCGGACAGCGACCCAATCACGGCCGGTGGCGACGAGTTCTTCCGCCGCTTGATTCCCACGGCCAAGAACGAACCGGCCATCACGATCCGCGACGCGGCTCACTTTCTGCAGGAAGACAAGGGAGAAGAAATTGCCGAAAATATCCGGCAATTCTTGGCGCGCCACAAGAACGCCTGAGCGATCCGGCAATCGCCGTCAGACATGGCGATCGCAGAGTTCTTGGTCCAGTGGCTTGTCACCCAGGGCCGACCTGACTTTCACGATTCTGCGCGATGTGCGGCGCATGTTCCCCACCCGGCTGACGTCCCGATTTAACGGTTTTGCGCTGTGGCGAAACTTTCGGACTCGCGGACTGATAGTCTGTTGCGGCGCCCATCGTCGCGCTCATGCGTTCACGGCGCAGCGACGATTCTCTTGATAACGGTGTTACAGCGGCATGAAACGTGACGCGGTCGATGCCGGTGGGAATTGATCGATTCGCCGGTCGGCCTGGGATGCCATGACCTCGACGCAGATTTATTTTTCGCACGCCCTGGTACTGCTGACCGCGATAACGGTGTCGCCGGTCGCGGCCGCCACCACGCGCGGTCGCGCGTCCTCCGCGCCGAGTGAAGCAAGCGCACCGCCCGCTGATCGACCGGTCGTACGCTGGGTCGAGCCGCCAGCCGCGAAGAAAGCGCCACCGTCCCCTGCCCCACCGATCAACGCGACACAGAAAATCGATCGGCAGCCCGCGGCGCCGGGCAAAGTGAAGAAAGCCACACCGAACACGGCAGTGCGAAAGCCCAAGGGCACGTCCGGTAGTGCGAAGCTGTCGCGCGTCGCACCGTCGGAAATGAATCGGGCCGCGCAAACTTCCAAGAAGGCGACGACCGGCAAAGCATCGTCCAAGAAGGGGACGCCGAAGAAACCGCCGCTCGAAAAGGCGCCCCCCGTCGATGCGCTGAATCCCGAGGCACCCCCGAGCGACGTAACACAGGCAAAGCCGATCGCAGCAACACTGGGCGAAGCGCCTGATCACATTGCGCCGCACGATCTGGAAAATCTCGATGAGCCAGCGACGAACAAGCCGGAATGCCTGCGGCTGCCCCCCGGCCCGGAAGTCGCCCCAAGCTTTGTGATGATTCGTGGCATCGGGCAACCAGGGACTGAACCCGAACTCGAACAACCACAGAGCGAGCAAGGCGCGCCTGCCGAACTAGCACCCTCGGCATCAAGAGCGCGTCCAACGGCGGCTGCCGATCCGGACTCGCAGCCGGCAGCCCCCGCCAAAAAACCCGCGGCGCGCGGTTCACGACCGGCCCCCTCGCGGTCGCCGCGCCGAACCTAGTGATTGGGCCCTCCGCGCCCGATACATTCCGCGCCTGGTTCACTCGGTGCCCGGTTCATTTGGCATCATTCGCGGTGTAAGATAGCGGCCACGCTCGCTGTTTTCTGGCCGTCTCTTTTCACCTGAGAATGAACCACACATGACCATTTTGCCGTCCTCCGCCCACGCTGATTGTTCATGGACACGTCCGCGCCCAACCCGCATGGGCCGGCGCATGCTGCTGGTGGCCGGATTGGCGCTGCTCGCCAGCGCCTCGTCATCGCTGGCCCAGAATTCAAACGCCGCTGATAAGAAGATCGTCCTCGTCGCGGGCACGCCCAGCCACGGTCGCGGAGATCATGAATTCAATGCCGGTGTGTTGCTACTGAAAAAATGCTTGGACGCGGTGCCAGGCATCAAGTGCGACGCGCATCTAAACGGCTGGCCGAAGGATCGGAATGCTTTCGACGGTGCGGACGCCATCATGTTGTATATGGACGGCGGATCGGGGCATCCGCTGATTCGCGATGAGAATCTGGCCCAAATGCGTGCGCTGATGGCCAAGGGAGTCGGCCTGGTATGCGTGCATTATGCCGTTGAGGTACCGAAGGATCGCGGCGGGCCGGAATTGATCGATTGGATCGGCGGCTACTACGAGACCGGCTACTCGATCAATCCGCACTGGGTCGCTGACATCAAGCAATTGCCCGATCATCCGATCACGCGCGGCGTGAAGCCTTTCAAGGCTCGCGACGAATGGTACTTCAACATGCGCTTCCGCCCCGAGATGGAAGGAGTGATCCCGATTGTCTCGGCAACTCCGGTGGATGGCATCCGCGGTACGCCAGCGGCCAAAGAACATCCGGGGCGTGAAGAGGTTCTGGCCTGGGCCGTCGAACGTCCGGACGGCGGCCGTGGATTCGGCTTCACCGGCGGCCACTTCCATATCAATTGGGGAGACGACTACTTCCGCAAGTTGATTCTGAATGCGCTCGTCTGGGCGGCCCACGGCGACGTCCCAGCGGACGGCGTATCAAGCATGGTCGAAAAGGAAGAGCTGAAGCAGAACCTCGACCCGAAAGGGAAGAAGTAACTTTCGGCTCGCGACCTGGACTGAAAGACGATCCCCAGATTGCGTAGATCTCTCAGATTTTGAATAAGCCCCGTTGCCGGTCCGCTGTGCCGCACGAGCCGGCGCGACAACAACTCTTCAAATCTGCGTTCCTCTGCGAAATCTGCGGACCGAAACGTCAATTCGCGGGCGTATGCCATGCGCGCCAGACCGCAAAAAGGCGGTAGTGCGTCAGTTTGAATTGCGGGTTTCGGGCGGTTGGCACGGGCGGTCACTCCGACGGCGGTTCCAGCCGAGCCATCCGCAGACGGAAATTATCGTACCGACGAGCAGCGCGGCACGTTCTGTCGAGATACTGTTCGACCAGAGGCCATCCCACAGAAGCAGCAGCAGGACAATCGCCATAAGGGCACCGGCCAACGCATACTTGAAAGCGGAGATCATCCCCCCATCATACCTGGCGGGAGGGGCGACTATACGATCTCACGTAGTTCTTTAATGCAGTTTTGACAAAGAGGACCTGTTCGCGTCGCCCATATTTTAGGCTTCGCCTGTCCAGCGGCGCGTCCTAGAACTTCAAGAGATATCAACGATTGCTTCTGTGCGGCTACAAAAAGACGCGAAAACTGATTTCAGACTAATGCACTACCAAAAAGGCGCGAGGTTGGCGTATTCGCAACGTCGAGGGTATCCTTAAACGTCCGCCCACTTGCCTGCCTTGCAGCCTGCCGATGTTTTTTCGGAGTTCTTCTCGTGATGCGATTCTGCCTGATACTCTGCCTGGCCTTCGCCGCGCGGATCGCCGCGGCCGGCGAATCGTGGCCGCAGTTTCGCGGCCCGGATGGGCAGGGTCATACGGACGCCGTCGGCCTGGCCACGAAATGGGGCGAGGGGGAAAACGTCAACTGGAAAGTGCCGATTCCCGGCCGCGGTTGGTCGTCCCCCGTTATTCTCGAAAACCGTATCTGGCTGACCACCGCGCTCGATGACGGACATTCGTTGCGCGCGATGTGCCTCGACCGGACGACCGGCAACGTCCTGCACGATGTCGAGGTGTTCACAGTCGACGACCCGCAAAGCATCAATGCCAAGAACAGCTACGCCTCGCCCACTTCGTTGATCGAAGGGGACCGGCTGTGGGTTCATTTCGGAACATACGGCACCGCGTGCTTGGACAGCCGGACAGGTAAAACGCTGTGGACGAATCGTGAGTTGCAGGTCGATCACAAAGAGGGCCCCGGCAGCTCGCCGATCCTGGTCGGGGATTTGCTGGTCGTGCATTGCGACGGCATCGACGTTCAGTACATCGTGGCGCTCGATAAACGGTCGGGCCACATCGTCTGGAAGACCGATCGTACGGGCGCCAAGCATCCCGCGCCGGACCAGCGCAAGTCGTACTCGACACCGCTGGTGATCGAAGTCGCCGGCAAGAAGGAGATCGTCAGCACCGGCGCCGACCGCGCGTACGGCTACGACGTGGCGACCGGCATCGAGCTATGGCACATCGAATACGATGGCTTTTCGAATGTACCCAGACCGCTATTCGCCGATGGCCTGGTGATTATCGACACCGGTTACATGAAGCCGCAGTTGTGGGCGATCCGCCCTGACGGCTCCGGCAAACTGGCCGACAGCAACGTCGCGTGGCGCGTCAAGAACCAGGTGCCGGCCAACCCGTCCCCCGTGATCGTTGGTCAGAATCTATTCATGGTCAGCGATCAGGGAGTCGTCACCTGCCTGGATGTCGCCACTGGGAAAGAGCGATTCAAGTCGCGACTCGGAGGAAACTTCTCGGCCAGTCCGATTGCCGACGCCAGTCACATTTACCTTTTCTCCGAAGAGGGAGATAGCGTCGTATTGGAAGCAACCGACAAGCTGCACGAAGTGGCCCGCAACAAACTCGACGGGCGGATCATGGCATCGCCAGCGATCGCCGGAAAGGCGATGTTCATGCGCACCGATACGCACCTCTATCGCATCGAACAAACCAGCGACGCTGCCCCATCCACAGCCGCACGATAAGCAATCGTTCACCACAGAGTCGCGGAGCCACAGAGAAGAATCGGGCAGATCATCCTAGTAGGGTGTGTCCGCGACACACCCTCTTTAATTCTGCGGCATTCTTTACCGCAGCGATGACCGATCACCCACGATTTTACGGTCACCAGTGGCGAACAGGGGCAAAAACCCTACCGTAAATCGCCGAGCGAAGGTCCCATCTCCACCCATCATTCATCACTTCGCGCTCCGCATTTCCCTGATTCATCACTCATCACTCTGACCACTTCTTCCACTCCGTGGTGCAACCCTTCTTCTACTTCTCCTGCACAAACACCCGGTCCCCCGGTTCGATCCAGTAGTTCGTCTGGTTCGATTCGCCGCGTAGAAGGGCCCGCCAGTCGACGGGCAGAATCGTGGGCTTTTCCTGATCGGATTTCGATCGGGCAATCCACACCCAACCGGTCGCTGACAGTCGCAAATTCGGGTCGTGGGACAACGCATCCAACACCCGCTCATGCCCGGTGCAAGGAACACGAACGACGTTGTCCATCCCCTCACGCTCCGAGACGATGAAATAGAACTTGCTGTTGTAGGCGAACATGTCGACCGAGATTCGCGGTTTGTCGAGGAATTGCTCGAGATGCTTTTCGATCGCCTCGCGCACTTCTGGAATCGTCATCCCCGCGACGTAGACGCTGCCGTACGATCCCAGATTCACGGTGCCGTCCGGCCCAATCAGATGCTCGCCCGCGATATCTTGTTGCCCCGCACTTTCGGCGAGCGAAACAGAAACTTCGGGGGTCGAGAGGACGCCCTTCAGTTGCTTCTTGATTGCCTCGATAGCTTCGTCCAATGTCATACCTGCGACCTTGATTGTGCCGTATGCCGGCCCGAGTGCGATTGTGCCGTCTGCCTCGACGGAATAGGGACCGGCGATATTCTGATCAGGCAGCGTGCCCAACACCGTGACATTCACCGTATCAAGCGGTTCAATGCGGTACGGCGCCTTGGGCACAACCTTCACAGCATCGATCAACAGGATGTCGGGGGCATCGACCAGATAGGGTTTTAATAGCGGGCGATCCGATGGCAAATCCTTGTTAACCGCCATGGCTCGTCCGATGGGCGTGTTCCCCCACGGCGGCAGGTCGGTGCCGCGCCACAACGGTCGCCCAGCTTGGAGAAGCGCAAGCACAACGGCCAAGGCCACCGCAATCACCCAACCCATCACAGCCAGTAGACGTCCCACCCCTGGCCGCGGCACATCTTGCATGGCCAACAGGCGCATAATGCGCGATCGCGCCGCCGAGATACTCTCGGCCATCCCCAGCATCACTGCCGGACGTGCCTGCGGAACAAAATCAAGTAAGATCGATGCGAACTCCACCGGATCCGCGCCGGCGGCGATCGCCCAATCGTCGCATGCCTCTTCACAGGCGGCACGAAAATCACGCCGCACTAGCCACAGCAACGGCTGCCACGGCAATACGACACTAACGATCTCGACGGCCAGCCGGCTCCAACTGTCGCCCCGCGCCATGTGGGCCAGCTCGTGACAGAAAATCACAAACCAATCGTCACGCTCGTTGCCCGCCACGGGCAGTAGCAGCGTATGGCCACCCATGCCCAAGACCGGTGACGCCAGCGCCGGCGAATCAACGGCCGGACTCAGCTTCAAAATTGGCGCCGGCACGCCCATCATGTGCGCCGCTCGCCCAAGCGCGACCACGATCGCCTCGTCCTGACAGAACTCGCCAACGCGACAGGCGCGCCGCACCGCCGCCGCACTGCGAGCGAGCCGCACGGCCAATACGCACGAGGTAACGGGCCACGTACAACCGAACGCCAGCCACGTCCAAGATTGCCAATCGATTCGCTCCGGCGCAGCACGTACGTTTTCGCGGACGACGCTCGACGACTCCAGGATGACGGGGCGCGGTGCGCCGCTTGGGGCCTCGTAAATCCAACCGATCTGCTCGGCAGGTTCCGTTAGCTCGGCCGGCGTCAACATGCCCCAGCCCCCATAGCGCACTACCGACGATGCCACCGGCACCACGACGCACAGCAGACTCGTCGCCAGCAGCACGGCCGCGCGCAGCGCTGGCCTGCGGTACACAATCCACGCCAGCGACCAACCCAGGCAACAGATAAGCGTACTTTGCCACGCCGCATCGAAAGCCAAGCGCCGCCAGCCGTCGGCCGGCACAAGATTCCACAACTCACCCATGGCGTTTCTCCTTGCGGCGCGCTTCGATCAGTTGCCGCAGTTGAGCCAGTTCTTCGCCCGACCACGGCCGGGCATCGAGTAGTTGCGACACCAATAATTGGGGATCGCCGTCAAAGACGGCGTCGAGCATCTCAGTCACCAGCCCCGCCTGGGCCGCTTCGCGCGTCCGTGCAGGACGATAGACGTAAGCGCGCCCTTCGGCACGGTGGGCCAACCATCCCTTCTTTTCCAACTTCTGCATCGCCACGAGCACCGTCGTGTACGTGATCGGCCGGCGCCGCCCGAGATGCTCGGCGACCGCGGCCACCGTAGCCTCGCCACGCTTCCAGACGAACTCCATGACCTTGGCCTGCAAATCCCCCAGGCCGTGCAGCGTTTTCCGACGCATCCGCGTTCCTCCGGCTATCTACGTCGATGCGACGTACGTCGGATGATAGTAGCAAATACCAACGTCGGGTCAAGAAGAATCTGCAATCGATAACCGCCGATGCTTAGGAAAGTGACGAACTAACAGCAGACAGAATTAACGAAGCACTCTTCCGGACGGCCCTCGCAGTTTCATGAACCGAGATAAATCGACGCCGATCGGTACATTTCTCGTTTCAAGCGCGACGCCTTGCTATCCTTTAGGCTCTGCCCTTTCAGTCACCAGACACTGGTCCGAATGATGAATTCCATTCCGCCCCCATCCACCGCACTTCTCATTCGTCACGAAGGCGAGGCCCCGCGCGAGCGCAGCACTTGCGGCTGGCGGCACTTGCTCGTCAGCCGGCAGGACTCCAACGTCGCGGCCTGGGCTCATGCCGTGGATATCGACGGCGCGCGCGAGCACTACCATCGCGTGGCGACCGAACTGTACTACGTGCTCGAGGGAGAAGGGACCGTCCGCCTGAATGGCGTCGATCATCCGGTGCGCCAGGGCTCGCTCGTACACATTCCGCCCGGAGTCGTACACGGGGCGCAGGGGCGGATGCGAGTTCTGGTCGTCGGCATCCCCGACATCAGCGACGGAGATTTATATTTTCCCAACGAGCCGCGCGACGAAAACGGCGAATGACGAGTCTTTGAAAGTCCGTTGACCGGATCGCCGAACCAGTAACTCACAGCGCCTGAGCAAAAAAACACGAAGGACGAAGCCCGCCGGGGCTTTCGTCCTTCGTCATTCTTCCGGCATTCAATTGTTCGTAGAGCGACCTTCGCTATCAGCGTCCGTCGCACAACAGGCGTTGGGCCGTTTACCAGCCCATCACCATGTTCGACTCGATCACTTTGCGGGCACGTTCCAGATCGGTACCCGTCTCGTGCATGTACAGGCGGATGGCGTGAACCTTGTCCCCCGCGGCCTTGGACAGGCAGTCGCGCGCCGTATGACAAAGGTCGGCACTCGTACTCGGGATTCCCAGCGCGCTTTTGGAAATGACCCAAGTATCGCGCGGACGCTTCGTCAGACGCAGGACTCGTTCATGCGGATAGGCGTCGTGGACGACGGCGGCCGCCGCGTCCTGATCGTTCGCCCAGGTAATGATGATGTGCGACTCGGTCTCGACTTCAAACAATGGCATCGCCAAATCCCCCTTTCCCACTGCTGAGGTGACAGATGCGCCTTGTATCGCCGCGTTCAATGTTGCGGCATATGCCCGCTTGCTCTCTATCGAGGATGTTAGGATTCGCCGGGCAAGTCGTCAACGAGCGCCGACCGCCCCCCGCCGTGGCGGCTGCCGATCCAGCGAACGGGGACGTTATAAGCGGGCTTTATAGCGGCCTGCTACGACACGTCCGCTCAAGACGTTACACACGGCTGAGTTGCGAATTCCCGCGCACGCCAAGCCGCGAGATCGCGGGCCGCGCCATTCTACGCGGCCCCGTAAACGGCCTGCCAGCGAGCCAGCACCTGGGCCGGGCTGGCGGTGCCGGTTGTACCGAGCTGCTGGACCGTGATCGACGCGACCAGGTTCCCCACGGCCGCGGCTTCGAGCCGTGTGGCACCCGCCAGCAGGGCCAAAACGATCCCCGCCGTGGCGCTGTCGCCGGCGCCTACCACGTCCACCGGACCGTGTACCGGGTAACCATCGGCCAGCACCGGATCGCCCGTGGTATCCGCCACCAGGATGCCGCGTTCCCCAACCGTGCAGTACAGCTGGCAGCCGGTCAGCCGCGCAAAATCGCGAGCCGCCGTGATTGGCTCGTTAGCGCTGCCGGTCGAAGGTCGCCCGAGCGCGGCCAGGCATTCATGCACGTTCGGCTTCAACGTGCCGCGACGAAATCGGGCAATATGCGCGCGGCTGTCGATGAACATCAGTTTGTCGGGGGCCGCTTCGGCCAATTGCGCCAAGTGCTCGCGCACTGCGGGCCCGATCACGCCCCACCCTTCTTCGTTCACCTGGTCGAGTACGATCAAACCATCGGTCGCTGCGAAGACCGTGGCCAGCTCGTCGAACAGCCGCTCTTGCGTGGCGGCCCCCAAGGCGCTCTTATTCCTCAGGTCGATGCGGTTCAACTCTTGCCAGACACCGTCCGCAGCGCGCCGCAACGGCTTGGTATAGGTTGGCGTCAGCCGATCGGCATCTCGAATGATGTGGCCGGCGTCGACCGGCATGCGTTCCAGCGCCCGCAGCAGATCGTACGCCTGGCCGTCGTCTCCCAGCACCGTGACCGGCGTCATCTGTCCCACGCCGAGCGCCGCCAGGTTGTTCATCACCGTGCCGAGCGCGCCGGGATTATTGCGAATGCGCGTGATCTGATAAGCCTCGAGCCCGGTCTCGATCGACAGTTCGTTCATCTCGGGATCGATTTCGAGATAACGATCGAGAAACAGGTCCCCGACCAGGCCGATCGACAGCTTGGGAAGCTCGGCCAGCACCGAGGTCAGACGTTCGAGCGAAACGAGCGGCGCGGCTTTCATTACAGCCCCAACAGCGCCAAGAGCTCGTCCTGCTGACGATAGTCGCCGATGATGATGTCCGCGCCGGCGCGGATCAAACGCTCGCGTTTCCAGGCGTTGATCCCTTGCCGCGCCTCTTCATCGCTGGCCACACCTACGGCCACCCCACCCGCGCGGCGCGTCTCTTCGATTTCAACAAAGCCGTCGCCGAACGCCAACAACTGATGCGCGCCGACGTTCATGTCTCTAATAATTTGCTCGATGATCATCGCCTTCGAGAAGCTGCGATAGTCGTCGAGCGCGCCGTAAATGTGCTCGCCGAAGAATTCGGTCAATCCCAGTACGGCCACCTCGTCGCGGACATATTTCAGGTCCGTCCCCGAGGCCAAATACAGCTTCACCCCGCGATCACGCAATTGCGTCAGCAGACGGCGCGAGCCGGGCACGGTCAGATCGTCGGGCGGGACGCGTCCCTGCTTCAGCGCGTCGATGCGCTGACCGACTTGCGCCCACAACAGGTCATGGTACTGATGCTTGTATTCCAACGGATCGCGGGGCGTCGCCCCGCGCGCCTTGACCTCGTCGGCCAACTGCATCATCTGATAGATCGTCTGCTTGCCGTTCAGTCGCATGACGTACTCTTCGACGTGCTCATGCAGTTTCTCGCGCGACTCGCCGCTGCCGGTCTCGGCCAGCACGTCCACCATCATGGGGATCATCACCGCCTGCCAATTGCGGCGGATCAGCGACAGCGTTCCGTCAAAATCGAACATCGCCGCGCGGAACTCGCCGCGCGGAAAATCAGGGCGCAAGACCTCGATGGTCCCTGCCGAGGTAGCTTCGTTCGTCATGCGGCCCTTTTCTCTGTGACGTTTTCCGGCGATTTGCCAAAACCTTTTCGGACGGCGAAATCGCGGCAATACTCGTCGCGATCCGCTGCTCGACGAATCGGCTCCCTTGGCAAACAGGACCCGACCGTCAGGGAACACGCAGTTTAGTCAAACGGCATAAGTCGACAAGGCACCTGGCTCGGCCCCTAACAGCCTCATAATGTATCGCCCAACGATCGTTTTCAGCAGCGAGGTTGCTGGTCCACTGTAGTACGTCCGACCAACGTTCTTTTCGATTTTTTTGTTGGCAGCACGAGCCGCAATTTCCTGAGCAAAAGTTGGCTTGCCGCCCGTCACGGCGAGGGATACTGTAAACTTAACGGCAGGAGCCTTGGGCGGCGCCGATCCTGGTAAACCACGGTCAACCCGCGGCAGCATGTTCGGCCGAGTGACAACCGCCGCTCGTGATAAACGCGACAGAAAAGCGTGCATGAGAAACGACTCGATTAAAAACATCTTCGCGTGCCAGGCGACGGCTTGGCACGCACTCGCCTCAGGTCGACAGCGATGAATCCTTCCGACGTTCGGCTCGACGCGCACGGCTTTCCGATCGCACCAGACTTCGCCCCTCGCGCGGTTGAGGACTTCGCCCCGAAACTGCGCCGCGCCGGGCGCGGAACGTTCACGATCCGCGCGCTACTGGTCATGCTGGCCGTTGGCGCGGCGATCATGGCGCTGGTTCGAGCCGAGCTGGGCGTCCCGCTCGGTAATGCCGTCGCTCATTGGTTGGCCGGCCATGCGTTTCAAAAGCAAATGGGCGACGACCTGGACGGCGCGCTGCGCGATCTGGATCGGGCTTTGTCATGGAACGACAAGTCTGCTGAATTTTTCGCCCGACGCGGGCAGGTGCGTTTGGAAATGGGGGACGTTGAAGGAAGCCTCAGCGACTTCAACAAAGTGACCGCCCTGGCGCCGGAGTCGAGCGAAGCGCTCGAGCTACGCGCCATGTCGCTGCAGCGGTTGCACCGGCACGATGAAGCCATCCGTGACGTGACCAAGGCCATCCAACTGCATCGCTTCGAACCCCACCTGTTGAACAGCCGCGCCTACACGCGCGCTATTGCCGGGGTGGAACTCAACGAGGCGCTGCAAGACATTCAATCGGCAATCGAAAGCGAGGGGCGGAACTCGCATTACCTCGACACTCGCGGCTATATCTACTTTCTGCTGGGAGAATACGAGCCGGCACTGGCCGATCTGGATCAGGCCCTGGCGATGGCCCGCCGCGAGGCACCCAATTCGTTTATCCTCGATCGACATCCGTATCCGGAACGGGTGCTAGCTCGCATAAAGCGCCAGCACGAGAATATCCTGGCTGTTATGTACCACCATCGTGGCGAGATACACCAGAAACTAGGGCATAGCGAGCTGGCCGAGTCTGATCTGCGCCAGGGAGACGCTTTCGGGTACAATCCCGCCGCTGGCATCTACTGAGGGATCCGTAGACCGCGGGCCCCAGATGGTCGCGAGCCAGCTATTGAGGGCATACTCTTCCGAGAGCGCGGTGATTCATGGAAGGATCACAACTGGCCGAAAAGGCCCTATTGAGCGACCCCCCCCCGCCCGCCCTGGCCGGGGGAACCGCCGATGGCGTGCGCTGGAGCGTTACGCCCGAGTGGCGCAAGACGCTGATCGGCGCGCAAGGGCTACGCCTGGATGAATGGCTGGCCGAGGGGCGGATGCATGTCGTCAAGCACGCCTCGCACCGCACAGTCTATCGCGTCGACCTGCCACATCGATCGTTCTTCCTCAAGCATTACCGCGTCCTGGCGTTTTTGAACGCCCTGACGCACCTGCTGCGCGGCAGTGCCGCCCGCCGCGAATGGCGCAACGCTCTGGAGGTGCGCCGCCGACACGTCCCTACAGTGACACCGATCGCGTTGGGGGAACACTATCGAGGCGGCCTGGTGCGCGACAGCTACTTCGTCAGCGAGGCTATCGCCGATTCTTGTACGCTCGAGCGTTACGCCGACGAGTGCCTGCCTAAGCTCTCGTCCCAGGAGCAAGCCCGCCTACGGCCGCGCATCATCTTGGCCCTGGCCAAGCTTTGCGCAGCGGCGCATCGGGCGGGGGTCTATCACACCGATTTTCATCGTGGCAACGTGTTGGTCGGACTCGATACGCTGGCCTCCCCCGACGTGCTGCCGGAACTACATTTGATCGATCTGCCGAAAATGTGGTTCTCGCCCCCGCTCTCCTGGGCGCACAGCCGTGACAGCCTGGCGATGTTCGCCGCGGCGTGGCTGGACCGTTCGTCGCGCTGCGAACGATGGCGATTCTGGAAGGCCTACCTGGCTGGCCGCCCCGAGCTGGTGCTGGCCGATCCGCTGGCCGCGGGCAACGAGATCGTGCGCCGCAGCCGGGCCCACGCCCGCAAAATCTTCAGCGAGCGCGACAAGCGCTGCCTGCGTTCCAATCGCGACTACACGCGCGTCAAAGCCGCCAGCGCGATGGGTTACGCCGTGCGTGACCTGGCCCGCGGCGACTTGCTGACGCTGATGAGCCAGCCCGACGCCCCGTTTGCCGCCCCCGACGCGCAAATGATCAAGGTCTGCTCGGGCAGTCAGGTGGTGAAAACGACCATGCTGCTCGAAGGGCGTCCGACACCGGCCGCGTATAAACGCTCGTGCAACCGCCTGTGGCGCAAAGCGATCTTGGCCCTGTTTCGTCGCAGCCGAGCCCTGCGGGCTTGGCACCTGGGACACGCACTGCGCGAACGAGGCATCGATACGGCCCGGCCACTGTTGGTCGTCGAACCGCGCACCGGCGGACCGCGTTGGGAAAGTTACCTGGCCACCGAATGGGTCGAAGGAGACCATCTGCACGATTACGCCGCCTGGGTCGCCGCGCAGCCTTCGACAGAACGACGCCGCGAAACGCGCCACACGGCCGTCGTATTGGGACGCATGTTGGGGCGGATGCACGCCTGGAACGTCGATCATCGCGACCTGAAGGCGCAGAATCTGATGCTCGCGCGGCAAGGAGAAAAGCTCACCGCCAACCTGATCGACTTGGACGGCGTGCGCTTCGTTCGCTCGCTGACCGAGCGGCGTCGGGCGCGCAACCTGGCCCGCCTGGCCACGAGCATGGAAGCCCATCCGTGGCTGACTCGCACTGACCGACTGCGGTTTTTATGCGCTTACCTGGCCGTGGCCCCGCTGGAAAAGCACACCTGGAAATGGTTCTGGCGCCGCGTCGGACGACGCAGTCGCGTACTGACGAACCTGATGCGCGCCGGCGGACGGGAAGTGCTGTAGCCCAAGCCGGACTTCTTTTCGCGCGAGCTGCCTGCTCGTAGGATGCACTGTGTGCATCATTGCTGCTTCGTCCCCACCATAACCCGCGGGGAAAATCCGGCCTAATACTTCGCGCGGGATCCAAACCCACGCATGCAGTACAGCCCCAAGAGCACGATGCCGAACAGCACCCACATCCATTGATGGCTGTTGAGCCGATCAAAATAGAGCATCATCGAATGGACGTAGTGCGAAATGAACCGCATCAGACATGACTCCTGCTTTGGCGAGCGCCCCGGCCCCGCCCCTTGTCTCTTACCCGTGAAAGGATAGGTCACCAGCGGCGCCTGGCGGCGGTTGCAAACGGTATTTTCCTCACAACTTGTCGCGCCAGGTTCCAGGGGCCTCGCAGAGCCATTTCGGCAGTTCGGCCCGAGTGAACCAAGGCGACTTGCGAGGGGTCAACCCGGGGGTATAATTCACCGTTTCACCCCCCGGGGACGTAGCTCAATTGGTTAGAGTACCGGACTGTCGATCCGGTGGTTGCGGGTTCGAGTCCCGTCGTCCTCGCTGAACTGGTAAGGGTTTACGTCAACGACGTACCCTGCCAGTTTTTTTGTGCGCGCAGCCTCGCCCGCCCAACGGGGCCCAGGTAGACCCACCCCCCTCCGGCGGCGACCGAAAAGACGCCAGCGGAGCTCGCCCGAAGGAACCCGAATTCGTGGGCCTCGACTCCGTTCAAGCTGCGATCGCCCCCGTGCGCGAGGCGCTGCTCCGCCACCCGATCTACAACGACCTGGGCCACGCCAAGGCGTTGCGGGTTTTCATGCAACATCATGTCTTCGCCGTCTGGGATTTCATGTCCCTGCTGAAGGCACTGCAGCGGCAGCTTTGTTGCGTCACGATCCCCTGGATACCGAACCAGGCGTCTCTCGGTGGTCGGCTGATCAATGAAATCGTGCTGGCCGAGGAAAGCGACGAAGACGGCCACGGCGGGTTCGCCAGCCACTACGAGCTGTACCACCAGGCGATGCGAAACTTCGGCGCCGATACATCAGCGATCGACAACTTTCTCGCGCAATTGCGCACCGGCAAGACCATCGCGGCCGCCATGCAGACCGCCGGCATAGCACCAGCTATCCAGGAATTTGTCGGTCGAACTTTCGCGACGATCGATAGCGGTGACGTGTGCCGTATCGCCGCCACGTTCACCTTCGGCCGTGAAGATCTACTGCCGGCCGTGTTCCAGAAAATCGTCGACGAAATCGCCGGCCGCGTCGGCCATGACCTCGACGAGTTCCGGTACTACCTACTGCGGCACGTGGAACTCGATGGCGACGAACATGGCCCGATGGCCAATCGCTTGATCGAAAGTCTCTGCGGAGCCGCTGCGGGGCGCTGGAAAACCGTCGAACAGGCTGCCGTGGCCGCGCTCGAGTCGCGGCTGACGTTCTGGAACGCGATTCATCAGGCGGTCATCACCGCCGACTGACGCCGCAAAGAGCGACGATAAGCTTTTTCCGCGCTTACTCACTGGCTCGATTGCTGCGCTGACTCTCTTCGGTCAGGCGTTTCTCGTCGGCCGGAGTCAGCTTCGGCCGGTCGATCTTCAGCGTCAGTTTGCTCAGCTTGCCGGTGAATTTGAAGGGCACCTGGTAATCCTTGTCGTCGACGGGCGTGCCCGTATCGGCGCCGATGTCGAACGTTTCGTCCCATTGCAAAGCAACGGGAATGCTGTGTTCCATCTTGTGCGATGACACGACCTTGCCGTCGACCTTTAGCGTCCCTGGCCCGCCGTGCCCCAGCCCGCTGCGATTGTTAAAGGCCAGGGTCTCCATACCGAGCCCTTCGTATTTGAAGGCGAACTCCAGGGTGTGTTTGCCCGCGGCCAGCTGTGCAGGGCTTTCCCAGCGTATGCGCCGCAAGTCGAGCATGTTCCACAAGAAGACCGGCTTTCCTTTCAGCAGATAGAATCCCCAGCCGCCGAAACGTCCTCCCTGCGTCGCGAGCACCCCTTCGCCACCGTCGGCCGGAACTTCGATCTCGGCCGTGATCGTGTACGAGGAGTCTAAAATCATCGGCGCCGCCCCCATCGGGATGCCGGTCAGCTCACCGCTATAAGTGAAAACATTGCGGCCGGCCGTGGCGCTGGGACGCGGCGAAACCATGCGAGTGGCCAGGGAATTGTCGAGCGGAAAGACCTGGTACTTGGCCGCCTCGACGATGAACAGTTGCTGCAATTCCTTAAGCTTGTCGGGCTGGCTGGCCGCCAGATCGTCGTTTTGCGTCCAATCCTTCGTCAGGTCGTACAGCTCCCATTTGTAGCTGTTCATCACGTTCTGATTGGGGGTCGCTCCCAGATTCCAGGGAGGATTGATGGGCGTGGTGTTGGCATACCAACCTTCGTGATAAATGCCCCGGTTCCCCAGCATTTCGAAATACTGCGTCTTGTGCGGCGAGGGGGCCTTGGCATTCGCCTTGTCGAAGGAGTAGGTCATGCTCACGCCTTCGATCGGCCGCTGCGCGATGCCGTTGACCATCTGCGGCGCCTTGATGCCGGTCAATTCGAGAATCGTCGGCGTAACGTCGATCACATGGTGAAACTGATTGCGGATGCCGCCGGCGTCCTTGATCTGCTTCGGCCACGCTATCGTCATTCCCTGGCGCGTGCCGCCGAAATGCGACGCCACCTGCTTCGTCCATTTGAACGGCGTGTCGAAAGCCCAGGTCCAACCGACCGCCATATGGTTATAGGTCTTGTCCGAACCCCACTTGTCGTAGAACATCGCCAACTGCAGCGGCACCGGCACTTCGACCGCGTTGAACTGCGCGACTTCGTTCGGCGTGCCGATCGGCGAGCCTTCGGGACTACTGCCGTTGTCGCCGCTGATGTAAATGACCAGCGTGTTATCCAGTTTCCCCAGGTCTTCGACCGCCTGAATGACGCGACCAATTTCGTGATCGGTGTAGGCCAGGTAAGCGGCATAGACTTCGACCTGACGGGTGAACAGCTTCTTCTCCTCGGCCGACAGATCGTCCCATTTCTTCAGTTCGTCAGGCCAAGGAGTGAGTTTGGCGTCGGCCGGGATTACGCCCAGCTTCTTCTGGTTGGCGAAGATCTGGTCGCGCAGTTTGTTCCAACCCATGTCGAACTTGCCCTTGAACTTTTCAATCCACTCGGGCGTGGCATGATGCGGCGCATGGGTTCCGCCTGGGACGTAATAACAGAAGAACGGCTTGTCCGGCGCGATCTCGCTGATCATCTGCAGATGCGCGATCGCCTCGTCGGCCATGGCTGTTGTGAGATTCCACTCCGGCTTGCCTACGTAGGGATAAATCGCCGTCGTGTTGCGAAACAGGTTCGGCTGCCACTGGCTGGTATCACCACCGACGAAGCCATAGAAGAATTCAAAGCCCATACCGATCGGCCATTGATCGAAAGGGCCGACCTGGCTGGCTTGAAACGCCGGCGTGTTGTGATTCTTGCCGAACCAACTGGTGGCGTAGCCGTTGTCTTTCAGCACCTGGCCGAGCGTGGCCGTATCAGGCCCAATGATGCTGTCGTAACCGGGAAACCCGGTGGCCATTTCGGACACTTGGCCGAAGCCGACCGAGTGATGATTCCGCCCAGTAATCAGCGCCGCGCGCGTCGGCGAGCATAGCGCCGTCGAGTGAAACTGCGTGTAGCGCAATCCCATCTTGGCCACGCGATCCAAAGACGGCGTAGGAATCACGCCGCCAAAGGTGCTGGGGGCGCCGAAGCCGACATCGTCGGTCATGATCAACAGCACGTTCGGCGCACCCTTGGGGGGCACCACGCGGGGCGGCCACCACGGCCTCGAATCCACGGCGTTCATGTTGATCACGCCTCCGAACACCGGCGGTTGCGACGGCAGATACTTTCCGTCGAGGGTGCGCGTCGCCGTGGGCGATCCGGACGGTGGCGTCGGTGCTCGCTCACCTTGTGCGAAAGAACTTCGCGCCGTCGCGATCACGAGCGCGGCACTGGCAAGACATCTCGAAACTCGCACTACGGATCGTAATACGTGAATCACGCTTCGACTCCCTTCGTAACATGATGCTGCGACAGCGCGACTTGCGCCATGCTCGATCGAGCGCTGCCCCGAGCGAATAACGTACGGCGATTCCCGATTAATCTAGCGTTACTTCGCTGGGCTGTCAGCCGTTTGACCTTCTGGCTTGTCCAAACGCACCAGCAACCAATGATCGGTCTTGCCGTTTTTGTGAATCAGCGCGGGCGCCTCGCCTTGCGCGAGATCGCTCATGCCGGCCTCCATCACCGACTCCGTGTTGTCCCCCACCGTCCAAGCCGCGCGCTGTGTCTTGGGATCGGCCGCACCCTGGATGGGCTGAGTGTGCTCGGTCACCTCGTCGGTATAATTGCCGCGGAGGATGCCCTGCTTGTTCACGGCCAGTTGCAGGATCAACTGCGGATGCTGCTGCTCGTTGCGAACCATCGCAAAGACGCCCAGCGGCATCCAGTCTTCACCACTGGCCGCCTCGGCCCCGGCGCCCGTAGCAGCCAGTTCGGCCGCCTGCTGGCTGTATTCAGCCGGCGTACCGACCGGCTGACCGTTCATCGTGACCATGCCATTCGAGTACGCAGGATTCACGCCGTAGTTGTACGCAACTGGCGCCGCACCGGCACCGTAATATCCGCCCACCGCGCCCCAGGTCGGTGTTCCCCACACCGCTCCCGCTGTCCAGCCATGCGGATACCAGGCGCCGGCGTGCGCTCCGTACCATTGACTGTTGTAGAGGCTGGGATTGTTGAACGAATTCCGTACGGCAGCCGCCCCCGCCGTGGCCCCCTCGGCGCCTGAGAACTGTGGCGAATTGCGATTGGCAACTGCTGCGCCTGCGGCCGCACCCTGTGCTCCTGAATACTGCGGCGAGTTGCGATTCGCGGCAGCCGCCCCGGCGGCTGCGCCCTGTTTGCCGGTGGCAGTCGGGTTGTTCCTGTTCGCTGCGGCAGCGCCCGCTGCGGCGCCTTGCGCGCCAGTGGCCTGAGGTCCGCGCCGTTCAGCAGCCGCGGCGCCCGCCGCAGCGCTGGAATTATTTCCTCGACCGTTCACGCTAGCGCCGTTCTTACCGGCGAAGCCCTGTTCCTTTCCGCCGGAGTTGCCGCCAGTGCGTTCGCGATTTGCACCGCCCCCTTGGGCGTGGTTGCCTCCCTGATGCGAGCGTTCGGACCACTCACCGCCCGGAGAATGTCCGCCGCCGGAGCGCCCTTCGCCGCGGCCGCGTTGCGCGTAAGCGCGCGGCACAGCCAGACATAGAAATGCCACCAGCATCGAGATAATCATCCGTCGCCCCATGGCGGTGTTTCCTTTCTTCAAGATCAACATTTGTGCTGCCGGCACTACGAGTCAGTTCAGGCATCCGCGGTCACGGCACGACGTCGGAAATCGAATCCACGACGTTCGGAACCGCGATCGACCGGGGCGGCCATGATTCACTCAGCCACCGAACAGCACGAAAAACTCTAGGTTACCGCAGAGTGCTGCAGGACCGGCGCGTAACGAACGCGCCGCCCGATTCAACATAGTAATGGGAGAACGAGAGTAAGGATCGTAACGACTGACCCGATGAACGCCCTAACTGGCATCGGTTGCTACTATTGGATAGGCCCCGAACCCGCACGGGATTCAGGCCAAGATTTCTTTTCCCCCGACGAATAAGCTGACAGAGGGTCGAGTCCCCTGCTATCCCCCGCCTGGAATTCTCATGTTGACGTTCTTGCTGTGGTGCCTGCTGCTAGTGGTTTGCTGGCCGTTGGCCATTCTGGTGTTGTTTCTGTATCCGATCGTATGGCTGGTGCTGCTGCCATTCCGGTTGATCGGCTGGACCTTTGCCGTGATCTTCGACACGCTCGATGCGATATTGACGCTGCCGGCACGGGTCGCGCGGCGTCTGGCGTGAAATCGAGCGGGCAACACCGCAAAGAAGCACACGAAATCGCGCCGCCAGAATGACGTCTATCGTCCGCGACCGGTAAGCGTGAAGGCGGCCCAAACCAGCGGCGGCGCCGAATTGTATTGCGCGCGCAGGCGTTTGATGGCTGCCAACTGCGCGTCGCGCAGCGCGTCCACCTTCGATCGACCGGCGGCGAGTTGTGCGAAAAATTCGCTCATCTGCTGATTGGCTTCGATCGTCAGCACCGGCCACAACGTCGACACGACGGCTTCCGCCCCGGCGAGCCGGAACGCCTGCCGGACGTTTGCCACGCCTTCGCCGGTGCGCAGTCTTCCGACGCCGGTGTCGCACGCGCTAAGCACGACCAACTCCGTGCCGCGCAGGTCGATGCCCAGGATCTCCATGCCCGTCAGAATTCCGTCATCCCCTCGGGCCGTGTTCCGCCAGTTGCAGCCCGCCAACAGCAGACCGCAATGCAGCAGCGGATTGTCGGGCAGCGCCATCAGCGACGATTCTCCGCCATCGCCACCGCTCAAGGCCAACGATCTTGCCTGCTGCTCAACGCTTCGGCGTGGCGGCTCGAAGAAGCCGTGCGTCGCCAACAGCATCAACTGCGGGCCGTGTACGGCTTTGACCAACGGCTCGAGCGCACGATCTCCTTGCAACACGGCCGGTTTTTGCCCAGCGTACGTCGCCAGCTTCGGCGCTACGTCCTGCACCTGTTGGGCAAAATCCTCAAGCGGCCTACCCAGTGGTGGGCTGGGCGGTTTCAGCCGCGTCGTTTTCCGAGCGTCGGGATTGATCTTCGTGCGCGTCAGCACGGCCTTGGCGATCGAATTAGCTTCGTCCGGAGGCAAATCGAAATTCGGATTCGCCACGATCAGTGGCTGGTTCGAATTGCGCTTCGATTTCGGCGCCACCAACTCGCGGCCGCTGACGACGTGGCTGACGCGCACCAGTTCGACGGTGAACTGACCGTTCGGCAGTATCAGCGCCGCCCAAGGCACGAGCCACAATCCTGAATCGGGGCTGATGATCAAATGCTCGGCCACGCCGATCTCGCGCACCAGGGGATGCAGCACCAACTGCGATAACTTGTGGAAGGCGGCGATCGCCAGCTTGTCGGCTCGTTCGTCGAGAGGTCGTAAGTGCCCCTTCGCGTCAGTGCGGAACACGGTCTTGATCGAGACGCGCAAATCAACGATCGCTCGATCGATCGCTTCCGCCTCGCCCAGGTCGACCAGCTTGACGTTGCCGTGCCCAGCGGCGGGCACGATCCAGGCCGCGTAATGCTCCGGCCGCCAGCGCATGCCGGCGTAGGCGAAATCAAAATCCAGCAGCGGGAACCGGGCAATGTCGATATACACGTCTCCCGGAGCCAGCGCCTGTCGCAATTGTTCGACCTCGATCCAGCGCCGCCCGGTCAAAGATTTGCTGCCGGCCGTGGCCAGTTGGTACGACAGGCTTTCCTCGGTCGACGCCAGTTGCGAGATCTCTTTGCGTTGTGCGTCGTTAGCGTCGCCGTCTTTCGCCGCGAAGGCGAGCTGCGCTTGTCGACTGCGCACGCCGACCAGTTTCTGCGCGATTTGACGCAGCGCCGGCTCGTTGCTTTCGCGCGCGCGAATGATCCGGTCAGCCAGCAGCTCTTCGGTCATCGATTTGCCGTTCAAGACCCAACCGGCCGATAGCGCGGCAATCTCGGGATTCGTGCGCTGCCGAAGGGCCAGCGACAGTCCCGCTTGCAGCATGCCCATGTCCACTTCGTTCAGGTAGCGCAATTGTTCGCGTTCGGGGAGCGTGGCCAGCACCTTGGTCACATGCGTCAGGGCCCGGCGTCGCGACTGGTCTTCGTGATGCGCGGCATCGGCCCAGGCGCCCTCGGCGGCGGCAAAGATGGCCAATCCGTTGAAAGAACCGATCAACGTCGGATCTTCGTCGTCGATGGCTTGTTGGCGCCGCAGATCGAGCGCTTCCTGATATCCCTTCACGGCCGCGGCGTATTTGCCCTGCATTCCTTCGACGAAGGCCAGGTTATCAAGCGCCATGGCCACGCGCGGGTTAACGGCCGCAGATCCTTCGCGGCGAATCGCTAGTTCTTCCTGGAAATAGCTGCGTGCCTCGTCGAACTCTTTTAAGTCCAGTGATAGCAGCCCCAAAGTACACAGCGTGTTCGCCACTTCGAGACCGCGCGGATCAAAGACTTCGCGCTGGATGGCCAGAGCGCGCTCCAGACATTTGCGCCCATCGGCCGACTTGCCCGTGCGCCGTAGCAAGAAGCCCAGGTCCTGCAGGATGGCAGCCGTTTCCGGCTGCTTCTCGCCGTAAGCCTGAATCTGTGCGGCCAGCTTTCTTTCGAGCAATCCCTGGGTGGCCGCGTTGTCGCCTAGCGTGAACGACAGGGACGCCAATTTTCCAAGGACGCCCAGCGTCGTCTGCAGATTAGGCTCGGTGGCGTCCTTTTGCAGGGCCAACGCCTTCTGCAACCAGGATTGCGCCGACTTGAAGTCGTGCATTTCCAGATACAGACTTCCCACCTCGCGCACCGTAACGATCGTGCGATCGTGATTCGCGCCGAAGGCTTTGGCGCATTTCGTCGCTCCCTGTTCGGCATACCGTAGCGCCGCGGCTTTATCCTCCATCTGTTCGGCGACAATTGTCAGATGGCCAAGAATGTCCGCCGCCATGACCGGCTTTTCCAGCCGTGTATCGCAAAGGGCTAGCGCCTCTTCATAGCGCCGCCGCGCACCGGCTAAATCCTGGGTGCGCTGCTGGCTTTCGGCCATCTTTCGCATGACCGAAATTACGCCGCCGTATTTTTCCCCTTCCTTCGGCAGCGAGACGTAACCCTTCTCCAGAATCGGCTCCGCCTTGTCATACTCCTTTAATTGGATCAGGAGGTCGCCGAGCTGCCGCAGGGCGGCCATCGTTTGCGGCGCGTCGGCCCCCAAGGATTTCGCCATTGTAGCCACGGCCTTTTCGCTATAAGCGCGTGCGCCGGCGAAGTCTTTCAAACCCGTGAGCGCCGCGGCGACGTTCTCTTGCTCGAGAGCCGCGTCGATCGATTCTTCACCGGACAATTCCGTGTAGATCGCCAGCGCCTCTTGATGGCAGGCCAGCGCTTCTTTGAAACGATCAAGCCTGCCCAGCGCCACCCCCAAGTTCTTGAGCGACACCGCCGTATGCGGGTGCTTGTCTCCCAAAACTTTACGGCGGATGGCCAGCGCCTCTTGGTTGTGCATGAGGGCCGGGCGGTAACTATCCTCGAACGTGTAACAATAAGCGAGCTGATGAAGCGCGAGCGCCGTCTCGACATGTTCACTGCCGAACAGTTTCCGGCATAATTCCACGGCTTCGGTCGCGACAGGAATTGCATCGTGCGGCTTGCCCTGCTCGATCAGATCGGCAGCCGACTTCATCAATTCCTTTTGTTTATCGAGCTGGGCTTGCCGCTCCGGACTCTCTGTCGTTTGGGATGCAGAATCCGCAGCGGGTTCCGTACTCGGTTTCGTCGGTGGCTCGGCGCGGACCGCGATCGCGGAAGTCGCGACCAATATTGCGAGTACTCGCCGGAACCAATTCATCCTTGCCCTTCAAATCCGTTTCCTGACCGCCGGCGCGCAAGCTATGTAACGCATCCAGTAGCGCCCGAGAGATCCGCCTGGCAGTTCGGCCTGTTCATCAGCTTCCGCGATTCGCCCTGAGCGGGCAAACACTTGCGCGATGTTTCAGACTCTGCCCCGTCGCACAACGACCGAAGTGACTCGCCCATATTAATCGTAACAGCGGCCGCATGGCCGTGCGAATCCGCCTAACGGTTTCTACAGGGCCCCGCGACACGAAGAGGTCGTAAGTGCAGGGTAATAGAAGATCGCGCCTGACTAGTTGGCGCGATAGTTCATCCGGCAGCCGTTCGGGCCGCAATAGCCGGTCCACGCTTCCGACATGTTGAAAGTACTGTAGCCGCCGGGCAGTCCGGGCGTCGAAGCGCCTCGATAGCCGGTCGAAGTCACGGCGCGTGATTCATAGCCCGAGACATTGAATCCGTCGTAAGCCGCCGGCAAGTATCCGTTATATCCATACGCCGGATATTCTCCGTAACTGTAACCACCGAATCCGAAACCAACGGGATTGTAGAACCTGGCCCGCGCGGGAGCGGGGCGTGATACAGGCGCCGGTGCGATGGCGACCGGCGCGTTATAGCTCGCGCGATATCCGGTGATGACCGGAGGTTGACCCGGCACGGCCACCGGCACACTGTAGCTGGCGATGTAACCCGGCACCGAAGGGGCCGTATTACGCACAACCACCGGAGCGCCCCGACCAGTAACCACCGGAGCCTGCCGGCCTGGCGCGATGGGAACCGTGTAACCAACCACACCCTGACCGGCATAGGCGCCCGAATAGCCAGGCACCCCCATCGGCGCCGGTTCCACAGCTTGCGCGATACCTGCAAGATACACGGCCAGCGCAACGGCGCCGCCGAGCATCACGGATCGTATTGGTTTCGCGCAAAGCATGCCGGCCCCACAGTCGCAAAATTCACAGTCGCAGCCGAATCGCGTCGTCGTTGATCGCAGCAATAATCGCGGCCGTCGACCAATAGTCAAGCGTGCGCGCATTGCTTTTCAGCGCTCACGACATGCAAGCGCTGACAGTAGCTTAGCGCGCACCACGAGCTACCGCGCACGGCCTGACGGGCGTGTGCCTGGGGAAACATGGCTTACGATTCCGCGTTGAGCAAATGCCACCTGCGAGGCATTTTCCCGACGATCGTCGCAATTGGCCAGTCGTACCCTGCGCAGGGCCCCGGAAATTGCGATAGCAGTTCGGAGCTTTTGCCCCGTTCGATAGCAATAAAACGCGGCTATCGTCGCCTTCGCTGTGCCAGACTCAGCATCGCGGTCACGGCCAGGCTCCCGATTATCGCCAGGCCCGACGGCTCGGGGACTTCCGTCGAGTAGGCAACAATCTGGCCGTCGAAGGTCTGCACTTCGCCACCGACATTAATCGTGTAGTGAAACGGAATGGTTATGCGATAGCCGCTACCGAAGGGCACGATCGAACCGGTCAAATTGCCATTCGTACTGCCACCATTCGGAAACGAGCCGGTCGTTCCCTGGTAGATGTAGTCGAGCGTGCCGCCTAAGGACGAGAAATTCAGGTTTGCCACGCTGAAAGCGCCCGTGCTGTCGATCGCATGCTGGACCGAGCTGGTCATGCTCCAAGCCAGATTGTGCCATGCTCCCACGGCCGGACTGCCAACAATCGTGGACTGTGCGGCAAATTGCGCGGGGCCATTTCCCGGCTGGAACGGCCCTGGCTGGTTGCTCGGTGTGATTTGATTGGCAACGTCAAACGTAATCTGGCTGCCGGGCACAATGTGTACATCGAGCGAACCGTGCAGCAATGTCGCCAACGAACCGGGCGTGATCTCGTTTATCGCAGCACCTTGCGACGTCCCGGAAAGTGTTATCGTACTTTCGGCCGCGCTGATCGTGAAATGCACAAGCGAGGGGGTCGGAGGAGGAGGCGGTGGCGGCGGAATATTGACGGCCGTGATTCGGTAAATGTCGCCGCCGTTTCCGACATACAACGCACCATCTGGCCCAAAAAGAAAGCCGTCCGTGAACGAACCGAAGCCGGTGCCAATGACCGTGGCATCGCCGGCGGTGTCATAACGGATTAGTTGGTCATTTCCGAGCGCGTACAAATAATTGCCGAAGCCGCCACCAGTGCCAAATGCGATCGCCGGCGAGGCCCCCAGTCCTGTTGCGAAGCTCGGATTCAGCATGTGGCCATTGGAATCGAGTTCGGCGATCCGGCCCGAGTTGTCGCTGAAATAGATATTGTTCGCGCTATCGACGTCGAGGCCCTTCATGGCGACATTCTGTTGATAGATCGTTTGCGAGACGCCGGACTGGTATGAAACCAGGCTCGACAAGTTGTTGTCCGTTATCAGCAAACGCCCCGTATGGTCGAAAACAAAATCCGACGGATTGTCGATCTGGCTGACGTTTGTGCCGATCACGGTTTGATCGGGCTTCACGGCGACTACATTCGTGTCCTGCCCGCCCACAAGTACCGCACCAGGCACGCCCGACACAGAGCCAGTGGTGTCGAACATAACAGCATCTGGATCCAGAATCGAAGGACCATAAGTCGAGAACGATCCACCGCCAGGCGGCACTGCGAAGATCGGCCCCAGCGAAGCAGCATTGCCAACGAACATGGCGCCGGTTACCGGATCGAACGTAAAGCGGCTCGTCGCAGGCATGCTCGTAACGTATGGCTCGATGTCGAGATAGGGGGACGTCGGTTCGGCTCGCGCCGATACAACGCACAATAAGGGCACCAGAACCGCCAGGGCACGCGTGAAAACAGAAGGGAGTGGCATTAACTGGCCCCGAGGAGGAATGCTGTTAACGAAGTCGGAATATCACGTAAAACAAAAGGTGACGAAACGATGCGATCCGTGAGCGGCGCGAATCAGCGCGCAGGTGCAGACTCGACCAGCTCAACGGTTCTGTTGTGGAAAGACGCCGGGCAGAGAAAACGCACCTCAGCACGAGGGGCGCGAGCGGCCGGCTTTTAGAGAGAGGTCACGAGCGTGCTCCGCGATTAGGCGGCGCGAGTGTGAAAGAGCATTTAGCTTTACCTCGAACACCGGAATCCATTCACAAATTAGTGTAACGATACGATCCGACGCAATCAACCAACTCCCCTGGCACACCATAACTGCCGCCAAAGCGTCAGAATTTGGCTCCTCTTTGCGATCATAAGGCGGGGCAACTACTCTAATCTGGCGGTCATCGTTCTAAGCGCACGGAGTAGGCGTTGCACTCTCCAAATCATGACGCACACGCACTCGTAAGCCGAAAAACAAATCATGAGCGACATCCCCTACGCCGATCGCACCGATTCCGTTAACCGCAAGCTGGAACTGCTTGCCGCGGCCTATGCTGCTGGCCAATTGGATCAGGCCATGTCGCTGGCGGCGTCGCTCAAAGAAACTTTGTCGTTCGAGCGGCAACGCGCTGCGCCCGCCGAACAGGCCGACTCGTCCGCATCATCGTTTGTTCCGGTATCGCAACTGCCTGCGGCGGTGTCGCAATGGGCACGCGGCTGGTCGATTTGTAAGCCACTGACGTTGCATGAAACGGTCGGCCTGGCACGCACCGCCGAGCCCGTCGACCTAAGCGTGGCCTTCACCGCAGATCAAGTCCATGATCCGATGCGCGAAATCCGCGTCGCCCGCTGGGATCGCGCCCAGCGCCGGCTGCAAGAAATTCCCAGTCAGGTGTACGAGTACCGGCGTCAGCAGGACGAGGTTCGCGTACGTCTGGTGTTTCACGCGGACGCTGCCGCACATGACACGGCGCACTATTTCGTATTCGCCGGCAATCCCCATGCCGAGCTTCCCCACTATCAGACCGACCTGCACGTCGACGGCCTAGGGCAAGGTCTCGATATTTCGAACAAGCATTATCAAGCGAAGCTGTCACGGCAAACCGGCCAGCTCGAGCGGTTGATCTACGCGCGCGAACATGGGCTGGAACTTTATGCCGGCGGCAAAGGGCATGGCGAGCCTCCGGACATCGACTGGGGGCACGATTACGTCGATGCGGGCAGCTTTCAGAAACTCCGCATGCGCAACTGGGACCATTGCCCAAACTTCGAGGTCACGCGTGGCCCGCTCGTCGTACAGGTTCGCCGCTGGGGCTTTCCGCACAGTCCTATGCATCCTCTGTTCACGCCCAGCCGCATGCACATCGACGTCACTTATACGTTTCATGCAGGCCTTCCCTACTTTCTCAAGCAGGGACGCATGGACATGGTGCAGGACTTCCGTATCGAAGCCATGCGCGATGACGAATGGGTCTTCTCAGGCTACTCGTTTACCGACATGGTTTGGATTGACACGGCCGGACGATTGCACGAAGGAGCCGTTCCGAAAGATCAGTCCGACGCCCTATGGGGAGTGGGATTCTTCAACCGCACGAGCCGCGACGCATTCGTTGCGCTGCGTCTCATGCACAACGTGACTGGCCCGGGCACAATCGCCCACGGTGGTGAACCAACACTCCACTACGCAGGGCACGGGCAGCTATGGAGTCGTTACCCGGCACAAACGACGGACATGAAAGCAGGCGCTTCTTACCTACAAAAGAGTGCTTATTGTCTGGCCCCCTATCCGACCGAGGACGCCGCCGAGTTCTATCAGCAGTTGCGCCACACTTTGCTGAACCCGTTGGTGCTCAGCACCGACATGCCGGATCACCTGGCGGGCGCGGCAGTCAACAATCCGCCCCTTGCCCGCTGTGGCGAGACGCCTGACGCGGCTTCGCTAAAGGCCGCGGTCTGGAAGACGCTGCGCGAAGTGCGCGACGAGCAGTTCTATTCGATCGACGCCAATGTCGTGGACATGGGCTATATCTACGACGTTGCCCATCGCCAGGGGATCGTGCATATCCTCATGACGATGCCACACCGGGGTCGCCCCGTGTATCAATTCTTCGAATTCCAAGGTGGCGGCCGCGTCTCGGAGGGTATTCGCGAGCGGCTCTTGAAGCTACCCGGCGTGCGCGATGTGGTTATCGAAATGACCTGGGAACCGGCCTGGACCACCGCCCGCTTGACCGACCAAGGTCGCGCGGCGCTCGGACTCCCCGCGTGAACCGCGGCGCGATCGCGACCGCCTTACGCCTGCAATTTCCAAATGGCCGCGGCGTTTTCGCCGAGAATCTTTTGCCGGTCGTCGGCCGTGAAGAAGGGAATCTTCTCGCGCACGAGCGTCAATTCTTCGGCCAGCGTCGGACGCTTGTAAAACTCCCGCGCAACCCCGGGATAACCGGTTCCCCACAACAATCGCGTCGGGCCGAACACCTCGTAGACCATCTTCACCCACGGCAACGCGTCGCCGAAGGGATACTCGTGCGACTTCGAGACAGACGTCAGCTCTGACACTTTCACACGCACGTTCGGATAGCGCGCGAGCGCCAGCAACTTTTTCATCTCAGGCAGCGGATCCGCAACCGATAGATCGATCTGGCTTAAATGGTCGATAATCGTCGGCACCTCGGGATGCCGGCGGACCATCGTCTCGAGCTTTGGCAACTGCTCGGTCGCGATGAAGAAATTCAGCACGGCCCCCAACTCGCCGGCTTTCGTCCACATACGCTCGGCGGGCTCGGCCGTCAGCCAGTCGTCCTTTCCCTTGTAGTAGATGGGACTAAAGCGCATGCCCGAGAGCCCCTGCTCTCGGACCCAATACGATAGCTTGTCAGCCACGTTGGGATCGAGCGGATCGATCAGACCATGCCCTCGCAATCGCGTGGGGCACGCACGAACACAATGCGCCGTGTACCGGTTGTCCCAACCGTGGCAGACCGTTTGCACCAGGATCGCGTGCGTGACGCCATTCTGGTCCATGTCAGCCAGCAGCACTTCCAGCGTGCCAAGAGTATCCGGCGGCCGATAGTCCGCTTGATATGGATGGGCAAACGGAAATCGCACCGGATCATCGATCCACACGTGCATGTGCGTGTCGACGACCGGACTTTTTGCGGCTTGCGGCGCCGGTTCCGTGCCGTGACTCTCGAGCCCCGCCAGACCGCCAGCCGTCAGAGCGGCGCTCGAAGTCGTTTGTAGAAACTTGCGGCGGTTCAGCATCGTCGTGGTTCCTGTTCTGGCCGTTTGTCCTCTCGCCATTCACCGCCGCAAGCGATAAACCGTGATGTCCGGGCCTGCGCGTCCCTCGGCATACCCCGAAATGGAATGCACCTTATCAGCGCGCTCGTCGAGCGCCGCACGAAACAGCTCGTACCCTTCGACCGATGCGGGAAACCAACGCAGGTTGTCCGCAGTCGGCGCGAGACCGTCCTCGAAATACGAATTTAGCACCACGTATTGGGCCTGATTCTGGGCGATAAGATCAACCACGTGCGGCACAAAGATCGGCGTTCGCTCGGCACTTGGACCAACGCCCTCAGGCAGACGGTATTGCCGCTCCCAGGTGTCGTCGAACGTCAGCGGATGAACGGGCAACGACCACAAATCTCCCAAATAAAATGGGGACGCGAACAATGTCGTTCCAGCCGGCAGGTTTTCTGTCACCCACTGCCGCGCGAGCGTATTTGTCGAGGGCTGCCGCAATAGGACGAGGTACTGCACCGTGCGCATCGCCGGCCAAAATATGACAGCGATCGTTAGCACGGCAATTGCGATCGGCCGCATCCGCGCCGTCGCGAGCTTTGCAGTCATGAACTTCGTCGTCCCCCATTCCAACAGCCAGCCAATCAGTGCAAACAGCGCCGGCAGAACCGGCAGCAAAAACCGCGTGGCTTTCAAATGGCCTGGGCCACTGATCAGCACCATGTATCCCACGATGTAGAGCGCCGTGATCACGCCCCCTGTCCCCGCCCGGCCCGCAAGCGCCAAGACCACAGCCAGCGCGGCAATCACGAGCACCACTGGTCCCGCGTTGCTCAGAAGAGACGTCCCCAGCCAAGGCTGCTCAGGCGTGGCTGTCTTCGAGAGAAGATAGTCCAGATATCCATACTGCACGTGCCCCAGTTGGCCATAGCGCTGAATGGCAGCTTCGTGGCGTAAGCGAACGAGATACTCGGCGGCGTCCGCGGGAAATCGTGGCGTCGTTATCCACAATGTCGTCAGACCGGCCAAACAGATAATCACGACGTCTCGCGCGATCCGTACAGGTTCTCGTCGTCGCGCGCTGTCGACGATCGCAGCCAGCACAATGACTGGTCCGACGCACCCGCCCGAAAACTTCATCCCGGTAGCCAAACCCGCGAGCGCCCCCGCGGCAGCCCACGAGCGCCAATCGGGCACCGGCGCAATGGCGAAGGCCAACGCCAACGACGCGAAGCATGCCATCAGCGTATCGGTGCAAGCCACGTGCGAACTCGTAACACAATCAACCGACACCGCGGTCAAAAGCGCCGCTACAAAGGCAGCAGGCAGATTCCCGAACCGGCGTGCCAGGAACCACGCAGCGCCGACCATCCCAACACCACCCGCCGCGGAAATCAGTCGCGCGGCAAGGTGTCTGGCATAGGCCCCGTCGATCCCGCTGATTTTGTAAAGCAGCGCCAGCAGATTGGTATATCCACCGGGATACTGAAAATCTCGCGGCTTCAATTCCCCCGACTCGACGATATGTGCCGCGGCATCGACGAACTTCCCCGCGTCGACGTCCTGCACTTCAGGCAGATCGAAATCAATCTGCCACAAGCGCAACCCGGCCGCCACCAGTAGCACGGCCGCGCAGACCAAGAACGGCTTCCCGCGCGTCCCAAACCTAGTCGTTTCTGAAGAAGTTTGTTCCGGCATTCGGCTGCGGATGCTCGTCGAGGCTCGATGCCGACTTACGTAACCACGCTGTCGATTGTAATTCAAACCGCAGGGTCGCGCGACCTTCCTCTTGAGAACCGAGAGAGCATTGCCGATCGTGGCCGGCGCGACGGACGGCCGCTCACCAACTGGCGCCTCCGCCACCGCCCCCTGAACTGCCGCCGCCGCCGAACGACCCTCCGCCACCGCCAAATCCACCACCCGAGCTACCGCCGCTGCCACCGGAAGAAAGCACTGATAGGCCGACGTCACCCAACACGCGTCCCCAATACCAGGCGTCCGTCAGATCACCGCGCCACACGCGCCGCTGATGCTGGCGTCGCATTGAGGAATAAATAATCAACATGAACACGATCGCGAAAAAAATCAGCACCACCACCGCCGAAAGATCAGGCCCTTCCTCCTGGTGGCGAATGTCCGGTACGCCATCCAGCTTTACTCCTTGATCGTCCGCCACCTTGTTGGCGACCGCCACGGTCAGTTGGTGCAGCCCTTCGGAGTATTGGCCCGCTTTGAAAAACTCGTCCCTGATCTTGCGCGATAGCGATCCGCAATAAGAATCGGGCAAGGCCCCCTCGAGCCCGTAGCCCGGCTCGATCTGAATTTTATGATCCCCCACGTCCAGGATGATCAACGCCCCGTTGTCTTTTCCCTTCTGCCCCAACTTCCATAGATCGAAATGCCGCTGCGTGAACGTGACGATATCCTCTCCGTCGGCGTTGGGGATCGTCAGTACTTTGATTTGGGCCGTGGTCTTGCGCTCGAGCTCGGCCAGGTAATCCTCGAGCTTTTGCCTGGTGGCCGGTTCGATGACATCCGCTTTGTCAACGACGCGTGTGCCCGGATCTTGAATCGTTACCTCGGCCGCGACGGGCGCCGCGCAGCAGACCACGATCAGGCACGCCAACCACGTCAGGCTTCGGCACGACGTATTACCAGCCATCGGCAATTTGCCCCAACGCCTCGACATCGTTGTACAGCCGCTCGAATACCAGCCAATCAACCGCGGAGGGTGCATCCAGCGCCTGGCGGATTCCTGGCAAATGCCGGCCCGCAAGTGCTTCTACTTCGGCCAGCAATGCCGACGAGACCAGCGACTCGGTCTTCCCCTTGACCCACAGCATCCCGCGCAGCACGCGCAACAAATTGAACATCGCTGGTAGCGCCGCGCGCTGGATCGAAGACTCTTTATCGCCGTCGGCGACGACCGCCTGCCGCATCGCGACCGACAGCGCTTTCAACTCGCGCTCGCACTGCAGTCGGACATGAGCCGGATCGAACGTGATGCCCGCAAAATAGTCTTCGCCGACCAGCACCAGGCGCTGCTGCTGGATTTCGATCAATTCGAGCGGAAACGTATCGCGCGATGCTTGCAAAAAGTCCGGCGTCATCACCATCGGCGCCGTAATCCTGCGCCGTCCAAAGCGATGCCCTTCCCCGGAAAGCTTGCGGAGAATCTCCAGCCCCATGCCATCCAGCACGAGCACGCTATGGATCATGTGCAGCGTCGGGTCGAACCTGGCGCCGGCAATGGGGCCATAAAGAATCAGCCCCAGCACGTGGTTGCCGCCGTACGCCAGCACGCGCTCGGCATATTGTGCGACCGAGTCTCGCGCCACGGCCGGTATTTGCTCCAGCGCTTGCGTATGCATAGAAATCTCGGCGCCAATAATTGCCGTGAATCGATCAACCAGAGAAAGCGTCGCTGATTCTCGGTCGTGTGGCGGTTTTTCGCAAGCGGCCCCATGGCATCGCTGCGATCGCTGTGGCATTTCTACACGCCCAGCGAGGAACGAAATGCCTCCCACCGAACTCTACTTCATCGGCACCGTGCGCAGCGTGTAGTAGGCCTCGGCCGGATGGAACACTTCACCGGGGCCGGCCAGATTCTTCAAGTGGAATTCGTAAACAAAGCCAGGACGCAAGTCATCGAACGTCAGATGCACCGTGCAATTGTCGTCTGCCAGCGTGACCCCGCGTATCCGTTCTGTGCGACGATCGATGTCCGGTCCACCGTAGTCTGACGTCGGCACCCGGCGGTAAGACTCGACGACATAGCTGGCCACATCCGCGGCTGCAGCTCGCACAGGGCGGGTGAAGTGAATCGTAAATCCATCGGCAGCAGCGCACACTTCGGCGATACCCGCCGGCGAATGGCCCGTCGCTCGCAACCGCACGATCGATCCCGTGTTTTGACCAGCTCCCCAACCGCTGTCGCGCATGTTGCCGATGAACAGCGCCCCATCGGGCGCAACCTGGCACGCGATCGGCCCTTCGAACGTCTCTTCTCCGTCTGCCGGCTCGACGCTCAGCGGGTAAGCGGCTCCCTGATAGGTCTCGCCCACGCGCTCGAGGCTCATACGCACCAGCCGTCGCGTGTCGTACTCGCAGCCCACCAGGTGCCCTTCCCAAGGACCAAAGACGTCGCGCCCCGTGCTTGCGCGCAGTTGCTCAGGCGTGTTCAAAAAGCAGATGCCATTCACGCTGCGGGTCCACGGATGCGGGATTTCGATGGCCGGATCCTGCCGAGGTAGCGGGGTCCCCTGCCGCGCTTCGAATTTATTGAAAAATCCATAATGGGAATCCGCGACCAAATGGTTCAGCTCATTAAAAGGGTTGTAGTGCCCCTGGTTGTCCGTTGCGAACAGTGCTCCCTGCCGACTGCGCGCCAGCCCCATCGGAAAGCGCAAGCCCGAACACAGAGGAACGACATCGTACAGACGCGGATTGTCGTCGTTCGCGACGCGCGGCATCAGATGCACGGCCCAGCCCCGCAATCGCGCCGCGGCATCGCTTCGTTCGTCCTGCCGGCAGGGAAGCGCAACAAAATATCCGCCCGCATCGTCCGGCACGGGCCCTATGGCCCAATCGTGATAGTCGGTCGTTTGCCCCCAACCATCGGCGATGATGTCGGTGCGACCAGCACGCCCTTGGCCGTCGAAGTCTGACAGGCGCAGCAACCCATTTTTATTAATGACATCGACGGCATCCCCCACCGTACACAGCCCATAAGGAGCGGCGAGCTCGTCGGCCAGCGGCAATAGTTCGTCGGCCAGCCCATCGCCGTCAGTGTCGGGCGCAAGCCATGCCCCGCCTTTGAGCGACGTGAACATGAGCGTGCCGTCGCGCCGCCAGGCAAAGCCGGTCGGCATCTCGGTCGGCGGTAGCGGCAGCCGTACCGCATCGAAACCTGGCACGCAGTGCAGGGTCGCGGCCGGACGCGAGGCCGGCGTGACCAGAGGCGCCGAATAACGATCGGCCGCCAGGCGGCTGCAATATTCCGCCTCGACGACAACCGGTTCGATTCCTGTCGGCGCTGCGATGCGCACGACGGGCCCCGCATCGTCACTGATTTGTTGGCCGGTCGAAGCCACGAGGCGCACCGAGACTTCTCCTGCCGGCCCGTTGGTCGCCACAAACCGTTCGCCGTCGAGTGTGCCTGCGACCTCTTCGGGCAACAATCGCCACTGTATTTCTCTGCCCGCCGGAATACCGTGGACCTCGAGTCGTCGACGAAATCCAGCGCGCCCCGACTCGGGATTAGGTTCGATCGCAGTAATTCTCTGTGATACGCGCAGCGTAGCCGCAGGAGTCCGATCTGCAGCAGGAAACTTCAATCGATAAGCGAACGTGACGCCTCCTGCGACGTGTTGCCAGGAATCGAGTAGCGTCCTGAATTGCGGCGTCGGCTCTGGTTCCACAATTTGCCCATCGCGCCGGAGCGTCAGTTCGCTCGCGCCGCGATTCGGAACCGCCAACACGTGCGTCCCGCCCGGCTGCCAATACCAACGCTTCCCCTCCGAGCGCTCGCGCGCTGCATCCCCCACCCACCAGCCGGCCAGCCGATTTTGTTCGAGGTCCATGAGCACCGTGTGCCGGTTCGCTAGCCCAACGACGAACGGCCGGGCATAAGCACGCTTTTCGATGCGCAGCACGTCGGTGAGGATCGCCGCTCGTTCGGCCATGCCCGGCATATTGCGAGTGCGAACCACGCGCACGGCGCCCGCGGCCGGCGGAGTAAACCCAGGCTTGTTCAAAACATCCCACACGGCCGTCAGTTGATCGTCCAGCCGCTCGTCCAACACGCCACCGACCGGAATCTCGATGGCAGGCATCTCCATCCGCGGCACGATCCGCGCCGGATTGCGCACCCAGCGGTCGAACCACTCGCGGCGAATCCGATTTCCCACGAGCGATAGATCCGTGCCGCGTGCGGCCGGATTGTCCTGCTTTGGCACAGACTTGCCGATCTGATGACAACTCGCGCAGCCGAACCCTTCGGCCGTCACCAACCGTCCACCGGCCGCCTGCAGCGTGTCTTCGTCAAGATCGCGCGCCGCTGCCAACGCTGCGCGAGGAGGCAGCCGATCGTTTTCGATCAGCCAATCGGCCAACGCCTCGGCCTCGCCTGGCGCGAACTTGAAACGGGGCATGCGAATTGCGAGCCACTTGCGGCGCGGATCGCCGGCCGTGGTCATGGCTTCCAACAGTGCGCGGCGTTCGAGCTTATCTCCCACATCGGCGAGCGACGGCGGTGCGAGCGTGGATAGCGCCGCCGAAAGCTCGGGATGCGCCGCAGCGAACGCCGGCGTATGCGCGGCAATGCCCGCCGCCAATCCACGGCTGTGGCAGCCGAGACAGTTACGATCCGCCAGCACTCGCGCCCCATCGAACGCGACATTGCTGTTGCGGGTCGTCGGCTCAGGAGCATCGGCGATCGCTTGTAGATACGCCACGACGACCTCGCGCTGCTCGGGGCGCAATCGATAACCGGGGCGCGCGTGCCCCGGGTCGGGCTCACCTAAGCAGCTTGCCTCCCAATCGGCGGCGGCCGAAATCTTGCGCCGTGCGACGGCCGCCGGCTCAGGCGTCGGCATACCCTCGCGCAGCGGCAGCTCATGGCAAGAGCCGCAATGGTGCTTCGCGATAAGATCCCGTCCGCGTTCCCGGCTGCCGCCAAAATCGGCTTCGTCTGCCGCGGCGGGTTTTTTGTCAGGAGCGGCACTTTGCCGCGCCAGGAACGCCGCCAAATTCTGGCGTTCCTCGTCCGACAGCGGAAACAACGGCATGCGGTGCGTGGGATTGCACGCCGCCGGGTCGGCCAACCAGCGCGCAAAGAAATCGTCGGGCCGTTTATCAGCGACGTTATACAATTCGCCGCCGCCGGCAAGTCGCGTCGTGCCCAGGCCCGCTAGCGAATGGCAGCCCAGGCAGCCGAGCGAATAAAACAGCGTCTCACCCGCTCGATCATTACCAGGCGGCTTCGTCGCAGGTGCCTCCTTCTTGGCGTGTGGCTCGTCCTTGGGATCTTCGTCCAATAAATACGACACGATGTGCCGCGCATCGTCCCGGCTCAGACCCAAGCCCGGCATGCGAAACTTCACGTCATCAATGGCAAAGATTGGGATGTCGCCGGAAAGGTGTTCGACGATGTCTGCCCCATTTCCGTCATTCGCTGCCACCGCAGGTTTTGCCGCCGGTGGTGCGCTCGGCGGAATTTGTTCCGCCGACTGACTGCTCTTCGAGGTATCGTCAATCGCAGGCGGTGCGGAAACCGTTCGCGGACCACCGATCCAATTCATCAGCCACGGTCGCTCGATATTTCCCGGCAATTTTACTAGCGCCGGCGCCGCAAGCACCGGCCGCGCATCTGGCAGGTCGTGACACGCCGCGCAGCGCAATCCATGAACCAGCGCCCGCCCCTGTTCGAATTTCTGATCGGCAGCAGGACGAACATCATGTACGAGCGCGCGTTCAGGAACCGGTTCGAGTCGGAATCGTGGGCCGGACCAGTAAAGGCCAATTTGCGCATCGTCGGCAGCGCGGCGAAATTCGACCTCCAGCGCGTGGTGCCCGTATTCCAGATCGATCGGCCCGCTATCGAACCAGCGTGCCTCGCCGGCCACATCGTCGATGAGCTTCTTGCCATCGATCGACACTCGCACCGCACCGCCGCCGGCATGGACGTGAAACTGATGTACACCCGGTGCGATCACTGACAACTTGCCCGACCAATGCGCGGTGAAATCACCAGGCGGCAAACGCGGATCGACCGACGCAGCTCCCGCATACAGCCGAACTCCTGAATCGACGCGCACCATCGAACGACCACCGGCCGTATATTCCGCCCGTAGGCCAGCCGGCAATTCTGGCGGCGCATCATCGTCTTCGTCCGCCAGTACCACACCACACGACGCGCCAGCGACGATCAAAGCAAGGAAGATTCTTAAGAGCGCCCTGCCGAGCGACGGGCCGTATCCGCACGGCGCGTCAATTTTGCGAAGCCCGCTATTGATCCGCGGCGTCACGCGCTCAGATTGTCGTGCCAAGTTACTCATCGCCGCCTGCATCGTGTTTGCTCAGTCACCGTGCAGAGGCGTGATGCGCACGCTCTTGAGATCCATCAAGTATCCCTCGATCGTGCCGGCCGGACGCAACACGACCTGATGACGACCGGCCTTCAAATTCATTCGTCCCACGGTCAGTTGCCGGTAACTATCCCAGTTGCCCGTCGTGGGCACGTTGCCGGCAAAGACGGTATCGTCGACGATCAACTGATAGGCATTGCCGGCCACCGACTCGTCGCACGCATAGTCGATTCGCACGACGTACTTACCGGCCTCCGCAACTTCGAAGTTCCAGACGGCATGATCGCTGGGGCTGCCCCAGGTGCCGAGATTCCGATAAATCGGTTCATAGGACAACGTATCGCCATAAATTTCGCAATCATTGGCCAACAGCCAGAACTCGTGGCGGAAACCTTCCGGCTGCACAACCTTCGGCTCGTTGCCGGCGAACACGCGACGCGGCGGCCGTCGGGTCGACAGGTACGCCACCAGATCGGCAAAGTCCGCGCGATTGAGGTCCTTTTCCAAACCCTCAGGCATTAGCGAGCGATTGCTGGACGCGAGTTCGTCGAGGTCAGCCCGCAGGATCGTCGTTTGCTTTCCCTCCTGGCCAACAAGCGTGATATTTGCGCCGGTCTCGGCGGCGAGCATGCCGGTATACGTCAGGCCGGCGCTCGTCACGGCCGTATAACTGACGAACTTACTCTCGACTGCCCGATTGGGATCGAAGATCGCCACCACCAGCGCCGCGTTCGATTTGTCCGTCAGCGCTGCCAGATCAGGGCCAACCGACGTGCCGACATCCTCCAACCGGTGACACACTGAGCAAGTTTTTTTGAAAACCGCTTTGCCGCGCCCGGCGTCCCCCGTCGCCGCCAGCGCCCCGCGATACTCGTCGACGACCGACTGACGACTCGATGTGACCGCCGTCGCCAGCAACTTCTCGACCCGGGCGTGAATCTTCTGATCGCGATACTCCATCAATCGCTGCCGGCGCGAGGCGTCGATTTCGGTTGCCGCGACTCGGCCGCTTTCGATCTCGTCCAGTAGCGCGAAGATCGAAGCCTCGCGCCGCAGCAGCACGTCGAGCACTTGCCCACGAAGGTTCGCGCTGTACCCCTTCCAGCCAACCAAGAGGGTATTCGGCACGCGCGGCTCATCAAGCTTGGATAACGCCACGACCGCGGCCGATTGAAGTTCGTTGCTCGACCGCGGCGTCAGCAAGCCTGATAGGAGATCGAGGTCTTCATTCTGTTTGTCAAAACCATGCCCCAGCAGCCCCACGGCAGAAACACGATCCGCCTCGGCAGCGTGATCGTTCTTTACCGTCGCCCGGGCCCAGGTAAACATCGGTGCGACGCGATCCAGCCCGGCCTTTACATCCGAATCGGCTTTGTCACGGAACTGGGCCAGAGTCAAACTGCGGCGATCGAGCGTATCGAGCAGCCCCATCAGTGCATCCACTTGCCACCCGGCGTAGCCACCGTCCTTGGATTGGGCCAGCGATGACAACAGCTCAACAATCGCGGCATCGTTTTCAAAGGCCGTGGCCAACGTCAGCAGCTTTTGCAAAAGGTCGGCCAGGTCGTCCCGCCCCCCTGCCCCGGCCAGCACAGCCGCAACCGCACCGGCGAGCTGCGGACGCCCCACCGAGCTGACGATCGCGGCCGTTATATAGATGTCGTCGGCATCTTGAATGGCCATAGCGCCTAAAGCTTCGCCGGCGCGCTGATGCGGCCATTCTCCCAAACTACAGGCAAGCTGCAGGCGAACTAATTGATCTTCATCCTTGGTAAGCCGCAGCGCCGCCTCGGCGATTTTTTCAGACTTCGCCAGCCACGGCTCGGCCATTCTCACCGCATGCCGCCGCACAATGGGATTCGCATCCCCAACGCCGGCCAATATCGTGGCTTCGTCGATCGCCTGCAGACCATCGAGCGTACACAACGCATGCAGCCGGCCCAAAGCCTGAGTCTGTGTTGTAGTGCGCGAGTTGTCCGGCTTGGCTGCCGCCATCTTTTTTAGCAGCGGCACTGCCGTCTTGTCCGCGCGCCATACGAGCATTTGCTGCACCATGTCGCGCTGCCAGCCGCTGGGGCTCTCGAGCGCCGCCACGAGTCCGGCGGTGTCCAGTCGATCGAGGCGCACAAACTTACGCGGCGGGTTGCCCACCGGGTAGACGCGATAGATCCGCCCCATGTCGTCGCCGGCCCGCAGGTTCAATCGCTTTTGCCAATCGACCGGAATGTATTCCGGATGTTCGATCACGGCGCGATACATGTCCGCCACCCACAGGGCGCCATCCGGCCCGGTGCGTAGCATGGTCGGACGAAACCAATTGTCGCTCGAGGCCAGAAACTCGGACTGTTCCTCGTCCGTTGCGCGCCGGCTCGTATAACGCACACCATCAGGCGACATCACCTCGCGATGCACCAAGTTGTGGACCGGCTCGCTGACATAGCTATTACCTTCAAAGCCGGCGCCGAACAGATCATCGCGATAGACGATCGCGCTACAGGCCGACGTAAAACGGTTCACGACATTGAAATCGTTGAACCTCGGCAGCGTGCGGCTGAGCGGAAACACCGCCGCCGCGCCCGGCGCTTCGGAAACATCAAGCCGGGCGTTGGGTGTGGTCACCTGACGGTTACGGCGCAAGTACCGATCTTCGAGCACGAACTGGTACATCGGCTCGCTATTGGACGAACCGAACCAGTTGCCTGCATCATCGCGCACGCGCGTAAATTGCGATTGCCCCAGCAGCAGATCGATTTTCCCATCGTCAGGCTGAAAGCGGAAATCGCGGAAGCTGACCGGCACCTTTTCGCCCGTCTTCATCGATTCGATCTGTCCGCCGCTATCGCCATTGGCGCAGTACAACCAGTTGTCCAAACCGAATGACAGGCCGTTGACGCGATGCTGCTGGTTCCCTTCACCGAAACCGTGCAGCAGCACTTCACGTTTATCGGCGCGGCCGTCCCCGTCGGTATCCTTGGCATAGATAATGTCCGGCGCCGATGTGATGATCACGCCGTTGCGCCAAACCTTCACGCCATTGGGAAACGCCACGTCAGTCAGGAACTCGGTCGCGCGATCGTAGTGCCCGTCGCCGTCAGTATCCTCCAGGCATTTGATAACGCCTCCCGGCTTTCCTTCGGCATCCATGCCGGTCGGATAGTCGCGCATCTCGGCAACCCACATTCGCCCGTCAGGCCCCCAATCGAACGCCACGGGATCGACGACCAAAGGCTCAGCGGCGACAAGCTCGACCGTAAATCCCGGCCGGACTCGAATGGCTCGCAAGGAAGCGGCCGGCGACTTGGCCTCGGGCTCGACATCCTTTAGCCATTTGTCGAACGAGCGTTCTTCGACCAGGCCCTTGGCTTTGTCCGTGCCTTCGTTAACGACGTACATGTGTCGCGCCGCGAACCAAGCCCCGTTGTTCGTGCCACGGGTCACAATCTTGGGCAACGCATCGCTTCCTTTTCCGGCCTTCCCTGCCAGCACACGCCGGGACCAGCCGGTATCAATCGAGCGAAACAAGTCGACGCTGTAGCGATCATCGTTCGAGAACACAACGTCGTCGTAGGCATCCTCATTGACGTCGACAAAGCGCAAACCTGCGTCGCGCCCCTCGGCATCAACGATCGCCGTCCCTTCAGGCAGCACAAACGGCAACCGCTGCCAGCCGTTTTTCTCTGCGTCGAAGCCGAAGATCGCCTGTTGTTTTTCGTTCGAAACGATGAACTCGCAAGCGCCGTCGCGATCCAGGTCGCGCAGCCGCACGCCCCGATCGCGCCCTGCGACGCCAGTGAGTACGGGCGCGGCGTTCTTCGTGTCGCCACCAGCCGGCGCCAGCACGAGCCCCGCCACCAGCGCTTCATCCTTTGTCCAACGACCCTTTTCAAATGTCCATGCCTGGCGCTGATCGGCATCGGCCACCAGCAGCGACGCCGCACCATTCGGCCGCACCACGCCGAATCGCGCGCAGGCATCGCGAGCATTACCAGCCGCATCCTGCTGCACGAGCTTTAGCGGAAACTGACTGTCGATCCAACGATTATCCTTGGCCGACCAAACGCGGGTTTGCTGGACGTTGTCGTTGCCGATCACGACGTCCAAAAGATGATCCTGATCGAGGTCCAACAGCCGCACGCCGTTGTCGCCTCCCAGTGGCGCCGCGCGCAGCGATTGGCCGGCAAGCAGATTCTTCTCCAGTCGCTCGAGCGCCTCGCGGAAGTTGAGAAACTTCACCTTGCGACCATGCTTGGTCACGGCGTGATCGATCAGTTCGATGATCTGCTCGCTCTTGATCCATCCGTGCGGATGAAAGACGAGCGTAAAAGTTCCCTGCTTGGCCACCGTCGCGTCGATCGCCGCTTGCAAATCCGCGACTAATTGCGGACTGTTAGCCCCCTGCAAGTGAAAGCTTTCCCAATCGCTGGGCACAACACAGGGAAACTCCCAACAGAGCCGGCCGATCACGTACGGGTACGGATAGTCGTCGATCCGATTGACGAACGTCCGGTCGACCGGCAAATAGCGGCGAAAACGCTCGCGCCCTTTTTCATCGAGAACGCCTTCACGAGGCAGCTGCGGATCGTTCGGCGTAAATAACTGGAACACCGACGAATCGACGGACAAATAATTGCCCGCCGGCGTTGTGCCATTGAAGATTTCCGCGAAAAACCGTGGGCTGACCGTGTTCAACGAATCGCAGCACGGCATGCGAAACGCGACAGGACTACTGCGCGGAATCGTGGCCAGTTGATCAATGCAGTCGTCGTACGTTTTCTTGGCCGCCGCCAGATCCCCCTTGGCCAGCAAGGGACAAGGGTGCGTCGCGGTGTGCGTCTCCAGGCTGACACCTTCGGCTAGCCAGCGCTGCAGGTGAGGTTCGTCCGGGCGAACATCGTTGGTCATGATGCTGACCGGCGCGCGGCCGTCAATCTTTTTTAACCGCTCGAGAATCGGGCGCAGGTAAGCCTCCCATTTCTCGAAGCCGCGCATGTCGTCGATGGCCAGAATTATGGCGGCCTCGACATCGGGCTCGCCGATCCACTGCGGGGTCACGAGCGCCGGCAAATCACGCGACGCGTAGTAGGGATCGGTCGCGTCGAGATAGGTGAGCCGATTGCCATCGGCCAACGCCCTGTCACCGGCCAACGCAGTCGACGGCAGAACCAGCAATGTGACCAGCCCCAGAAAGGCCAGCAACGGTCGGCGAGTGCGTCCTGCAACCATCATGGACATAGTTGTTCCGCGGACCGTCAGCGCAGGGGAAATCTCGAGGCTCCTGCCCAATTGTAGTCTGCCCTCTGGCAGCCCGCCAAAGGGGGTAGTTCGCGCCAAGTGAGTTATTCGCATAGTCATGCAGCTACCGCAAATCACGACGCTGCGAACCACTTGCACGAAGACGATGTCTTGCCCAGGATGATGCACAAATTCAACACCCCGTTCGATCCTGGATTGCAAGCGATCTCGATGCCGCCCACGATTCGCCCGCTCGTCGCAGCTGACCTCCCGGTGGCTGATCGCATTTTGCAAGCCGCGTTCGAGCGGACGCACAGCTTCACGCCGATGTTGCGCCTCAACGGCGCCGCGCAGCCAGGCAATCAATGCGTGGCAGTCATCGACGGTCAGGTCGTGGCGCTCGTCGGCGCGGTGGACTTTGGGCGATTCGCGTACGTGGCGCTGATGGGGGTCGACCCGGCCTTTCATCGGCGCGGCATCGCCCGGCAGATGATGGATCACGTGCTGGCGCGGCTCGACGCGCAAGGCTGCCCGATCGTCCTGCTCGATGCCACAGAATCGGGGGCCGGCCTCTACGAACAGATCGGCTTCGTCGACGATTCTTTCGCCTACGAATATCAGGGCGAAGCGACAATGCCGACAGCGCCGCCGTCGGGCCCCATCGAACTGATGACCGCCGCAATGATGGCGGAAGTCGCGGCCTTTGACGCGACGCGCTTCGGCGCTGATCGCAATGCCGTCTTGCGCATCCTGCTTGCCGAGACCCCCGATCGCGCGCTGGTCTGCCGCGATGAACAAGGATCAATTGCCGGTTACGCATTCGCTCGGATCGTGCTCGGCCCTTGGGTGGCCCGTGACCCGGCCACGGCCGAACAACTGTTTGACGCTGTGCTACGGATTAACAATTCGTCGGCCATTCACGTGCTAGTACCGCGTTCGAATGAACACGCCGTCGAACTTCTCGAACGACGCGGTGTGCCGCGACTTCGTCGTCTGCGCCACATGCGACGCGGCGGCGATGCTCCGCCGGGCGACCCGTCCTGCTTGTTCGGACAGGTGAGCTTCGGTCTGGGCTGATTCCGCCTCGTGATGATTCCCTGACGTGGTTAATAAGCCCACGGTGTGGCCGCTAGGTGCCTCGCACGTGACTCTCGCAGGCCGATCGGTTTCGACATAAGATGCTCGCTGTCGCCCCCACCACGCCGCATGAACGGAAACGGGAATTCTCAGAATGTCCGATCGAGTTGTTTTGTTGTCGATTCCTGGCCTGCGTGCCCAAGATATCGCCGCGATGCCGCACCTGGCTCGGATGGCTACCGCCGGCGAGCAGACGGCGCTTGTGCCCAGCTTTCCTTGCGTGACCTGTCCCGTGCAGGCCGCGATGACCACAGGCGTGTTGGCTAACGAGCACGGCGTAATCGCCAACGGCTTCTACTGGCGTGACAAGCACGAAATCGAGATGTGGACCGCCTGGAACGATTGCATCCAGCGGCCGCAGATCTGGGACCTGCTGCACGAGCGCGACCCGGGCCTGACCTCGGCCGTCTGGTTTCCGCTGCACAGCAAAGGCTGCGGCGCGGACTACATCTGCACGCCGGCGCCGATCCACAATCCCGACGGCACCGAATCTCTGTGGTGCTACACCAAGCCGACTGAGCTGTACGGCGAACTGCGCGACTCGTTGGGCCATTTTCCGCTGCAGCACTTTTGGGGCCCGATCGCGAACATCAAGTCGAGCGCCTGGATCATCGACTCGGCCATTCACGCGGCACGCAAATGGCAACCCGACTTCTTCTACATCTATCTACCACATCTCGACTATGCGGCGCAAAAGAACGGCCCCGACAGTCCTGAGGCCCACGCGGCACTCGTGGCATTGGACGAAGCGCTCGGCCGGTTGCTGTCCGAATTCGACAAGGCGTTTGCCGAAGCGCCGCTGTATCTCGTGGCCAGCGAATACGGCATTGTGCCGGTCGATCATGTGACCTATCCGAATCGCGTACTGCGCGAGGCCGGTTTATTGGCCGTCGAGCAGCGCGAGGATGGCGAACATTTGGACCTGGCCAAGAGTGCCGCCTGGGCATTGGTCGATCATCAGTTCTCGCACGTCTTCGTGCGCGACCGCGATCCGCAGGTGATCCGCCGCGTGGCCGAATTATTCCGCGGACACGAGGGAATCGCCGAAGTGCTGCTGGACGAAGAAAAGGCCCGCTACGGGCTCGACCACGAGCGCTCGGGCGAGGTCGTGCTGGTCTCGACCGCCAACAGTTGGCAGGCCTATTACTATTGGCTCGACGATGCGCGAGCCCCGAAGTTCGCCCGCACCGTCGATATTCATCAAAAGCCAGGCTACGACCCGGTGGAGTTGTTCCTCGACCCGGCCGTCTTAAAAGCGATGGCCGCCATGGCGGCACAAGCGGGCGGCGGCCCGCCCGCCGGAGGACCTGTCGGAAAAGGAATGCGCCCGGCGCCCGGCATCCCGATCGACGCGACCTTGGTGCGTGGGTCGCACGGAGCACCAGCCCGCGAGCCCTCGCAGCGCGGTGTCATTATCTCATCCGAGCGCGGCGTGTTGGTCGGCAATGCTTTGGCCGACACCGATGTCTGCGACCTGGTATTACGTCAATTCGGATTGTAACCCGATTAACTGTAGCCAGGGTCTGCGACCCCGGGGTACTCAACACTGACTAACCTTGTAGAGATCGGCAACGGCGCGCAGTAGACACTTACAGCTCGGCCGCTTCCGGCAACTCCGGCGGCGTGAACTGAAAACCGCGGCTCTGGCTGAAGAACTCCAACGGATTGTCGTACACGATCCGCCGAATCGACGCTTCAGAATGCCCCCGCAACCGCATCGCCATGATGAAATCGGGGACAGCCGTCGGCTTTGACGGGCCCCAGTCGCCGGCCGAGTTCACCAGCAGCCGTTCCGGACCATACATCTCGACCATGTCGACGGCGCGCTGCGGATTGCACTTGCTTACCGGGTACAGCGTCATGCCGGCCCAGAATCCCGCATCCAGCACGTGACGAATCGTGTGCTCTTCGACATGGTCGACCAACACCCGGCCGTGATCCAGCCGTCGGTCGTCGCACAGCATATCCAGAATCATCCGCGTCCCTTTGAACTTGTCTTCCAAGTGGGGCGTGTGAATCAGAATCTGCTCGTTCGTCTTCGCGGCCAGGTCCAGATGTTCGAGAAAGATAATCGATTCGTTGCGGGTGTTCTTGTTCAGCCCGATCTCGCCGATGCCCAGCACTCCGGGCCGATCGAGAAACTCGGGGATCATCGCGATCACTTCCCGCGACAGGCTGACGTTCTCGGCCTCTTTGGCGTTGATGCACAGCCAGGTGAAATGCTGAATCCGATACCAGCCGGCACGCTTGGTCTCGAACTCGGTAAGCTGCCGGAAATAGTCGCGAAAGCCGTCGACGCTGCCACGATCGAAGCCTGCCCAAAACGCGGGCTCGCTTACCGCAACGCAGCCCATCTTGGCCAACGTCTCGTAATCGTCGGTGACGCGCGACACCATGTGAATATGCGGATCAATGTAATACATGTGCGGCAAGTCCTAGCGAGAGCGGACGCCCAGCGTCGTGCGCCAAGCTTCATCGTAAGGAAGGGAGAAAATCAACTGCACCTGTTCGGCCCGATCACCGTTCGGCGAGGCCAAGACTTGGAGCGCGCGGGCAATCGCCGCCAGCCGCGAGTCATCCTGAACCCGCCCGCCCTCGCGATCCAATCGGTCAAGGGCAGCGCCCAGTTCGAGAATGCGCGCACGCAATTCCAAGAACTCGCGATCGAGGACCGACGGTGCGCTAGCGGCGGTGGTCATGGCGAAGAATCCGGTGGTGGCCATAAAACTCAGGGAACGCTCTGATGCGGATCTGCGACAATTGCCGTCGCCCGTCCCATCAAAGGCCGTATATCTGAAGTTTTGACCGACCGACCGGGGAAATCAAGCCGCACGGCTCGTCAGTAGTAGTTCGAGCCTTCGGGTTTCGCACTAAATTCTGGGCTAGGCGCTCAAATCAAGCCGGTGGCCGAGCGGGCCATCGGTCGCCGAGAGCGAGTCTGGCGATTTTATCGACGGGTCGGCGTCCTTTTCACCTTCACTCGATGCCGGCGCCTGCCACGCCATGCGCTCCGACTCCCGATCGTCGGTGACATTGTTTTCGGCCGACGACTGGTCAACTTGCGCCGCCGCTGCCGAACGTTGTTGCCCCGCGACCAGCCGGACATGCGCCTCGGCCGCCTGCGCCGCGCGCTCAGCTTGCGCGCCGCCGGCCTGCGCGATCGGTGTCGCCGATACGCTATACAGCGGTGACAGGGGACCAATGCTCATCGAATGCCTTTTGCTCCAAAGAAACTGCGATCACTTCGACGTTATCGTCGCTGTGGCAGCGGCGTCTGACTGGGTGGTGGCCGCGTGCCGGGGGGAGCGGTTGCCGTCGTGGCCGTCGTGCTGCTCATGTTTTGCAGTTCCGCCTGCAATTCCTGCAGCGCTTCGTTCACAGCGGGTAACGCCTGCTTTTTGACCTCGGGATGTTCGAGCGGGCCGTCGACGTAAATCGCCATCAATTGTTGACTGGCGCCGCCGAGCACGTCGCTCACGATCGGTACACGCCACTGATCGCGTCCCACGACGGTGTAGAAAACCAGCTGCAGGTGCTTGTCGAGTCCCATTTCGCCAGTACCGCGCAAGCTGATCGCGTCACCGCTGAAGTTGATGCGCTCGAAATAGATATGCTCGCCAGCCAGACGGAAATCGATGTTGCTGGTCGAAAATGCGTGCGTGTCCGGCACGCGCAGACTGAGAATTTTCAACAGCGACACCATCGCCGGCAACTCGTACACGTCGGCGTTGTGCAGCTCGATATGCCCATTCCCTTCGGCCAGATTAAAGCTCGATCCTTGTCCACGAATATTGATCTGGCCGGAAAGGTCGCCCGTCAGTTTCTGCCGGCCGGCAAGAACTTCTTGCGCCAGGCGCGCCAACTGCGCCTGGACGACGACCGCGTCGAAGTTGTAGCGCGATTGCGGGCCAAACGACACCCAGCCGTCGGTGCGCACCGCGCCGCCGCAGCAATGCCCCGTGATCGAACGCTGCCGATCGCCGTTGGCCGCGGGCACGGCGCCGCCGAGCAGCAGCTTTTGATCGTCGATCCACAGCGGGCCGCGCACCTCGGTGAATTGGAAGTCCTTGTACGTCATCGAATCGAGAATCAACTCGCCGCGCGAGCGAAACTCATGGCCGTCGAATTCCCCGCCGAGCCACAGCTTGCCGTTGATGTTCTCCAAAGGCAGGCTGTAGGCCATCCGCACCTGGTGCAGGTCGGCCGTCAGGTCCCAGGCAGCGCGTAGCGGTTCCTGCGGGCGGCCCGAGCTGGAAAGGTCGAATCGTCCGCTCATCGACATCGGTCCCGAGACGTGCATCTCGGTAATCGCCTTCTTCAGCCGCGCCGGCAAGGCCTGCATCAGATCGCGGTCCGTGGTCAACCGGCCACAATCGAGATGATCCAAATGCAGCCGCCAGCCTCCGGAGGCGTCGACTTCGCAAAAACCGCGCCCCGTTACGCGGGTGTTCGGACCATGTTCGGCCGCCAATCGATTCAGAATCACGCGGCCGTTCTCGTAACCGAACTCGCCACGGACCTTATCCAGTCGATAGGGAAAGTAGCGCGGCTCGACGCTGACCGAATCGCGCGCCGGCGTTCCCGCCACGCGGATCTGCGGATCGCGCCAACCCGTCTGATGCACCACATCGACTTGCAGGTCGACAGCGCCCGAGGGATTCAGTTCGTTCCACAACTGCCGCGCCGAGGGGCGCAATGCATCACGCAGCTCCTCCTCCAGCGGCACATTCATGGCCGCGAAGTGCAGAACCAGCACGTCCCCTTCGGGCCCCGGCTTCATATCTCCCTGGCAGCGCACCAGGCCCGTATCGTTTGTGCCTTGCAGATCCTGGAACGTCCAGATTTTGTCGTTGGCCTCGACGATGCCGCGCACGTTGTGCAACGGATAAGGAAACTTGTCGTAGCGGACATCGCAACCATTCAGGCTGATCGAGATGCGGCTGTGAATCGGCTGCCCTGGCTCGCGGCGATAATGAACGAACAGGCCGATCGAGCCCCGCGGATTGAGCGATTCGACGATTTCGCGCGGCTTAGGAGGCAGCGCCAGTGTCAGCTTCTGATCAACGCGCAAGTTGCGCGTGTCGACCGTGAACGAACCGGTCCAATCCGGTCCCGGTTGGCGAATGTCACCGCGCAGGTGTACCTCTTCGATGTCGCTATAGGCGTTCATGTCGACCAGCAACGCATTATTGCGCAGCGTGATCTGTCCGGCCCCATGTTCCAGCCGGTAGGGAAACTTCGGATAAGTGAAGGCCACCTTGTGGCACGAAACGGCGACGTCGGGCGTCCACTGGGTGCCATCGAAACGGAGCGTCGCGTCCAGGTCCACTTCGCCGTCTGGTTGCGATTGCTGCCAGGCTTCTTGATATTTCTCGGGCAGGATGGCGGACAACTGCCGGTCAAGCCTGAGTTGCGTGGCCTTAGCCACGATCACCATCGGCGCCTTCTCGTGAAAGCCATCGCGGCGAACCGCCAGCGCCAACGTGGCAGGGCCACTATTGGCCGTCAGATTGTCGATCGCGAAACCGCCGGTCGTGACGTGGAAGCCGGCCTTCAACTCGGTCAACGGATGCGGCAACCGCGAATCGTCGAGACGGCCGCGATTCAATTCGCCCGTGATATCGTACGTCCAGGGTGTGGCCCCCTTCGGATCGAAACGGACGTCGAATTTGCCGTTTACCTGCCCCCGCAAGGTTTCCAGTAAGTTCAACCCTTGTGGGCATTCGTACGGGATGTCGCGCACCAACTCGGGCGTGACATCCAGACCGTCGACGATGCCGGCCAGCGCGATGCCACCGCTGGCGGGGTCGAACGTGCCCGAGAGCTCGACGCGGCGAATGCTATCCGCGCTGCAATAGCCGGTCAGGGCGAGCAGCGAATGGCCGGGCGTTGTGGGTTGCGACCCACGATAACTGTTCACCTTGAAAAACGCGTCACGCACGGTCAGCGATTTCGGCGTGCTTTTCAAAGGGTCGAAGATTTCGAGAATGGCCGCCTCGATCGTAATCAGCGGCGGCTTGTCGCCGAACTTCGGCAGCGGAAACAGCCGGCTCGTGCTCCACGTGCCGTCGGGGCGATGCGTCGCCCGAATCGTGGGGCGCCGGGCGATCACTTCCGAGATCGACGGCATTCCCTGCAAGAGCGTTTTGATGTCGGTCTTGCAGACCATGAACAGTTCGTCGAGGTACGCGATCTCGGCGTGCGGCCCATCGGCATGCGGATCAACGATCGAAACACCGCGAATCTGGATGCCACCATCGGTCAGACCCGCCGAATGAACGCTGACCTGCAGACCGGTATAGTGCTCGGAGATCTTGGTTTCGACGATTTTCCGCACGGTCTCGTCCAGCCGGCGATACAAATAGGGAGCCGCGGCCAGCGCACCGATAACGGTGGCTACCGCTCCCCATTTGAAGAAGAACCAGCAGAAATTGATCGTCGGCTTGAGAATCGTACGCTTCCTTGCTTACGACGCTTGAACACTCGTTGTCATCCACCCCCTTGCGATCGACCCGGTCACGCTTCGCGTAACTCCGGGTCATCGTCGTCGTCCCATTTTGCGTCCATCGCGGACCACACGAGGACCGCCGCGGCCAGAACGGCCAGCGGCAGCATCGCGGGCTCGCGATAGCGCAACGAACTGACGAAAATCATGTGAATCAGCGTGAAATAAACTGCCGGCAGCCAGCATTGCGCGTACGGCCATCCGCTGGGTGTAAATCGCTCGGCGCCGGCAATCGCCAGCAGCAACAGCGGCACATAAGTCGCCGCGACAACCAGCCGCATCGGCCAACTGCGAAATTCGGATTCGTTGGGCCACACGTTCCACAGCCGCGCGAACTTCACGACTGCCAGTTGCAACGCTCGGCCAGGATGGGTTTCGCTCCATTCGAGCGAAGCCTCGCGCAGCCGGCGATCGAGGCGATATTCGAATGTTTCGCCATCGGCCGGCTCTTGCTCGACTTGCGCGACGAACTCCGGCACAAACGCCATGTCGCTCGCCCCTGTGGCGGTGGGATTCATACCGTCGTAAAGGCTGGCACCGACCTGCAAGGTCGTGGGGATGAAATGCCCCGTCACTTGATAATTGCGCAGCCACCAAGGGCTCATCACGACGGATAATCCCACCAGCATGCACGCGCCAACAAGCAAGTGCCGCTGCATGTTGCGCATCGTCAGCAAGCCCAGGCAGGTCGCGAACGGGGTGTACAACAACCAGCTTGGCCGGACGAGCGTGGCGGCCCCCGCCAAGCAACCGGCCGCGAGCGCAAACGCCAACGTGGCCTTGGTGCTCGCACTTTGCCAAGCGATCGTGCTCGCGATCAACTGCGCGACCAGTAGCGGACAGAAGGCCGCCTCGCTCAGCACAAACACGCTGGTCCCGATCGCGCCGGGATAAAAAGCGACGATCACCGCCGCCAACAGCGCGGCGCGCCGCTCGAACAGCCGTAGCGCCAGCGCATAAACTCCCCACACCGTTAACATTCCGAGCGCGGCATTGAGCACTAGCGCAGCCCACAGCGGCGGCTCGCCATGAAACGCGAGAAACAGCGTGCTGAGAATCAGTGGGTAACCCGGCGTGCGAAAGACTTGCGCCGGCGGCGAACCATATTCGTACGGCGCACCGCGCGCGAGCGCGCCGGCCAGCATCCAATACCCTTCACTGTCGCCGAAAGCGAACTGCACGCCCGGCGGTAGTCGCGATTGCCACCACGCGCCTGCCGCGATGCGCAGCGCGAGCGCAGCGATCAGGACCCACACAAGTGGGCTGCGGGCGACTTTCCAGAAGCTCATGCTAGGGCGGCTCGCGCGAGAGAGGGGAACCACACTCAAATCAGAAAGGCCGCACATGTTACGGCGATTTGCGACACGTGGTCAAGGTAGCTTGCAACGTGATAGCAATGTCGCTTCCGACTCGACGAAGCTGATCTCGATGCTGGCTCCTTTGACCCTTCGTTCCCACCATGCCAGACAGGTCCAAAAGCCTTACGCAATCCGCAAGGTCGCCGAGATTTCAAGCGCGCCCGGAATCTTGGTGGGTTGCGAAAGCTGCATTTTCCACGGGAAATGATTTACCTGGGCCATCCCGGGGTTATACTCCACAGTCCGCCAGGATCTGCTAGCTGTGACGACGCATTCGTCCCGCCCTCTTTTTTCGACTCACTCCGGCACGCAACTCCGACTTTGCCTGATTACAAGACGGTCATGGCAAGGCATTTCGGCGTAGCGCGAACCGTGCGTGACCTAGGCCCGGACGACTGGTTGTTATCCGCTCGCAGGCTGTCAGAACGAAAGGTATGCCGTGCGCGCGGGCGCGCGGCCGGGCATCGCTTCACCCACGACCATGGCAGGCTTGAGTCGTCTTTCGACTCGCGCTGTTTGTCCCGTTGTCGGATTAGATTTGGGAGATTTCGGTAATGCAGTCGAACGGCAAAATCTTCTGGGCCAGCTTTCTGACCCTGATCGCGGCGGGAATGGGCTTTGCCGTTCGTGGTGACGTGTTGGAAGAATGGAGCCGCATCTTCGGCTTTACCAAGACCGAGCTCGGCACGATCACCGGCGGTGGCCTGACGGGCATGGCCTTCACGATCATCGGGTTCAGCCTCTTTGCCGATCGCGTCGGTTACAAGATGCTGCTCATCGGCGCGTTCCTGTTGCACGTCTCGTCGGCCGTCGTCACTTTGGCCGCCACGTTCGTGTTCGAGTCCTCGGGCAAGGACGCCACCTACTGGTGTTTATACATCGGCATGTTCATGTTCTCGCTGGCCAACGGCATGTGCGAGGCGGCCATCAATCCGCTCGTCGCCACGCTCTATCCGAAACAAAAGACGCACTATCTGAACATCTTGCACGCCGGTTGGCCGGGCGGGTTGATCCTGGGAGGCTTGCTGGCGTTCTGCTTCGTGGGTGACGAACAGAAGTGCTTCATAACGCCGCTGCGTTGGGAAATTCCCATGATGTTTTTCCTCGTGCCCACGCTGTGGTACGGCTTCATCACGATCAAGGAAAAGTTCCCCATTTCCGAAGCGCGGGCCGCGGGCATCAACTTCCGAGAGATGCTCGCCGAATTCGCCGCGCCGGTCTTGTTGTTTTTGCTCTTCCTGCACGCCCTGGTCGGCTACGTCGAACTGGGCACCGATAGTTGGATCACGAACATCATGCGGGGCTATATCGCAAATAGCGTGCTGTTGTTGGTCTATACCGCCGGCCTGATGTTTGTGCTGCGATTCTTCGCCGGTCCGATTGTCGAACGCATCAACCCGCTCGGCTTGCTCTTCTTCAGCGCTTGCCTGGGCTGCACCGGCTTGTTCCTGATGGGAAGCATGCTGGCCGCGAAAACAGGACTCGCCGGCATCCTCGTCGCGGCAACGATCTATGGCGTCGGCAAGACGTTCCTCTGGCCCACGATGCTAGGAGTCGTCGGCGAGCGATTCCCCAAGGGGGGCGCCTTGACGATGGGCGCCATGGGAGGCATCGGCATGTTGTCCGCCGGTCTGCTCGGCGGTCCTGGCATTGGTTACACGCAAGATGTCAACGCCACGGCCAAGTTGCGCGAGTTGAGCCCCGCGGTCTTCGAGCAAGTGAAGTCGAACGAAGAGAATCACTTCTTGTTCTTCCCACCGGTCGCCGGGTTCGACGGCACGAAGGTCGCCGAATTGCCCGTCGACGGCACCGCGGCCAAGGAAGTCAAGGAAGCGACCGACTACGGCGGTCAGATGGCGCTAAAGATCACGGCCGGCATACCGGCGACGATGGCCGTCGGATATCTGCTGCTGCTCATCTACTTCCGCGCCATCGGCGGCTACAAGTTGGTCGAGATCAGCCCGACGGGCAAAGAAGTCGAAACCAGCCACCGCCCAACGGCCAAGGAAGCGATCTACGTCGACTCGCGCGCCGACCAGGCGTAACGGGAGTTGCATAAGAGGGCTGCAGCGCAATCCATTGTTAGGATGGAGGCGGACAGGCGCGGATGTGTCAGTTCGTCAACACCCAGTTGCTGCGCAATGTCTTTTTGATCGCTTCCAGTTCGGCAGCGCTAAGCGGCGGCTGGCTTTTTAGCTCTTCCTGTCGCGCCATTGCCTGTTCGACATTAGGTTGTTGCACCAGGCGAACAACACCATTCGAGTCTTCGACCGCAAACCACGTCGGCTGTAATTGTCCGTTCTGCGGATTTGTCGCCGGTAGCCGCAGAGCAAGATTCCCGCCCAATTTGGGTGAAGGATAGCGCACGATCACATGCCCTTTGCCGTTTCCCGTGATGCCGATGAAATCAGAACTTCGTTCCTCCGGTTTGGGGACCTGAATGGAAAAGTACTTGCCGGGTTCGACCACATAGTTATCCGTCCAACTGACACCATCCCGGCGATGTAACTGAAACGCAAACGGGCGGTTGGTGAGGTTGTAGATACGTCCTTCCCCGGGTGGAGGCGTCTGCTGACCCTTTTCCGTTTGCGCATTCTGGGCCGAAGTGATTGCCGGTGCGATCAGAAGAAGCAGCAGCACCTCGAACCAGGATTTCGTGATGTAGTGACGAGCATCCATTGCATTTGATCCTTGCTGGAAACGTTTGACCGCGCAGCCGACAAATTAATTTCGTGTTGGTCAATCAAGAATCGTACTGCGAAGGGTACGGTCACTCAAAGAGCACGATGCCGAACGCAAGCAACGCCATTGCGAATCGATGAACGGCGCCGAGCATGTCTTTCGTACTACCGCATCACTTGTGGAGGAGATGCTAGCAATAGCGTCCCAACGCGCGATTGCCCACTCACGTTCCTCGAGTAAATGTCCTGTCGACCCACGAATCGAGTCATTGGGCCCGACGATTTGCACTCTGAAAACGGGAGTCGGGCGCGACTTTGCCGGTAATTCCGTCTGCGCTAGCGCACTATGACAGCAACGCTAGAGAGCGCGGCTTTCCTTGTCCGTCGTGACACGTAGCGATAAACTACGTTTCCTCAGCGAAACGCAAACGCACAACTTTCGCATCGTCGCGTACAGATAATTGTTTCGCGACGCCAAAATGCACCACTCTTTTCGCAGAGTGGTTTACAAGACAGGAGTGAGAAACATGAAGACGGCTTTGACAGCGGCAGCGATCGTCTTGTTGAGCGTCGTGACGGCCAGCGCCGGAACGTACCGCCTCGACACCGTGCAGTCCGTTCTGCCGGTGAACTACCCGGTCTACGCACCGGCCGTTCCCTACATGGCGCAGGTGCCGGTCGTCGTGCAGCAGCCGGTGATGGCCCCGGCCCCGATGATCGCGCCGGCGCCGATGGTTGCCCCCGCCCCATACATGGCTCCGGCCCCGATCGTGGCCCCCGTGACCACCTACTATGCTCCGGCCCCTCTTTATTACGCTCCTGTGCGTGCCCGGACGATTGTTCGTCCTTGGGGTGCCCGCACGGTGTACCGCTACTGGTAAGCGGTGCTCGATCGATTTAGGCTAGTTCGCACGCGGGGCGTTTGCCCCGCGTCGCGAACGTGGCCTTTCGGCCGCGCGCGAGATCTTGGCCCGCTCGTTCGCGGCACGCACGAATGAAACGTCGGACACACGCGGCGTCGCACGAATCGGTCGCCTCGGGCGGCGCTAATCATTCGCGCCCCTTCATTGATGCCGGCCGAGCATGGCGCTGGGGCGGATCCGCGATTCTGGCCCTGGCGATCTGGTTCACCTATCGCGGATCGCTCGACGGCCCCTTCATCTTCGACGACGTGCCAACGATTGCCGGCAATCTGTCGATCCGAAAACTGTGGCCGCTCGTGAGCTTCTCAGGCGAAATGAGTCCCTTGCAGGCGCCGCCGCAGACCTCGGTACACGCCCGGCCGGTTGTCAATCTGTCGCTGGCCTTGAACTTTTATTTCAGTCAGCTCACGCCGCGCGGCTATCGCATCACCAATGTCGCACTTCACGCGATCGTGGCGATCCTGCTGGCGGCCGTCGTGCGGCGCATGTTGCGTCTCGACTTCTTTCAAGGCAAGTTCGCCGACGTCGCTGACCCGCTCTCGTTCGCCACGGCACTTCTTTGGGCGCTGCACCCGCTCGACACCGAATGCGTGGCCTATGTCACGCAGCGCAGCGACGTGATGGCAGGCTTGTTCTATTTGCTGACTATGTACGCGGCTCAGCTTTACTGGTCGAGCGCGACGAATCGATCGCGTGCCTTGTCCTTGCTGCTGGCCGTCGTGGCTTGCCAGCTAGGCATGTTCAGCAAAGAGATGATGGCCTCGGCACCGGCGATGGTCCTGCTCTACGAGCGAACATTCATCGCCGGATCGTTCTGGGGCGCGATCCGCCGGTCCTGGCCGCTGTACCTGGGCCTGGCGATACCACTTGTGACGTTGGTCGCGCTGAATCTAAGTGGCCCTCGCACGCCGGCCGCGGGCTTTGGCCTGGGCGTATCGGCGCATGAGTGGTGGTTCACGCAAGCCAAGGTCCTGTTTTTGTATTTGAAGCTGGTCATCTGGCCGTGGCCGCTGGTGATTCATTACGAGATGCCCTATCTCGAGACGTTTCGTGACGCCTGGCCATGGGTAATTCCGTCGGCGCTCTTGGCGATCGCGGTCGCCATCCTCACCCTGCGACGGACTACGATCGGCTTCGCCGGAACCTGGTTCTTTGCCGTGCTCTCTCCGACGCTGTTGATCCCGTTGATTATCGAGATCGCCGCCGAGCGCCGTGTGTATGTGCCGCTGATGGCGCTGGTGCCATGCTTCGTGGTCGGCTGTTATGCGCTGTTGCGCTATGCGCTGCCAGCAGCGACGAAGCATCACGCGCCGGTCGGCGTCAATCGCCCGCTCGTATTCACGATGACCGCGGCCGTCGCGCTCGCCGCCGTGTACAGCCAGGTCGACGTTAATCGGCTGACGGTTTACACCGATAAGTTTCTTTTTTGGAACGATGCGGCGATGCGTCAGCCCGATAGTCACCTCGTCCAACTCAACCTGGGGGGCGTGTGCGAAAGCGAAGGCCAGCGCGACGAGGCCATCGTGCATTACCGCCGGGCGCTCGAGTTGAATCCGAATATGTACATGCCGCACTTCCGGCTAGCCGATGCACTAGGCGCCGTCGGAAAGTACGACGAAGCGGAACCGCACTATCGCGAGGCGATTCGCTACAACCCTGAAATGGCGTCCGCGCATTACGGCCTGGGTCAGGTCTTGCGCAGTCGCGGCGAGACGACCGAAGCCAAGGAACAACTCGAATTGGCCGTGCGGCTGTACCCCGGCTTTGCCCGCGCGCATTTTGCCTTGGCCTCGATGGCCGAGGAAAGTGGCGCGTCGGCATCGGCCCAAAAGCATTACGAGCAAGCCATTCACGGCCAGCCAAATTTCCCCGCGGCCCGGCGTGCGTTAGGGCTGCTTTTGATGCGCGCCGGAAAGGTGGACGAGGCGATCGAGCAATTTCGCCGCATGCCTCCCTCGGCAGACGCCTGCGGAAACCTGGCGATCGCCTATTCGCGCCTCGGTCGCGCGCAAGAGGCGCTCGCCATGGCCCAAACCGGCGCGGCGATGGCCCGCTCGCAAGGACAAATGGCCGACGCCAACCGCCTCGCAACTTGGGCCAGCGAATATCAAGCGTCGCTCAAGAAAGCCAATTCCCCCGCGCCGACGACCGATGCCCCCAACGAATCGGCAGCGCCCGCCGCGCCTCGTTGATCACGCTAAGCCCGTTGACCTCGATAAGTCATTGCCGCGCGCGGTTTTGCGCGACGGGCGATCTCGGGCAGCGATTCTTCATGCCCGAGGATCATGAACACGTCCCCAAGGGCCAACGGGGTTTCCGGCTGCGGCGCACGAATCACGGTTCCGTCGGCCTTCTTCACGGCCACCACGACGAACCCGCCCTGCCCGCTGACCTCGACGTTCCCCACTTTTTGACCGATGAGCGGCGACCCGGGCTTTAGCTCGATATCGGTCAGCTCCAGGCCAATCAGCTTGAGTTCCTCGTTCAGATTTGTCTTGCCAATGGCTTCTTGCAGCAAATCCTCGGCCGAGGGCCGGATGATCATGTGCGCGATCTTGGTCGCGCCAATCAACGTCGGCAATACGACTCGATTCGCGCCTGAGCGCATCAGCTTCTTCTCGGTCGAAGGATCCTCGGCCCGGGCGATGATCTGGATCGTAGGATTCAAATCGCGAGCCGTGAGCGTCACGAATACGTTGGCCGTATCGTCCGAGAGGACCGCCGCCATCATGCGGGCCCTTCCGATGCCCGCTACCTCGAGCGTGCGCTCGTCCGATGCGCTGCCGAGCAAAGTCAGGTATCCGGCCGCTTGAGCTTCGGCAATGCGGCTCTCAGAGTTGTCGATAATGACGAAATCCTGCTTCGCAGCCTTCAAATCACTGGCCAGCATCTGGCCCACCCGACCGTAACCGCAGATCAGCGTGTGGTTCGTGAGTTGCTCGATTCCTTTTGACATGCGTCGAGTTCCCAATACGCGGTTGATCTCGCCCTCGGCGAGCATTTGTACGAATCCCCCCACGACGTAAATTCCCGACGAACAGCCGGCGATAATGACGCCCATCGTGAAGATCTTCAGGGCCGGATTGTCCAGCGGCTTGGTTTCCCCGTAGCCGACGCCGAAGACCGTAATCACGACCATGTAGATGGCGTCGAGCAGTTGCCAGCCGGCCAACATGTAGCCGGCCACCGCCCCCACGCAGGTGAGGCCAAAGATCGTGGCGCCAACAACGATACGCCGCATCGAACTGTTCATTCGGAGCGCGGCCAGAAGGAACGTGGGAAAGAGCAGGAAAGACGCCTGCCGGGTACATACGCAAATTCTGCGCCGGCATTCTTCGGCGGATCGAGCGGATGCTGCAAGTCACAAGCATTCAAGGGTTTCGATCCGACCCCCGCTTTGCTTTCTTCGCGCCGTGGCCGATCGTGCCCAATTGCTGGGCATCGGCCGCACGCGAATTATCAAACCGTCGATCCGCGCCTGCTGACGTTACGAAGTTAGCGCTGTAGGATTGCGAAGCGTTCCTGACAGCCGCCCGCGCGCGGGCGGCACACCGTGACAATTCCAGGCGAATTCCGAGCATGACCGACGATCCAAACAGCCCGCCCGAACCATCCGCCGCCACGCCCGCCCCTGCTGCGGCGCAACCGGCCAGTGCCGCAGCGCAACCGGCCCCGCCCTCGCCCGAAGTCCTGAAGGCGGCGATGAAAGCCTTCAAAAAACGCTTAAAGCTAACCCAGCTCGACGACGCCTCGCGCATCGGCCGCAGCCCCATGAGCGCCGGCGGCCATTCCTCGATCGCGGGCATCACGCCCCCGGATCAATATCCCAAGGCCGTGTGGGAAGAGTTGGCCAACCAAGGAAAACTGCACCGCGCCGGGCACGGCACGTACTCGATGGGCAAGTAAATCGGGCGTCGAATGCTTCGCCAGATGCGGACCTCACGTCGAGTAAATCCACCGGCCGAGAAAAAGCGTCGGCAGCAGCAATAGCAAGATCACGATCGCCCACGGCACACCTCGCACCGCGTAGCACGCCACGGCATCGATCACGACCAGAGACAGGATGCATTCCTTCACCGCGAGTTGCACGCGCTTGGGAATCGGCTCGGCAATCGCCGCCACTGGTCGGCGCAGAATCAATAACGCCAACAGCCCCCACAGCACATACCACCGCTCGCCAATCTCTAAGGCGTAGCGCGGCGCCCAGCCCACGGGCAGCGCATCGTCGATCATGGAAGGAAAATAGGCGACCAGCGCCAAACCGGCAGCCATGACCACGCTGGCCAGCCCCAAACTCATGCGGTTGCTGACGCGCGCCTCGGTGCGGGCGAACCAGGTAACGCCCGTGATATAGACGCCCAGTCCCGCGGCAACCACATAGTGGATCGTATGCCAAGGGCCGGCCGCGGTGCTCGCGCCGAGAAGAATATTCAGCGTTCGACAGCTCCCCATGACGAGCGGAGCAATCGGCGTGCGCTTCAGTACTCGATCATACGCCAGCACGGCCACGGCCAACGTCGTGGCCACGATGCCCGAGCGAGCGTTACCTTCCAAGGCGCTGACGGACCACCCCAAGGCCACGCCCGCCCCCAGCATCACACCGCCGGTGTGCAATGCCAGGCCGAGGGGAATTCGGCCCGAGGGTAACGGCCTTGCCGGCCGCTGCTGGCGATCGACCGCGAAATCGAAAACGTCGTTCAGCACCATGCCCGACGTGTAGAGCAGGCACGACGCAACTAACAGCAGCGCGAACGTCCACCACGGCTCGAGCGCGTCGTGAACCAACAGATAGCCGAGAAAAATATCGGCCATCGCCGTAAAAACGTTCGGCAGGCGAAACAGTTGCAGCCAGGCCCGCGCCGTCATGCGCGGCGATTCCTCGTCCAGCTCGGGCACCACGGCTTCAGAATTGGTCGCCATAAACGTCGCCCCGCAAGCGATGCTGTTGGGTGCCCTGTGGCACCGGATTATTGCGCATTGGTTTATTGCGCATCAGGCCCCGCACGCCGCAGCCTGCGCCGACTTAACGCTTCAATGCGATTCCCGCCTTTTGCATTTCCCCGGTCACAAAAGCATACGCCTCGCGGGCCGCTTCGTCGGGTTGATCGATGTAGGGATACAGTTCGACCGTGATCCAACCGTCGTAATTCGTCGACTGAATCGCTTTCAGCACGGCCAGAAAATCGATCGCCCCATGTCCGGGAATCAGGTGGCGATGCACCCGGGTTGAGGCGATATCCTCGAAATGGTAATGCCGCGCGTAGGGGGCCATCTGCGCGACCCACTCTTGTGGATCTTCGCCGACGCAAAACGCGTGGCCGATATCGAAGTTCAATCCCACCCACGGCGAATCGATGCGCTCGACGAACTCCAGGAACTGACCGAAGCGCTCGATCATCAGATCCGGCTCGGGCTCGATCAGCAGGCCCACTTCCAATCGCTCGGCAACTTCCACGCAGGGCATCAACTCTTCGTAAAAGATGTCGGCCGCCTCGCGCCACGATTGCCCCGGCGCCAGCGGGCCCCCCGGTTCTGTCTGCAGATTCTTCGCCCCGACTTCCTTTGCCAGGACCAGGGCCCGCTTCGTGTGCTCGCGGCGGATCGCGCGATAGTTCGGATCCGGCTCGATCCACGAAGGATGCCAGTACGGCTGACGAGGGTCAGCCACGGCGTTCATCATGAAGCCATTGACGTTCGACACCGTCAAATTGTGCGCGGCCAAACAATCACGAATCGCCTGTCGCCGCTCGGGCAGCAAACCCACGGGCCACGCGTGCGGAACATCTGCCAACAATTCGATGCCCGTATATCCGGCGGCCGCGATCCGCGCAATCGCCTCTTCGATGGGAAACTGCGTATAGGCGTTCGAGCTAAAAGCGAGTTGCATCGCGCAATTGATCTTTTCGGGTGGGCGAGGTGAAATGACCTGGGACATTCCCCGGCCAGGCAGGCAAAAATCGCAGGCTGCCTATTCTATTCTATGATAGCCACAGGCGTTAGAGCCCCGCACCGCGGCGGCAGATCGACCGCCAGAACCCGCAGTACCGGACTCATTACGCGACACTCGCTCACCACGCCTGCCCCGCACGCCGAGATCTCCATGACTGATCGCCCGCTCGAAGATTGGGAAGAACCCGAACCGGACGACGAGGACGATACCTCGGACGACGAATACGTCTGCCCCAACTGCAAAGCGAACGTCTACGAGGATTGCGAGCGCTGCCCCGCGTGCGGTGATTACATTACTCCCCAGCGTGCGGGCGTCTCGGCACTGGGCGGAACTTGGGTCTGGCTGACCGCGCTCGGGCTGTTGATCCTGCTGGTTCTCGGCGCCCTGTTCGCCTATTGACCGCGCTGGGCTTGCTTATCGCGGCACCCGAGAAGAACTTCAACTGCTGGCGCTGCGATAACTCTTTAGCGCATTGGTGAACAGCCAGCGCGAGCCGACGAGGCTGACCACCGTCACCAGCAGTGCGAACCCGGCCAGCGGCCAGTTCTGCGTCTCGAGCGGCTGCGCCAGAATCCGCGCCGGCACGTTCACCACGACCAGGATCGGAATCGCGAAGGTGAAAATCTGCCGCAGCGGCGTACCGATTGGCCCTTCGTAGATTTCCATCGGATAGCGCGAGAAATTCGTGATGTAGAACCAGAAGTCGTACAGGTTTTGGTTTCTACCCATCCACACGGTCAAGCTGGATAGCGCGATCATCAGGGCATATAGCATCGCGACGCCGCACAGCATATACACCGGATACAGCAGCCACTGCACGGGATGCGGCACCGTGTCGAGCTTCAACAGCGAGTAGACCAGCACCACGCAGGCAAACAGAAAGTTCGACAGTGTCGACCACTCGATGCGCGAGAACGAGATCAGAAACTGCGTATCGATCGGCTTCAACAACGCGAAGTCGAGATTGCCCGTGCGAATCAATTCGCTGAACTCGCTCAGGTTGGGCATGAAGAACGCCCCGACCAGGCTGTTGGCGAACAGCGTGGTCGCCAGGAAGATCAGAAACTGGTACTTGCCCCATCCTCCTTCCATCCCGATCGACGGAGCAAACTCGAAAATCAGCAGGTAGAACGCCAGTTGGATCGCCACCCACGACAGCGATGCCACGCAGTCGATGATGAAATTCGCGCGGAACGTCATGTCCCGCACCAGACTGTTGCGGGCGAATGTGAGAAAAACGCGCCAGTAGGAAGGACGCTCGCTGATCACTCTCGATCACCCTCCATATCCGCTGTACCGCTTAAAGCCCAACTTCAGAATCATCCGGCTGGCGATCATAAAGAACACGACCCAGCCGACCTGCACCACCAGCCCCACGACCAGGTCGCGGCCCGCGATCTTTCCTAGAAACACCGCCACGGGAAAGTACGCCATGTACGGAATGGGCAACAGGTCCACGATCTGCCGCGCCATCCCCGGCAGAATATCGATTGGAAACATCTGCCCCGAGAAAAAGAAGCTGAACAATTGGTAGACGAACAGCAGCGAACTGACTTCGAGAATCCAGAAGCCAACCATGCCCAACGTCGCTTCCAGAAAAAATCCCAGCAGGAACGACAGCACCAGCGACAGTAGAAACGCCACCATCGTCGTCGCGTCAGGCCAGCCCGAGAAAAACCCTCGGCACAAGTAGAAGATCAGCGCGTACGGTCCAATCGCCACCATGTAATAGACCAGCTTGTGGGCCACGCGCGACAGCAGCAAAAAGCCCATCATGTCGATCGGCTGGATCATGAACTTTTTGATCTCGCCATTGCGAATCTGCAGGGCAATGGTCGACGCCAACCCCGGCATGCTGGAAAAAGCCCGGCTGACGTTCGTCAGGAGCAGATACGCGATCATCTCGTCGTAGGTGTAGCCGGCCAAGGTCGAGCGATTGCGCGCCTCGAACACGGCGCTCCACAGAAAGACCTGCGTCACGAATGGCAGGAAGCGCATCAGCGTGCCCAGCGCAAAGTCGGCCCGATAAACGAGCCGCTCTTCCAGACAGATCCGCAGGATCGTCCACCAGGTGTGTACGCGGGCGTACAAAAGAACTTTCCCCTCACCCTGCCCTCTCCCAGAGGGAGAGGCGTTGAATACCTAAACCACTCGTTCGGCCGCGTGATCGATCGCCGCTTCGTCGGTCGGCGCTTCGCCGGCCGTCGAGAACATTTCGGCGATCACTTCTTCCAGCGGCGGATCTTCGACCGTGACGTCTTCGATCGCGTACCGGGCGAGAACGCCGCTCAAAACGTCGGCCACGGCTCGTCGCTCGACCTTGATTTTTACTTTCGGCGCCTGCTGCTCGATCACCTCGCCGTAGCGAGTCAGATCGTTCGGCATCCGCTCCTCGCCGTCGGCGAACAATAGCGTCACGATCTTGTGATTGCTGAAGCGGTCGATGATGCCCGACAGTGATCCGTCGTAAATAATTCCCCCGTGCGCGATGATCACGACCCGCTTGCACAACGCGGCTACGTCCTTCATGTAGTGGCTCGTCAGCAGGATCGTAATCCGCCGCAACTGCTGATAATGCCGCAAGAACAACTGGATGTTGTGCTGCGCGATGACGTCCAATCCGATGGTTGGCTCGTCGAGGAACAGCACCTCGGGCGAGTGTAGCAGGGCCGCGATCAGTTCCATCTTCATACGCTCGCCCAGCGACAGCTCGCGCACCGGCTGGCTCAGCAATCTGCCAACCCCTAGCAGATCGACCAATTCGTCGCGGGTCCGGGCAAACCGCTCGGGCTCGATCATGTAGATCTGCTGATGCAGTCGAAACGACTCTTGCGCCGGCAGGTCCCACCACAGTTGATTCTTCTGGCCCATCACCAGGGCGAAGCGCCGACGATAGGCGTTCTCGCGCTTCCAGGGGACGTGCCCCATGACGCGGGCCGTGCCGCCGGAAGGCGTGATCACACCCGACAGGAGCTTGAGCGTCGTGGTCTTGCCGGCACCGTTCGGGCCGAGGAAGGCCACGAACTCCCCCTGCTCGACCGTTAGGTCGATGCCGCGCACCGCTTCGACCGTCCGGTACTTACGACGGAACAGTCCGCGCATCGAGGCCATCAGCCCCTCGCGCTTCTGATACACCCGATAGGCCTTCGACAGCCCTTCTATTTCGATGATCGCCATGCGTGGGGATTATAGGTTTGATTGTCTGGAAAATGAACGACCCTCTGCTCGAGCCCCGACGGTGGCGCGGGAACGGCCAAGGTGCCCGATCGCTGGGAAATCGATTAATGAGCCTATCTGCCCACTGGAGTCGTGCGGTAGACAACGTCAGCTTCGGGAAACAGCTCTGTAGCGAGAATCTCGGCCGGTGTCGGCGCTTCTTGAAACACGATCGAGAAGACACTCCGATCTCCCATTAGTTCCCGCAGGTACGAGGGCTCCTTGTCGGGATCCCCAAAACGAGCATGACCCCAGTTGCCGCCGAACGGCTGATCAATGACGGTCGCCCCGTTTTCCTGGAATTGACGCAGTGTCGCCGCACGTCGATGAACCGTATTCGCTTCACTGACGAGCCATACCGCCAATGCAGTAACGACGAGGAGCGCACCGGCAAGGCTGAACTGTAAGTGACGTCGATTAACGGAATGGGCCATGCGTGTCTCGCCTAGTGCCGTAAGTCCATAATAGCCTTCGCCGCGCGAACGGTTCTGCCCGTGTTAGACACTTTGCTCCGCCCTGCGCGCCTCGCGTTGTCCGGTTTCGGGCATTTGGCTATAATCCCCCACCTGCGACGGTTGCGCCATTTCCCTTGGGAAGGCTGGGAGAACGAGCCACGAGCGGTATGCGAGTCGGTATTGGCCACGACACCCATCGGCTGGTGCCCGGAGGGCCGTTGCGGTTGGGGGGAATCGACGTTCCGCACGAGCTGGGAGCGTTCGGCCATAGCGATGCCGACGTGCTACTGCACGCAGTGACGGACGCGCTGCTTGGCGCCAGCTCCCTGGGGGACATTGGCGAGTTGTTTCCGGATACCGATCCGGCGAATCGCGGCCGCGACTCGGCCGATATGCTCACGGTTGCCTACCAGCGGGTGCAGGCAGCCGGCTATCGGATCGTGAATCTGGATTGCATCGTGTTCGCCCAGCGGCCTAAGCTCTCACCTTATAAGGAGACGATACGCCAGCGCCTGGCGACCCTGCTTTCGATTCCCGCGGACTGCGTGGGATTGAAGGCCAAAACCGGCGAGGCCGTTGGGCCTGTCGGCCGACAGGAAGCCATCATGGCCGAGTGCGTCGTACTACTCGAGCAATGCTGACCAAGGACCCCATCCACTCGTCCGCCCGAACCCACGCCCCCACACCGACTATGTCGATCCGCGTTTATAACACGCTGTCGAAGACCAAAGAGCCCTTCGAGCCGGTCACGCCTGGCAAGGTGGGCATTTATCTTTGCGGTCCCACGGTTTACAAGCCAAGCCATATTGGACACATGGTTGGGCCGGTGATCTTCGACGCCGTGAAGCGCTACCTGGTCTATTGCGGCTACGACGTGACGTGGGTCGTCAATATCACCGACGTCGACGATAAGCTCATCGCCGAATCGAACGCCCGCGGCATGACCATGGCCGCCTTGGCCGACGAGATGACGGCCGACTACATGGACAACCTGGCCGCGATGGGGGTCGACACCATCGACCACTTCCCCCGCGCCACGGCCACGATGGACGATATCATCGCGATCACTCAGAAGCTGATCGACAAAGGCTATGCCTATGCGGCCGACGGGGACGTTTATTTCGATGTCACGCGCGACTCGGAATACGGCAAGCTGAGCAACCGCTCGATCGAATCAATGCATGGCGACGGCGGCGAAATGGCAGGCCGCAAGCGCGCAGCGGCCGACTTCGCCCTGTGGAAAAGCGCCAAGCCCGGCGAGCCGTCATGGGACAGCCCGTGGGGCAAAGGCCGCCCCGGCTGGCACATCGAGTGCTCGGCCATGAGCAGCAAGCTGCTGGGCGAGACGTTCGACATTCACGGCGGCGGCTTGGACCTCGTCTTTCCCCATCACGAAAACGAAATCGCGCAAAGCGAATGCGCCCACGGCAAGCCGCAGGCTAAATACTGGATGCACAACGGCCTGATGCAGGCTTCGAGCGAAGTCGGCAAGCTGGGCGGTCGCAACACGCGCGAAATCGATGCCGGCGATCAGGCCGCGCAAGAGTCAGGCAAGCTCGGCAAATCCAAGGGCGCTAGCGCCTTCCGCGATCTTCTCAAGAAATTCACTGGCGAAACGATTCGTTACTTCGTCCTCTCGACCCACTACCGCCGGCCGATCGACTTCAGCGAAGAGCGGATCACCGAAGTCGAAAAAGGCCTCAGCGCCTTCTATCGCTTCTTCGGGCGCTACGAGCGCGTCACCGGCGAGAATTTTTACAGCATCACAGCTTCGAAGATTCGCACCGCAGGCGACCAGGCCGCCGCCGACGCGGCGCTTCCCGCGGAATTGCGAACGTTCCGCGAGCGCTTCCTGGCCTCGATGGATGACGATTTCAATACCGGCGGCGCGATCGGCGTCCTGCACGAGTTGGTCACGGCTCTGAATCGTTTAGTCGAAACCGGCAGCCTGGAAGGGGCCGGCAAAAGCAATGCTCCGGCCGTCGCGGGCTTGAAGGCCGGCACACGTACGCTACGCGAACTGGCGTCAACGCTCGGCCTGTTCCGCGCAGCACCGAAACCTCTCTCAAGCTCGGACGATGGGCTGACCAGCAAATTGCTCGAGTTGATGGTCGCCCTGCGGGCCGAGGCACGAAAGACTAAGAACTTCGCCCTATCGGACCAAATCCGCGATCGCCTGGCGGCCCTGGGAGTCACGTTAGAAGACCGCCCCGACGGCACCGGCTGGACGATTCAAAAATAGTCGGCAGAGCGCAGCAGGTAGAGGACAGTTGAATGCATTCTCAAACCCGCCCAGCATCGCCTCTGTCCTGTTTACTGCTACTTGCCCTCTGCCAACTGCCTACTTCCCCATGACCACACTACCGCGCGTTTTGGGAATCGATCCCGGGCTGAAGGTGACCGGTTACGCGGTGCTCGAGGTGTCAGCGCAGGGGCCCAAGCTGTGCGAAGCCGGAGTCATCCGCGGCCGCTCGCGCGATTCGCTGGCCGCGCGCGTCAACGAAATCTTCGACGGCGTCGCCGACGTCATCGCCTCGCTGACGCCTTCCTGCATGTCGCTGGAAGAATTGTTTTCGCATTACAAACGCCCGCGTACGTCGATCCTGATGGGGCACGCGCGCGGCGTGATTTGCCTGGCGGCAGCCCGGGCCGGCATCCCGGTGACCAGCTATAGCGCCACGCGCATCAAGAAAACGCTCACCGGCAACGGTGCCGCGGCGAAACCACAGATGCAACGCGCCGTGGCTCGCGAGCTAGGCCTGGCCGCGGCCCCCGAACCGCACGACGTGGCGGATGCCTTGGCCGCGGCGCTGTGCCATTTCTACATGCAGCCCGACTGGGCCGCGGTCGCGCGACGGCGCGCTTAAGTTTCCTTGCCCGGCCACCACGACGGAGCGCCTCTCGACCGTGATCACGAAAATTACCGGCAAGCTGCTGTCAGCCGTCGAAGACGTCGCCACGCTGCGCTTCGGCGCTTTTGACTTCGAGGTCTTCATCCCCGAGTTCGCGCGTCGCCAGCTTCAGCACCGCGTGGGCGAAGAGATCAGCCTGTTCACGATCGCCTATCTCGAGGGGAACCCGATGCAGGGGCGGATGACGCCGCGGCTGATCGGGTTTATGAGCGAGGTCGAGCGCGAATTCTTCGAACTCTTTTGCTCGGTCGACGGCGTCGGCGTGAAAAAAGCATTGCGGGCCATGGTCCGCCCGGTACGCGAAGTAGCCACGGCCATCGAAGAGCAGGATGCCAAGGGCCTGGCCGGCTTGCCCGGCGTCGGCCCAGCCACGGCCGAACGGATCATCGCCAAACTACGGCGCAAAGTGCCGAAGTTCGCCCTGCTCGTCGCCCGTGAAGAGGCGTTCGACACGATCGAGGAACACGACTTGGTGCAAGAGACCTTCCAAGTTCTCAGGCAGCTCGGCCATTCCGAAGCCGAGGCGCGGCGTCTGGTCGACACGGCCCTGGCCGGCAAGAAAAAATACGCCGACGTGCAAGCCCTCTTGCAAGTCATCTACCAGCAGCGGCACGCGAAGTGAGCGATGGGTGACGAACGCTGAGTGCTGAGCGGAATCTCCTTCGTCCGCCCTCCTTTCTCAGCGGTTTTCGGCTCGCTGCTTCGTCTGCTATACTCCCGTGGTCAACACGGAGGACATTTCCGCGTGCGCGAGCCCATCCTGCAAGCCGCCGCTGCCGCGCCAGTCGTGCGCGAGCGCTTCGACGAAGATCCCGAGGATCGCGCCCTGCGCCCGCACCGCATGCGCGACATGGTCGGCCAGCGCGAGGTCTGCGCCCGGCTGGCCATCGCCGTCGATGCATCGCAGAAGCGTTCTGAGACGCTAGGGCATATCCTGTTCGACGGGCCGCCGGGGCTGGGCAAGACGACTTTCGCCATGGTCATCCCGCGCGATTTGGGCGTCTCGGTCCAGATCGCCAGCGGCGCGGCGCTCATGGCTCCCAAGGACCTCGTTCCCTACCTGACCAATGCCGAACAAGGCTCGGTCCTGTTCATCGACGAAATTCATCGTCTTCCCAAGGCGGTCGAAGAATTCCTCTATCCGGCGATGGAGGATTTTCGCATCGACATCATACTGGGCGAAGGCGTGAACGCGCGCACGATCAACATGCCGCTCAAGCCGTTCACCTTGATCGGTGCAACGACGCGCACGGGCATGCTGTCGGCCCCCTTGCGCGATCGTTTCCAGATGCGCGAGCACTTGGATTTCTATTCGCTGGACGAACTGTCCGAGATCGTCCGCCGCAGCGCCGCGAAGCTGCGGGTCGAAATCGATGACAAGTCGGCGAACGAGATTGCCGTGCGCAGTCGCGGCACGCCGCGTCTCGCAAACAATCGCCTGCGCTGGGTGCGCGATTACGCCACCAGCAAGGCCGACGGGCGCATCACGCACGAGGTGGCCCAGGCCGCGCTCGAGATGCAGGGGATCGACTACCGCGGGCTCGATGGGCAGGACCGCAAATACCTGGAAACGATCATCCGCATTTTCCACGGCGGCCCGGTCGGCGTCGAAGCCGTGGCCCACACCATGAACACGGCGACCGACACCCTGGAAGACGAAGTCGAGCCGTTCCTGTTGCGCGCTGGACTGGTCGTCCGCACACCGCGCGGCCGTAAAGCCACGCCCGACGCGTACAACCATCTGAAGCTCAGCCCACCCCCGCCCGAAGACAGCCAGCCGCGGCTGTTTTAGCGGCGTTCGTGGTGCTACAATGATATACCATTGGTAAACCGCGATCGGGGACAAATCTGTGATGATCAAAAGTCTCGTAAAGCACGGCAATAGTTGGGCGCTGGTGATCGATCGCCCCATTCTCGACCTGCTGAAGATCGACCCTGAGTGTCCGCTCGAAATAACGACCGACGGTCGAACAATGACGATCGCGCCGGCAAGCAGAGCAGAGGAAAAGGGCCGCATTCGAGCGGCGCGCCACAAGGTCAACGCCAAGCACTCCCAAGCGTTCAAGAAGCTGGCGGAGTGAACGAGGTGCCGCTTTTTCTGACCGTGGAAGATGTGTTGGAGTCGCACGCCGAACAAATCGCCACATACGGTGGCGGCCAGGGCGTCCGTGATCTTGCGTTACTTGAATCGGCGATTGCACAGCCTCAGAGTACGTTTGAGGGTCAATTCTTGCATGCCGACATCTTCGAAATGGCGGCTGCTTACCTCTTTCATCTGGTCAAGAACCATCCGTTCATTGATGGGAACAAGCGGGTAGGCCTGGAAACAGCGATTGTGTTTCTCGAGATCAACGGCCAGTCGATTGATGCGACAGATGAATCACTTGTCGATCTTGTGTTGCAGACTGTGCAGGGGACTGTGACGAAAACAGAAATCGCCGATTTTTTTCGTCAGCATAAGGCCTGAATGCCTCGTCGCACTGTCGGATCGTGGCACACCAGTTCCACCTGGTTTCCTTCGGGATCGCGGACATAGATGCTGCGCCATTGGACCCAGGCATGCTCGGCCGTTTCGACCGATAGGCCAAGTCCCCTGAGTCGCGCGAGTTCACTCTCGTAATCCGCAAGGTTAATCTCGAAGGCCAAATGGTCGATGGTCGTGGTCACGGGATTCAATCCGGCATAGCCCGGCTCGGTCGTTCGATCGAACAGCACCACCACCTGCACGTGGCCGCCGTAACCTTCCGCGACTTTGAAAAACGCCGCGTGGTCGAAGCTCTTCAGGAGCGACAGGCCGATGACCTGTTCATAAAACTGCTGCATCGCGTCGAGATTCGCGACGCGCAAGGCAATTTCGCCGAGACCGCGGATAGCCGAATGTCGCATGCAAGTGCCTCACCAGGATGCGAACAGCGCGGTCCCTACTACGCTAGTCAACAATAATACGACACTGAGCGACATAAAGGCGACTGCTACCGCATCGGGGCCGCGACTGGCAAGACGAGCGCAGAAAGTCAAAACAACCATCAGTAGCAGAACCGTTGCGATGGCAGTCACCAACGGCAACAGCTGTGCATCAGTTCTTCCAGCGGAGATCAGGCTAAGCTCCACCGCACAAAACGCTATGCCGGCCAGAACTGATCGCAAATTGAATTGCATAGCGCCCTTTTCCTAGCACACTCGGCGTGCCGCTTCCGTCACAGCGTCGGCCCGATGCTCCAGGGGACGAATTCTTCTTCACCGATGCCGTGTTGTTCGCTCTTGGTTTTACGGCCACTGGCAACTTCCAGGATGAAGTCGAAGATTTCGCGCCCTACTTCCTCGACCGGCGTGCCGGTGAGGATCCTTCCGGCGTCGATGTCCATGTCGTCGATCATCCGTTCGTACATCGGCGTGTTCGTGGCGATCTTGATCGACGGGGTCGGCTTGCAGCCGTAGCAACTGCCGCGTCCGGTGGTAAAGCAAACGACATTCGCGCCGCTGGCCACCAGGCCGGTAACGCTGGCTGGGTCGTAGCCCGGCGAATCCATGAACACAAAACCACGCGACGTGATCGGCTCGCCGTATAGAAACACGCCCGACAGCGGAGCGACGCCCCCTTTGGCCGTGGCGCCGAGCGACTTTTCGTAGATCGTCGTCAGGCCGCCGTCCTTGTTGCCGGGTGAAGGGTTATTGTCGAGCTTCGCGCCAAATGCACCGGTGTAGCGCTCCCACCAGTGAATGCGCTCGACCAGCTTTTCGCCAATCGCGCGGGTCCGAGCCCGGCGTGTCAGCAAATGTTCGGCGCCGTACACCTCGGGCGTTTCGGTCAGAATCGACGTGCCGCCAGCCCCGGCAATCATATCGCTGGCCACGCCCAGGGCCGGATTGGCCGTAATGCCTGAGTTGCCGTCCGAGCCGCCGCAGTTCATGCCCAGGATGATTTCGCTGGCCGGAATCGATTCCCGGCGGACGTCGTTCACCTTCGGCAACATGGCCGCGATTTGCTTTTGCGCGGCTTCAAGCGTTTTGGTCGTGCCACCACAATCCTGCAGATTGAAAATCGGCGGCAGCTTGCGCGGCTGCACCCCCAGTTGCACGAGTCCACCATTTTCGACCAGGTAGCTCATGGCCCCCGTTTCGCACCCCAGCCCGATTAACAGGTAGCCGCCGATGTTCGGGTGCTTGGCGAAGCCCGCCAGGACACGGTTCAACTGGTCGTGATCTTCACCACCATATTGCAGCCCGCAGCCCCCTTTATGCGTCAGCGGCAGAATGCCATCGACGTTCGGAAAACGGGCCAGCAGTTCACGATCGAAGCGCTGGGCGATGTATTTGCTGACCGAGGCCGAGCAGTTCACGGTCGAAATCACGGCCAGATAATTGCGCGTGCCAACCCGGCCATCCGCGCGGCGATAGCCCTGGAAAGTGCGCCCCTCGATCGGTGTCGGCTCGGGCGGAATCTCGCTGGCATACGCGTAATCGCGGGTGAACTCGCCGGCGGTCAGATTCTGGACGTGGACCCAATCGCCAGGATCGATATCAATCGTGGCAAAACCGATCGTCTGGCCGTACCGAATTGCACGTTCCCCCTTCGCAATCGGCACGAGCGCAATCTTGTGCCCCATGCGCACCTTGCCGGTTAACGAAACCGTCGTGCCGCCGGCCGTGACTTCGGTCCCCTGATCCAAATCTCGGGTGGCGATACAAACATTGTCGTCGCGATGAACCAGGATGACGTCGACGGTGACAGAAGCGGTGGCCATAGGGGCGGGCATCCTCGAACGTTAGGGGGGCGGGAAGGAGGGACGGGCAATCTCAGCTTATCGGTGGGATTACGAAGCCGCAATCTGTGGGGTATGCCGGGCGGGAGAACTGTTTCGCGCGGGAATGCCGTGAAACACCCGGCCGACAGCCCAGAATGACACCCGCGGGCCAAAATGCCGGGAATCATTTCGCTGCCACCGACGTCTATAATGTTAGAATGACGGTGGCCGATCGGCCGTTGGAGCCCCGCGAGCGCGCGCCCCAGGAACCAGAGAGCCCCGGCGTCAAAAGCCGTCCGGGATGAGTTGATGGCGACCGCATCAGGAACACCCGAAGCGCGCGAACCGTTGACGACGCGCACCAACGTCCGGCTTGTCGAGTACGACAAGTACATCGAAGGGCAACTGCGCAAGACACGGCGCCAGGTGCGGGTTGTCGACCTTACCAGCGCCATTCTCATCCTGGTTGCCGGCGTGCTGGGCTATTTGCTCGCGGCGACCTTGATCGACCATTGGCTGATCAGCGGTGGGTTGGGTTATGCCGGACGCACTATTATCTGGGCCGTCTGCCTGACAGGCGCCGTCACCTGGATCGGCTATGTCCTGTTGCCGCTAGTGTTTCGGCGGATCAACCCGGTCTATGCCGCGCACGCCATCGAGGAAAGCCGACCGACGCTGAAGAACAGCCTGGTAAATCTATTGCTGCTGCGCGAGCGCGGCGAAAAGGTTTCTCCGCAGGTGATGGCCGCTATCGAGCAACAGGCTGCAACCAGCCTTTCGCAAGTCACGATCGAACATGCCGTCGACCGCTCGAAGCTCGTGATCCTGGCCTGGGTGTTATTGGGTGTCGTGGCGATATGCGCGATCTACAAGGTCGCCTCGCCGAAGGATCCGCTCCGCTCGTTCGAGCGCATGATCGCGCCGTGGGCCGACATTCCACCGCCGACGCGCGTCGCCATCACTTCCATTGCGCCGGGCGCCACCAAGGCCTTTCGCGAACAATATGTCCCTGTCACGGCCACGGTCAGCGGTCTACGCAGCAGTGAAGAGGTGACGCTGTTCTACTCGACCGTCGACGGTCAGGTGGTGGACAAGACGGTGCCGATGAGTGGCGACGGCTTTACCTTCGCCGGTAAGCTGCCGCCGACGGCCGAAGGTTTGCAGCAAGATATCGAATATTGGGTCACCGCCGGTGACGCCAAGAGCGACCGTTATTACGTGCGCATGCTGGAGACCCCGTCGATCGTGGTGGATCGCGTCACGTACGACTATCCGGCCTACACCGAGCAATCAGACCGCAGCGTCGAACGGCAGGGAGACCTGTCGGCCCTCGAAGGAACGCGCGTCACGATCGAGGCCACGGCCAACGACGCGATCCAGTCGGCATTTATCGATTACGAATGCGACGGCACCCGCGACCTGCCGATGCAGGTGCAGGATCGAAAAGCGTCGATCACGATTCCTCTGCAATTGCGCAAAGGTACCACCGAGCCCGAGTACAACAGCTACCAACTGCGATTCGTGAACTCTGACGGCGAGGAGAATCCCAAGCCGATTCGCTACAAGATCGACGTCACGCCCGACCTGGCGCCCGAGGTGAACTTTACGAAGCCCGAGGTTTCGGAATCGACCGAGATCACGATCGCGCCCAGCGAAGTCGTGAAGATGACCGTCTCGGCAAACGACCCGGACTACAAACTTTCGGGCGTCACGCTCTTCGCCGAACGGCTGGGGCAGAAGTTGCTCGATCGTCCGCTGTTGGCGGCGCCGCAATCCGGAAACTTTAGCGGTCAGTTCTTGTTCGATGCCAAGGCGCTGAAGCTGTCGGCCGGCGACACCGTGACCTATTGGGCCGAAGCGGTCGACAACAAGCAGCCCGAGCCGAATCGTGTCGAGACACCGCACTACGTGTTGCGGATCGCCGCGCCCAAGGCGCAACAGCCGCCGCAGGCGCGCGATGGGCAAAAAGGTGGGACCGCGCAACCTTCGCAGCAAAACGCGGATCAGCGCCGGCCACTCGAAGGCGAAGACGACGCGAAGCACGACCGGCAAGATAACCCGGCCGAGAAGGACGCTGATCGCCAAAGCACGAAGCGCAACGGACCGCAGGACGATCAAACGCCGCGCGATCCGAAGAACCAGCGCGTCGGCAATAACGCAGCTGCGGAGAAGCAACCCAACCGCGACCAACGCGACGATGCCCAGCGGAAACAGGACGACGTCGACCCACAGCGCAACGGTCAAGGCGACCAAGAAAATCCGCCATCGACACCAAACGAGAAGGCCCAAGGCGAGCAGAATCAGAAGCAACAAAAGCGAGTTCAGGACCCGCGCGAGGAAAAGCGAGTCGATCCCGACGCCGATAAGGGAAAGGCGTTCGACGAAATCCTGAAGCGGATGCACGAAGACGACAAAGCCCGGCAGCCGAACAAGCCGGACCAGGACGTCCCGCGCGCCGATCAAGCCAATCAGCAGAACAATCCGCAAAACGAGCGAGCCGAGAAGCAGCCGCCGAAGAAGCAGGATCCGAAACAACAAGATAAGCAGCAGAAAGATCAGGCCAACCAGCAGCCCGAGGATCAGAAAAATCCGCCGCAAGGAAATCAGGATCAACTGAATCAAGGACAAAAGGGACAGGGCCAAGAGCAGGACAAGCAGGAAAATCAATCACAAGGCGGCGGTCAGCAGGGCAACGAAGGTCAGCAAGGAAGCCAGCCGCAACAGGGAAACCAGAGCGGTCAAGGGAACCAGAACCAGGGAAGCCAGGGCCAATCGAACGAGGGCCAAGGCAACCAAGGTCAGGGAAATCAGGGCAACCAAGAGCAGCAAGGGCAAAGCGGTAAGGGGCAGAGCGGCCAGGGGCAAGGTGGCAACCAAAAGGGCAGCCAAAAGAATCGCGATCAGCAAGGTGGTCAGCAGGGGCAAGGCGAGCAAGGCGAGGCGGGCCAAGGCCAAGGCGAACAGGGCCAGGGTCAGCAAGGCCAGGGAGATCAGCAGCAAGGCAAGCCTGACAAGAATCAGCGCGGCAAGAGCGGCCAGGGAAATCAACAAGGCGGCTCGTCAGGAAACCAGCAACAGCCCAATCAGGATCAGCAAGGCAATCAGGGGCAGAATAACCAAGGACAGGGCAAGAACCAGAATCAGCAGGGCCAAGGGAGCAAAAACCAGCCGAAACAGGGCGACAATCAGCAGCGCCAACAAGAAAGCGCTGATCAACCTAACCAACAAGGCGGCAACCAGCAGCAAGGCGATCAGCCGTCGGGTGGGAAGAAGCAGTCCGGCGCCCAGCAACAGGGCTCGCAGTCCCAACCCGGCGACGAGAAGCCCGGAGATGATGCTGCCGATGCGCAGCAAAACGGCGCGCAAGGCGATAAGAATCAGCAAGGACAAAAGTCCAAGAACAAATCCGGTGGCGCGAAGGGGCAGTCCGATAGCGACATGAACGGACAAGACCAGCAGGGCGCCGGAGATGAGGGAGAAAAGGGAAAAGGAAAGCCGAACCAAAAGGGCGCAGGCAAAAACCCCGACGGTGCCCAGGGTCAAAAGCAGCCCAACCAGCAGCCTGGCACGGGCGGTGGTCAGCAAGACCAGGATCAAAACCAGGCCGACAAGTCCGGCTCAGGCGCCGGCGACACCAAGGGGAAGGCGCCGCAACAAGGGGGCAAAGAGAAAGGCGCCGGCGAAAAGGGGGCGCAAGACGATCAGCAAGGCGCGGGCGACGAACAGCAACAGAATCCCGCCGGAAAGCAAAACTCGTCGGGCAACCAGAATCAAAAAGGTAAGCCCTCTTCGACGAACAAACAGAATCAAACAGGTCAGCCAGACGAAGGCGGTCAGGCGGACAAGTCGCAATCGCCGGGGGGTCAGGATAAGCAGAATCGCGCGCGCGAAGATCAGCAGTCCGAGCCGCAACAGCCGGGCGAAGGCCAGACGCGCTCCAAGCAGGGGCAAGGCAATAGCGCGCGTGGGCAAGAGGACAAACAGCAGAAGCAGCAGAACAACAACGAAAAACAACAGGACCAGCAAGGCGGCAGCGGCGACAACAATACGCAAGGCGACGCCGGCGGCGGACATGGCAGCGACGATAAGAAGGGGCCAGGTTCGCCGATGGAAGACAAGGCGAACCAACCGCGCGACAAAACGCCCGGCAAGGGAGAACAGCAGGACAAATCGTCCGAACAAGATCCCGATTCCCCATCGCAAAGCCAGCGCCAGTCCGACAGCAGCAAGGGACAAAAGGGAGATCAGTCCGGCGGGGGCGGTCAAGGCGGAGGGCAGCGCAGCAACAGTCCAGGGACCGGTTCGGCGGGTCAGAACACGGCCTCCGACGAAGGGGGCGGTAAGGCCGATCAGCAAGGCAACGGCGAGACGTCGAACCAAGGCGGCGATCAAAAGCAAGGCGACGGCGGCGCAAAGGGGGGCTCATCGAGCGGGCAAAAGGGAGAAGGCTCGCGCCAGCAGCCCGGCGGTGATAAACAGGGAGGCGCCTCGGGCCAGCAAGGCGAGTCGCAGAAACAGAACGGTCAGCAGTCGTCGAACAATCAATCGCAAAGCAACGGTGGCAACCAGCAGCAATCCGGCGGCGTAGCGCCGCGCGACAGCGGCACCGGTCAACGCAACAACACCACGCCGGGCGTCGGCCGTCCGATGGGCGGCGGTGGTCTGGCCGGCGGCGAGCCCGAAGAGCCCACCGGTCCCCCGGCCGCGCGCCCCGAGACGCCCGAGGATGATCCCAATCTCGAGTACACGAAGAAGGCCACGGACCTGGCGATCGAGTACTTGAAAGATCAGTTGGCCAAGGACAAGCCCGATCAGAAGTTACTCGACGAGCTGAAGTGGACGCGCGAAGACATGCGCCGCTTCGTCGATCAATGGGATCGCTTCAAGAAGCAGGCCGACAGCGCCGATCCCACGGCCAAGAAGAAGGCCGAAGAAAAGATGAAGAGCCTCGGCTTGCGTCCGCGCGGCACGACCCTCAAAGGGGGCCAGACGCACGAAGGGCAATCCCCCAGCGTCCGCGAGTCGCGCCGTAGCGAGCCCCCGCCCGAATACGCCGACCAGTACCGGGCGTATACTACCGGTGCAGCCAAGGGTGCCCGTCCAGACGGCAAGTGATTTCGCGCGAACTCGCTTCGACCTCGCTGGTGCCATGCTTTTGCGCCGCAGGCGCATAAGCATGTGAATATCGGTCCCACGATCGCATGCCTATCCCGCTAACCACGGAAAAGGCATGGCACACGAGACTCATGGATAAACTCGCCTGATCTAAGCCTTCCGCAAATGCCTAACCTGTTCGCTCGCATTCGGAGTACGGCAGTGCCTGCTTTCCGAAACGCCGTCGTACTATTGGCAACGCTCGCGATCGCGACCAACGCTCGCTGCGCCGAGCCTGCGGACAAGACGCTCGCTGAGCTGCGCGCCGAGTTTGAGGATGCGAAAATCGAATTTCAAAAGCGGCTCGACGCCCTGCAGAAGGCAAAGCCGGACGAGCGCCGCGCCAAGATGCTGCCCTATCGCGAGCAGGTCGACAAGATTCGGACTCTCGCGGCAGCGCTCGAAAAAGCCGGGCTCGCGGAGTACCGGCGCCACCCCAATCAGGATCGGGACCTCGTCGAGTGGATGGTGGTGTATTTGAAAGATTTGATCAATCGCGACGACTATGAAACCGCAGCGGAAATTGCCACCCTGCTTGTCAAAAATGAATTTGATTTAAGGATCCAGGTCGTCGGTGGTGTCACGTTGCCGGACGGCAAGCATGACACGGCGCTGACGCCCCGCGCGGGAATGGCATTCTTCGGCGCCAACGACTTTGAGAACGCCCGCCTCTATCTCGAGCGAGCCCAGGAGAGCGGCACGCTAGGCATGGATGACTTGCGGTTGCAAATGGCCGCGCCCAAGGGCGTCATTACGATGGACGCGTTAGCGGTAAAGCCCCGAGAGGAGCTCGAGTGGGCTGGCAGGTACAGAGCGTTGTGGGCCAACGAGCAGAAACGCCGCAAAGTCGAGGACATGGCGGACGATCTGCCGATCGTTCGGCTATCGACGAGCAAGGGAGACATCACTCTGCAATTGTTTGAAATTGACGCTCCAAACACCACGGCGAACTTTATCAAACTGGTGGAAAACAAATTCTACGACGGTTGCGAGTTTCAGGACGTCATCTCGGGGCTTGGCGCTCAGGCGGGACGGCAATCCGCCAGCGGCATATCGCCCGACTTCACAATCCCCGCAGAGACCGAAAACCCCGACCACCGCGTTCATTTCCGCGGCAGCGTCAGCATGGTAACCCCCGATGATTCCGACGCGTCGTCCGAGTTTCGTATTGCGTTCCTGGCGAACCGCAAGCTCGACGACAAGAACACGGTGTTCGGACGAGTGACCGAGGGATTCGACGTGCTTGCGAAGCTCCAACGTATCGACTCGGCGTATCCGATGCCGAAGAACGTAGTTCTCGACAAAATCGTTACGGCGACAGTCCTGCGAAAGCGTGCGCATCCCTATGTCCCCCGACGGCACGAAGGCGGCAACGGGAAAGTCAGCGATGCCGCAAAGGATGATCGCGAAAGTCCATAAAAATAAAGTGCCATCCAACAAGCCTTAAAGGTGCCACGACCTTGTATTCGAATCGTTCCCATGCCTGACCCTACCGCTCGTTACCTGGTCCCCTTCCATCCCAAGCGGGTGCCACACCATTTCACCGACTTGCTGATCATCGGCGGTGGGCTGGCCGGCTTACGCGCGGCACTCGCGGCCGATCCCCGCCTGAGCGTGCTCGTAATCACCAAGGACAGCATTCGCCAGTCGAACAGCAATTACGCGCAAGGCGGCATCGCCGGCGTCCTCGATCCCGAGGATCGCTTCGAAAATCACGTGGCCGACACGTTGGGTGCCGGCGGTGACTTGTGTGACGCAGGCGTGGTCGAAATGGTGGTCCGCGAGGCGCCGGACCGGATACGCGAGTTGATCGCCTGGGGCGCGCGTTTCGACGAAGAGTCAGGCGCACTCGCCCTAGGACGCGAAGGAGGGCACAGCCACGATCGCATCGTTCACGCGCTCGGAGACGCGACGGGACGCGAAGTGATGCGCGCCGTGATCGAACGCGTGAACAGCCTGCCAAATCTCGAGACCTGGCAGAATACCCACACGCTCGATCTGCTGACCAGCGAAGGTTCTTGCCGCGGCGCACTGATCTGGAACGAATCGCACGGCAAGACGATGGTGTGGGCCAAGCAGACCATCCTGGCCACCGGGGGCGCGGGGCAGGTCTATCGCGAAACCACAAACCCCGAGGTGGCCACCGGCGACGGTCACGCACTGGCCTATCGTGCGGGGGCCGAGCTGCGCGACATGGAATTTATGCAGTTCCACCCGACGGTGCTCTACATCGCCGGCAGCAGCCGCAACCTGATCACTGAAGCGATGCGGGGCGAAGGGGCTCTGCTCGTGGATCGCAACGGCGTGCGCTTCATGCCCGAGTACGACGATCGCGCCGAACTGGCGCCGCGCGACATTGTCAGCCGCGCGATCGTAACGCAGATGGAAAAGACCAGGCATCCAAACGTCTATCTCGACTTGTCGCATTTGGATCCCAAGCGGGTGCGGACGCGCTTTCCCGGCATTGCCGCGGTATGCGCCGAGTTCGGCATCGACATCACGCGCGATCCAATTCCTGTCCGGCCAGGGGCGCACTACATGATCGGCGGCGTGACCGTCGATCACGACGGCCGGACGACGCTGCCCGGGCTGTGGGCGGCGGGCGAGGTAACTTCGACCGGCCTGCACGGCGCGAATCGGCTGGCCTCGAACAGTCTGCTCGAAGGGCTAGTTTATGGCGCGCACGCGGGCGCGGAGGCGTCGCGCGCCGCGGCGGCCATCGACGACGATTTTCGGGCCCTGCCGCTCGCTAACCCTGCCGTGCCCGACCCAGGCGAGCCCTTGGACCTGATCGACATTCGCAACTCGCTGAAGAGCCTGATGTGGCGCGACGTCGGAGTACGGCGCGAGCGAGCCGGCCTGGCCGAAGCCGCGGAAATGATCGACCGCTTGTGCGGCTACGTGTTGAATCGGCAGTTCGCCGAACCATCGGGCTGGCAGTTGCAGAACATGCTGTGCGTATCGCGGCTCATGGTCCAGGCAGCACTCGAGCGCGAGGAAAGCCGGGGCGTACACCTGCGGACCGACTTCCCCAAGACCGACAACAAGCATTGGCAGCGTCACATCTCCTTCACCCGCAAATAGCGTTACATCCGGCCCTCGCCGTCAGCGCCGGATACGACTTTGGTGCCGCGATTCATGCCACGGCCGGGTGCCATGCTCACGCTTGCGTGAGCATGTTAACGCAAGGAGTTTCTGACCGTTCACCGCTTCAGCATGGCCACGACAAGCAAGGCCGTGGCACCCCGGCCTTGCGGCGGCGTCCTCTTAAATCTGCGAAAATCGGCGCAATCTGCGGATCAAAATCTTTGCCGTTCGGACGGCCCAAAGCAGTTCGCCACACCACCCACGCCCCCCGGCGCGAAGCGGCATTTCGAGCTACTGTTCCATTACCTCCCCTCCCGGGCGTGGCGAACCCTGCTGCCGTCCGACTCGTAGGTATGGACACAGGGGTAGGGGGGCAGTAACTTCTAAACGACCCTCGCGGAGGGGGTTTGCCAGCCAATTGCCAGGCTGGTTTCCGGCGGGCCGTGGGGGCGGCCGTCGGGCGTGTTTTGCAATTTAGTTGGCAGGGAGAAACTTGATAATGAGTCAATCGCCCGCGAACGGGCAGCCGGGCCCGGCAATGATCGAGGCCCTAGGGCTGTCCAAGTACTACGGCGATTTCGCCGCTGTTCGGGACGTCAGCTTTAAGATTCACCAAGGGGAAGTCGTCGCATTTCTCGGACCTAACGGCGCCGGAAAGAGCACGACCATGAAGCTGCTCACCGGCTACCTGGCCCCTTCGGCCGGCTCGGCCCGCATCGCTGGGCATGACATGGGAACCGACCGGTTGGCCGGCGCCACCCGGCTGGGTTACCTGCCCGAGAACGGTCCGCTGTACCCCGACATGACACCGCGAACGCTGTTGGAATTTTTCGCCGACGCACGCGGTCTCTCTGGCGCTCACAAGCGCGAGCGGATCGAGGCCGTGGTCGATCTCTGTGCCCTCGGCTCGGTGATCGGCAAGGCCATCGGCAAGTTGTCCAAAGGATACCGCCAGCGCGTGGGCATGGCCCAGGTGCTGCTGCACGAGCCTGACGTTTTGATCCTGGACGAGCCGACGGCGGGGCTCGATCCGAACCAGATTCGCGAAGTGCGAGACACAGTCCGCCGCTTGGGCGAGAAAAAGACGATCCTGCTCTCGACGCACATTCTGCAAGAGGTCGAAGCGATGGCCAGCCGCGTGCTGTTCATCGACGAGGGACGGCTGCGTTACGACGGCACGCCCGCCGCCCTGACCAGCGACGGTAAGCCGCTCGACGAACATTTTCACGAGCTAACGACCAGCGAGACCTGAGCCAAGCGCGTCCGCGAATACGGTGTTCCGGCCGAGTCAATCGGCGGACTCGTCCCGCGGTTGCTGAGTGGTTTCGCCCGGTATGTCGATATTTTCTTGCTCCGCATGAATCGGAGCGTTCGCAAAACTTTTATCGCGGTTCGCAGTGCCCATGAACGCCAACGTCATTAGCGCCATCTTCCGGCGAAACTTCTTCAGCTACTTCGCCAACCCGACGGGTTACGTCTTTATTTGCGTGTACGTGCTGTTGAGCTCGTTCGCGGCCTTCTGGCCGAACGAGTTCTTCAACTCGAACCTCGCGAATCTGGACCAGTTGAACAAGTACTTGCCGTTCATCCTGCTGGTGTTTATCCCCGCCATCACGATGAGCATCTGGGCCGAAGAGCGGCGGCAAGGGACCGACGAGCTGCTGCTGACCATTCCGGCGAACGATCTGGACGTGGTGTTGGGCAAGTATCTGGCCGCGGTCGCCATCTTTACCGTGGCGCTTGTGTTTTCGCTGTTCTGCAATTTCGTCGTTCTGGCCCGGCTCGGTTCGCCGGACTTGGGCCTATTCGTGGCGACTTACGTCGGCTACTGGTTCGTCGGCCTGGCGATGCTGTCGATCGGCATGGTGGCCAGCTTCTTGACCGGCAACCTGACGGTGGGGTTCGTGCTGGGCGCGTTGTTCAACGCTCCCCTGGCATTCGCCTCGTCGGCCGAAGTGATCTTCCCGCCTGATGCGGCATTGGCGGTAAAGAGCTGGAGCCTGTCGAGCCAGTTCCGCGACTTCGGCCGGGGTGTCATCAGCCTGTCGAGCATCGCCTTTTTCCTGCTGATCGTCGTGGCGATGCTGTACCTCAGCATCCTGCTGATCGGCCGCCGGCATTGGCAGGGAGGAAAAGACGGTTCGTCCCTCGGTGGGCATTACTTCGTGCGGGCCGTGTCGTTGATCCTCGCCGCCGCCGGTCTGGTATTGATTGGCCAGCGTTTTGATCGCCGCGTAGATATCAGCAGCGAGCAATTGAGCAGCCTGTCGCCGAAGACCCGCGAATTGATCAAAGACCTCGATCCCAAGCACCCGGTGCAGATCGACGCATACATCAGCCCGACGGTCCCCGAGTCGTATGTTGAAACGCGTTTGAACTTGCTGTCAGCCTTGCGTGAGTTCGAGGCAATGGATCGCAGCAAGGTCATCGTCAACATCCACGACACCGAGCCGTTGAGCGAGAACGCGGATCGGGCCGAGCAGGAATTCGGCATCGGCGGTCGACGCGTGCTGTCCAAGGCTCGCGGCGCGATCACCGAGGAAGAGATTTATCTCGGCCTGGCCTGCACGTCGGGCTTGAACAAGGTCGTGATCCCGTTCATGAACCGCGGTATCCCGGCCGAGTACGAGTTGGCCCGCTCGATCTGCACCGTTAGCCAGCAGAAGCGCAAACGGATCGGCGTGCTGACGACCGACGCGAAGTTCTTTGGCGGCTTCGACCAGCAGTCGTTCCGCCCCACGCCCGAAGAACCGCTCATTGAGGAACTAAAGAAGCAATACGAAGTGGTCCAGGTCAGCGCCGACGCCCCGATCAACGAGACTTACGACGCCCTGTTGGCCGTGCAACCGTCGTCGCTCGGGCCCGATCAGATGAACAATTTCATCGACGTGGTGCGGCGCGGCCAGGCGACCGCGATTTTTGAAGATCCGTTTCCGCTGTTGGCCCACGGCGTGCCGGCCACCAGTGCCGAGAAGCAGCCCCCTGGCGGCATGATGGGCATGGGGCAGCAACGTCCGCAGCCCAAGGGAAATATCCAACCGCTATGGGATTTGCTGGGGGTCGATTTCTCGGCGGCGCAAGTCGTCTGGCAGGACTACAACCCCTTCAAGAAGTTTCTCGAGTTCCCCAAGGAATTCGTCTTCGTCGACACCGGTTTGGGCGCTGACCGGGTCTTCGATCAGAAGAATTCGATCACCTCAGGTTTGCAGATGGTGCTGTTCGCCTTCCCCGGCTACGTGCAGAAGCTGAACGCCTCGCCGCTGGAATTCGAAGAGCTGGTGAAGACCGGCACCCATACCGGCACGATGGCTTACGACCAGATCATGATGCCGGCATTCTTCGGGTCGGGCGGAGGCTTGAATCCGAATCGTCGTCCGGTGAACACCGGACAGGAATACACAATCGCTGCCTGGATTCATGGGAAGCCAAACGTGGCGCCGCAGGCCGATAGCGCCGATCCGGCAGCCGCCAAGGCGCCCGCGATCAACGTCGTGCTAGTCGCCGATATCGATCCCTTGTTCCGCGACTTTTTCGAGCTGCGAGCACAGGGCAACGATCCCGATCGCGATGGATTGAATCTGAACGCCGATGACGTGACGTTCGTGTTGAATACGCTCGACAATCTGGCGGGCGACGACCGATTCATCGACATTCGCAAGCGTCGTCCGCAACATCGCGTCCTGACCCGGATCGAAGATCGGATGGACACGGCCCGCGACGCCAGCATTCAAGAGCGGAAGAAGTTCAACGACGATTACGACCAGGCGATCGCCAAGGCGCAGTCGGCCCTGAACGACAAGGTCGAAGAGTTGAAGAAGGCCGGCGGCGACACCAAGTCGATGCTGCAGCAAGTGGCCATGGCGCAAGCCGCCGGTCAAGCGAAGCTGGAGCGCGACACCACCGAGTTGAAAAAGACGCGGGATAAGGAGATCGCCTCGATCGACAAGCAATTGGCCCGGCAAGTAAGCTCGGTGCAGAACTGGTACAAGTTCTGGGCCGTGGTGCTGCCGCCGATTCCGCCGCTGTTGGTCGGACTGGCGGTGTTCTTCAACCGCCGCGCGAAAGAACGCGAAGGCGTCGCCCGCAGCCGCCTGCGGACATAACTCGGGCGGTTGCCCCAACACGACAGTCACTCTGCCTACTAAATACCAAATACCGACTACCAACTACCAGCAACTGACCACTGATAAGAATCATGAGCGAGACCAATAAAACATTGTCGTTCGTCGGGGCCGCGGCCGTGTTGCTGTTGACGGCCTTTATGCTGCGTCCTTCGACCGGCACGAGCGAGCGGCAAGGGGATATCGGCCAGGAATTCTTCCCGGAGTTCAAGGATCCGCTCACCGCGACGAGCATGGAAGTCGTGGAATACGACGAACCGACCGGCGGCTTGCGCCCTTTCAAGGTGGCGCAGATCAACGGCGTGTGGTCGATTCCTTCGCACGAAGGCTATCCGGCCGACGCCAAGAACCAGCTCGAACAAGCGGCCGTGTCCGTGATTGGTCTCAAGAAGCTGTCGATGGTCTCCGAAGCGCCGGGCGATCAATCCACCTATGGCGTCGTCGATCCTGACGCGGCCAAGCTACAGCCCGGTGACTCGGGCGTCGGCAAGCGTGTCACGCTGGAGGACAAAGGGGGCAACAAGCTCGCGCAGATCATCATTGGCAAGAAAGATCCCGACCAGCCCGACCTGCACTATGTGCGTGTGCCAGGGCAGGACCGCATCTATCGCGCCAAGGTAAAGACCGACAAGCTATCGACGAAGTTCCAGAACTGGATCGAGGAAGACCTGCTGAAGTTGAACGCCTTCGACGTCAAGCAGGTCGTGATGGATGACCACAGCGTCGACGAGTTGAATCGCGAGCAGCCGCTGGTACAGCGCGGACTGACGATCGTCGACTTTGACAACAAGGATTCGAAGTGGACGCTGGAAAAGATGGAGGGCATGGACCCCGCCAGCGGCAAATGGGAAGAATTCACGCTCAAGGATGACGAGGAACTGGACGCGCAGAAGCTAAACGAGTTGAAAACGGCGCTCGATGACCTGAAGATCGTCGACGTGCGGCACAAGCCGGCCGGTTTAAGCAAAGATCTGAAGGTGGGAGAAGAGCTGGTGGCCGACCGCGCCACGCGGCAGGCTCTGCAGCAGCGCGGGTTTTACCTGGCGCCGGTGCAGGGAGGCTTCGCCCTGTTTTCGAACGAAGGGGAAGTCCGTTGCGGCTTAAATGACGGCGTGGAATACATCCTGCGCTTCGGCGAGATCGCCGGACAAGGCTCGGAAGACGAGGACGAAGCCGACAAGCCCGCCGAGAAAAAAGAGGGCGAAGCCGACGCCGAGAAGGAAGGGGACAAGCCCAAGGACGAAAAGGAAAAAGAAAAGGGAGTCGATCGCTACATCATGGTCACGGCGCAATTCCGCCCAGACCTGATCCCCAAGCCCGAACTCCAGCCACTGCCCGAAGGAGCCGAAGACGAGCCTGCGGCCGAGAAACCGGCAGCAGAAAAGCCGGCCGATTCCGCCGCCGAGGCGAAGCCGACTGAAGGAACCGAGGCCAAGCCGGCCGACGAACAGCCCAAGGCCGAAACTCCGGCCGCCGAGCCCGCGAAAGAAGCACCGGCCGAGGCGCCGAAGAACGAATCGTCGCGCTTCGCGCCTGGCGATGAGAACTTGTTAGCTCTGGCCGATGATGCCGCATTAACTCAGTTGGCGCAAGTCACGGAAGAGCCGCCCAAGCAGGACGAACCGGCCAACGCGAATGCCGCCCCGGCCGAACAACCGGCCGAAGCCGACGCCGCTGAGAAGAAGCCGGCAGCGCCGGTCGATCCCGACGCCGCCGCCGAAGCCGAGGAAAAGGCGCAGGCCGCCAAGCGGGCCGAGATCAAGCGCATCAAGGAAGACAACAAGCGCAAGGAAGACGAGTACAACAAGAAAATCGCCGACGGCGAAAAACGCGTCAAGGAACTCAACGAGCGGTTCGCCGACTGGTACTACGTCATCTCGGACGGAACGTACAAGAAGATCCACATCAGCCGCGAACAATTGGTCAAGAAAAAGACCGACCCCGCCAAGCCCGCCGGCGAAGGCAACAACCCCATCGACTTCGACGCCCTCAAGGGCCTGCAAGGCCTACCGAAGTAGAGGGTGGCAAACTAAACCCCTCTCCCCCGCGGGGGGAAAGGGCATGGTTAGGGGGTAAACGCACCACACCGCTTGATCCGTGGATGCGTCGCTCAAATTCACTCCCCTGCCCGCTCGACCTCGCTCAGGCACTCATCCAGAATCGCGACCGCCTGATCCATTTCCTCGTTCGTAATCGTCAGCGGTGGCGTCAGCGTCAGAATATTACCCATCGTCAGCTTGAAGCTGAGCCCCTTCGACAGCGCTCGATACATCACGGCTTCGGCTTCGTCGCTCGCGCGCTCGCGCGTCTGGCGATCTTTCACCAGCTCTACCCCCATCAACAGCCCCAGTCCGCGCACATCGCCGATCAGTTTGTGTCGCGGTATCAATCCGCGCAGCGCCGCCAGCGTGCGCTCGCCCAGGGCTCGGGCGTGCTCGACCAGCTTGTGCTCTTCGATGTAGCGAATCGTGGCCAGCGCCGCGGCGCACGCCACGGGGCTTTTTTCGTGCGTGTAATGCCCTAGCGCCCGATCGGCCGCCACATCCAGCCCCGGCCGCGCGATCATCGCCGCCAATGGCATCACGCCGCCGCCCAGCCCCTTTCCGATGACCAGAATGTCTGGCACCACGTCGAAATGCTCGCAGGTGAACATCCGGCCCGTGCGCCCCAGACCGTGACAGATCTCGTCGAAGATCAACAGCGTGCCATGCCGATCGCATGCCCGGCGCACCGCCTGCCAATACGCGGGGGGCGGAATGTACGGCGTGCTGCGCACCGGCTCGGCAATCACAGCGGCCACATCCCGCTCGTGCTCCAGCACGTATTCCAGGTACGCCTCGCACTTCAGATCGCAGCCGCCACGCGCCGAGCAATCCCACAAACACCGGTAAGCATCCGCAGGCGGCACATGCTCGCAGCCAGGCAGCAGCGGACCGACTCCGGCGCGAAACACGGCCTCGCCGCCGACGCTGACGCAATCGAGCGAAGCGCCGTGAAAGGCGTCCCACATCGAGATCACCTTGTGCCGGCCCGTCGCCACGCGCGCCAGCTTCAGCGCCATGCCGATCGCCCCGGTGCCACCCGGGCAGAACAGCACTTTCGACAGGTCCCCCGGCGCGATCTCGGCCAGCTTTTTCGCCAGATCAACCGCCACGCGATTCGTGTAGCGGCGCGTGCAAAACGCCAAGTCGTCGAGCTGCGCTTTGATGGCCTCGATCACCGCGGGATTGGCAAAGCCCACTTGGTGGACGTTGTTGCCATGAAAATCCATGTAGCGCCGGCCAGCCGTATCTTCAATCCATACGCCGTCGCACGATTGCAGCGCGTTCAGGCACGGGGTCGACAGCGACTGACGCAGAAAATACTCGGCATCCTCGGCCAGCAGGGCCCGCGTCGGCTCGTCCAACGCCTGGGCCTGCCACTGGTCGCGCAACCGGGAGAGATTGCTGTCCCCTTCCGATTTCTCAGCCGAAAGATCGTCACTCGTGCGGCGGTTCAAAGTCATGATCCCTCAAAGAATGATTCAAATGGCCCGATATCCACGAGTGCCCTGTGCGATGCCATGCTTTTTCGCTGCAAGCGAATAAGTATGCTCCTAACCGCCTCCCTCACATTCGCTTTCCAATGGCCTCAATCGTCGTTTGCCATGTTAGCAACTGTCAAGCCGCCAGCGGCGGTTGGCGTCGCTCCGCCTGCGCCGCTATGATTCGCCGGCATGAATCGCGACTCGCACCTATTTCGCTGGCAGGTCATCACCTTCGTCACCCTGTGGGTGGGATACGCGGGCTATTACGTCTGCCGGTCGAATCTGTCGGTGGCCGGACCGCTGCTGCAGGCCGAATTGGCCGACCAGCCCACCAGCGCCGCCGAGGATTGGCTGCGCAGCGCCCGCGAGGCGTTCACCGGCACCATCGAACGAGGGCTGTCGCGCGCGGCATCGCTGGTTGGTCTGGCCAGTGAAGAATCGGACGAAGACCCGGCCGCGCCCGCCAAGCCACCACGCGAAGAATCGACCGGCAAGCGCCGCTTCGGCCTGATCGCCAGCGTCAGCATTCTTTTCTACGCGCTGGGCAAGTTCACCAGCGGCATGGTCTGTGATTTCGTCGGCGGCCGGCGGATGTTCTTGTTCGGCATGTTCGCTTCGGTCGCCTGCACGGTGTTATTCGGTCTGGCCACCGGGTTTGCCGCCCTGCTCGCGTTATGGAGCGCCAACCGCCTCGTCCAATCGATGGGCTGGAGCGCGCTGGTGAAAGTCGCGTCGCGCTGGTTCCCCGCCGCCCGGCACGGCACGATCTTCGGCATGCTCACACTCAGTTACCTCTTCGGCGACGCCATCGCGCGGCTCGGGCTGGGGGCGCTTCTGCACTTCGGGCTGGGTTGGCGTGGGCTGTTCTTCGCCGCGGCCGGCGTATTGACCGTAATCGCCGTGGCCAGCACTTTCGCGCTCCGTTCCAGTCCGGCCGACGTCGGAGCCGCCGAGCCGGACGCTAATCCCGATAACGTTTACGGACAAAAAGGGAACGCCCCGCGGCCGGCCGATCTGTTCGATCTACTCTGGCCGCTCGCGAGCAACTTTTCGTTCTGGCTGGTGTGCATCATCAGCTTCGGCCTGACACTGGTTCGCGAGACGTTCAACGTCTGGAACCCAATCTATCTCAAAGAGGCGGTCGGCCTCAGCGACGCCGGCGCCGCGACCGCGAGCGCCCTGTTTCCACTGGTCGGCGGACTTTCGACCTTGGCGGCCGGCTGGTTGACCGATCGCATCGCGCGCGGGCGGCGCGGCGCTGTGATGCTGCCGTTTCTGGCGCTGCTCGTGGCTACGCTCTACGCACTGGCCACGCTCAAACCCGATAGCGGCGCCGTGGTGCCGTTGTTGTTAACGAGCGTCGTGTCGTTCGCACTGTTGGGGCCATATTCGTTTTTGACCGGCGTCCTGTCGCTCGACTTCGGCGGCAAGCGCGGCAGTTCGACAGCCGCCGGGCTGGCGGATACCGCCGGGTACCTGGGCGCGATCATCTCGGGCTACGGCGTTGGCGCGATCGCCGAGCAGCACGGCTGGTCCGGGGCGTTTCACACGCTGGGCACCGTGGCGGCCGTCACGCTCGCGGCCGCGGTGCTCTATTGGTATCTGCACGACGTGCGCCGCGGGCGGCCGACGGTTTGATTAAATGCCCCGCACAGGCCAAAATGCGGCGGCGACAGTTGATCCATAAACCTCGCTGCCAGGCAACGACTAACATCTATGACCAGGTTCGGCCGTAATACTTCGATCCGTCTCGTTGTTTTCGATTGGGCCGGCACGACGGTCGATCATGGCTGCTTCGCGCCGGTCATCCCGTTCGTCGACTCGCTGGCCCACTTTGGCGTCACGATCACGCTCGATGAAGCCCGCGAGCCGATGGGCCTCGGCAAGCGCGACCATATCAAGTCGCTGCTCAATACGCCACGGATCGGCCAGTTATGGCAGTCGAAGCACGGTCGGGCCTGGACCGAAAAAGACCTCGACCAGATCTACAACGAGCAATTCATCCCGCGGCAGCTCGCCTCGGTGCGCGATCACTGCGAATTGATTCCCGGCTTGCTCGATGTCGTGGCCTGGCTGCGCGATCGTGGGATCAAGATCGGCACATCGACCGGTTACTTTGCCGAGGCCGCGCGGCTGACCTACGCCGCGGCCGCCGAGCAAGGCTACACGCCCGACCATAATGTCACCCCCGGCGACGTCGCGGCCGGCCGCCCCGCGCCGTGGATGATTTATCGCAACATGGAAGCGCTCGGCGTCTATCCCCCCTCGGCTGTGCTGAAGATCGGCGACACCGTGCCTGACATCGAAGAGGGACTGGCCGCCGGCTGCTGGAGCGTCGGCGTCACGCACACCGGCAGCGACGTTGGGCTGACGGCCAAGCAATTAGCCGCACTCGCGCCGGCCGAACGCGAGACGCGCATCGATCGGGCACAAACGCGATTAGTTCAAGCCGGCGCGCATCTCGTGATCCCATCGATCAAGGAAGTCCCCACGTTGATCGCCACGATCGAGGGATGGATAGCCGGAGGCGAACGCCCCTAAACGAAATACTTAAACTAAACACGCATTCTGTAGCCGGGGTCTGCGACCCCGGTTTGCCTTGCGAAAGGCAACAACCACCACACTTCGATCCCGGCCTCGCAGAGGTCGGCCACAGTAAATACAGCGCAAATCTGAAATCATGGATGACGACGTCCCCTACCTGCTGCTGACGCCCGGCCCGCTCACTACCACGCGCACGGTCAAGCAGGCGATGTTGCGCGACGTCTCGACCTGGGACCGCGATTACAACGACATCGTCCAGGACGTCCGCGCTCGCCTGGTCCGGCTGGCGACACCGTCTGCCAATGCCGCTGCGACCGACTACACGTCCGTCCTGATGCAAGGGAGCGGCACGTTCGCCGTCGAGGCCACGATCGGCTCGATCATTCCGCGTGATGGCCGTCTGCTGGTCGTCAACAACGGCGCCTACGGGCAGCGGATCGCCGAGATCGCCTCGCGATTGGGCATCGATCTGGTCACAATCACCCAGCCCGAGATCGAACCGGCCGACCCGTCGCAGATCGAACGCCATCTGGCAGCCGATCCGCGCATCACGCACGTGGCGCTCGTGCATTGCGAAACCACGACCGGCATGGTCAATCCGGCCGCCGCGATCGGCCAGATTGTGAAGCGCCATGGCCGGGTCTTCATTCTCGACGCCATGAGCTCGTTCGCCGGCATGCCGCTCGACATGGCCGAAGTCGGCGCCGACTACCTGATTTCCTCGGCCAATAAATGCGTGCAGGGGGTGCCTGGCTTCGGCTTCGCAATCGCTCGCCGCGCGGATCTTGAACGTTGCGAAGGACGGGCCCGCTCGCTCAGCCTGGACCTGTTCGGCCAATGGCGCGAAATGGAGAGCAAAGGGGGCAAGTGGCGATACACCTCGCCGACGCACGTGCTGCTGGCCCTGCACCAGGCGCTCGATGAACTCGACGCCGAAGGGGGCGTGCCCGCTCGGTTTGCCCGCTATTCAGAAAACCATCGCGTCCTGGTCGAAGGGCTGTCGCAACTCGGATTTCGCCCGCTTTTGCCCCCCGAGCACCGTTCGCCGATCATTACGTCGTTTCTCTACCCCCGCGACGCGAAGTTCTCGTTCGACGCGATGTACGAGGCTCTCAAGCGGCGCGGCTTTGTCATTTATCCGGGCAAGGTCAGCAATGCCGATACGTTCCGCGTCGGCACGATCGGGCATGTCTTCCCCGCCGACTTTCACCGGCTGGTCGACAGCTTCGCCACGGTTACGAAAGAGCTCGGCTGGAAGATATAAGACTTTGCGCCTCGCAATCGCGTGCCTTTGAAATTCGTGCCGCTCGATCGGCCACGGAGTGCCCGACATGGAAGTGCGCGGCCGGCGAGCAACAGTGATGGGCCTGGGCCGGCACGGTGGCGGCGTGGCGGTCGCCCGCTCGTTGGCCGATCAAGGCGCGATCGTCACCGTGACCGATACGGCGTCCCCCGAAAAGCTGGCCGATTCGATCGCGGCGCTGGCCGATGTCGAGATTGCCGCCTGGCACGTGGGTGGGCATCACAGTATCAACGTCGAAAGCGCCGATATGCTGGTCGTCAATCCGGCAGTCAGGCCGGGGCATCCGCTGGTCGAGCGCGCTCGAGACCACAGTGTCGCGATCACCAGCGAGCTGGAATTATTTCTCGAGCGCTGCCCAGGACCGATGATCGGTATCACGGGCGCCAACGGCAAATCAACCACCGCGGCCATGACCGCTGCGATCTTGCAGGCCGATGGCCGGCAGGTTTTCCTGGGGGGCAATATCGGCCGCAGCCTGCTCGCCGATCTAAGCAAGATGTCCGCCGAAAGCTGGTCCGTGCTCGAAATCAGCAGCTTTCAACTCGCTTGGCTCAGCGCGGAATGCCCGCTGCCAGAAATGGCAGTACTGACCAGCTTCACCCCCAACCATCTCGATTGGCATGGCACGCTGGCCGACTATGCCGCAGCGAAGCAACGACTTTTTAGCGGCCCGCGTGCCGCGAAGACCGTCGTTTGCAGCGAAGAGTCACAAGCGGCGATCACCAGCACTGGCGCCGCGGCCGATTTCACCGCCCAGGTCATAAAACCGGTTGCCGACCAACGGATCCCACCGCTGCGCGTGTTGGGCAAGCACAACCGACAGAACGCCGGGTGCGCGGCGGCCGTGGCCGAAGCAATCGGTTGCTCGCGCGCGGCCATCGACCGGGGGCTGCGCGAATTTGCGGGTCTCGAGCATCGACTGGAGCCCGTCGGTTCGCTCGCGGGGCGAGATTTCTATAACGATTCGATGGCTACCACGCCTGAATCGACCGCCGCGGCCCTTGTAACATTCGCGGGCCGCGCATTGCTAATGGCCGGCGGCTATGACAAGCAGATCGACATGGCACCACTGGTCACGGCGGCCGCCGAACATGCCTGCGGCGTAGCGCTGTATGGGGCGATTGGCCATCGATTGCACGCGCTCTGCGGCGCGAAATTGCCGTCGGATCGCCTTTATCTCGGGCAAACGATGGCCGACGCGTTCGCGTGGTGTTGGCAGCGCTCACAGCCGGACCACGCCATCATCCTGTCGCCTGGTTGCGCCAGTTACGATCAGTTTGCGGACTATCGCGCGCGTGGCGAACACTTTCGCTCGCTGGTTCGCGCGCTCGATGCTTCACAGGCGCCGCGCGCCGGCGCGACACACAACTTCGAAGGGCGCTAGTCGTCGCGCTCGCGCACCAGCGCACCCACGCCTCGACATGAATCGCGCTCGTTGAAAGAGCGCCTAACATCACTGTGGCGCTAATAAACTCTTGCGTCAGCGAAATCAATTGGCTACAGTGCGGTTATGTCGTGCCCAGAGCGCTGCTCTAGTCACGGCATCGCCTCGAGGTCCGACGGCTGTGAGAGCTTCCTTGTGGGAAGATCAAACGGCGCTGGGAGTCGTTACCTCGGGGTTTTTTTTGCGCCGGCTGTAATGATTGGCCGCCCTCGCCTCATCGCCGGCTGTGGTTCTTTGGCCGGCCTCGGCTCTGCTGATCGGCCACCTTCATTTCCTCGGTCATCGTCGCTTCCTTGCCGTGGCAATGCTCGTTCGCGCGAGAGTTTCTCGCCCCGCGGGGCCTGCGCCGAAGGCACCTGCCTGCTTCTCGCGGCTTGGATATAATGCCTTGGACATTGGCCGGGACTTCAGCCCGCCGATCCCCGCAGGACTTTTTCCGTGGCACGCGTTCGCAAGCGCACCAACCCGTTTTACGCCATGCTGATCGTGGTGGGCATCGCCTTCTCGATCACGGCTGTCGCCTATTTCGTGATGGCGCTGCGCGGCAATGAGAGTCGTACCGCCGGGGTCGGTTATGCGCAGGCCGAGCCGCCGCAGGGTTTGCTCGTCTTCCTCGATCAATACGGCGTAAAATTGATGGCCGGGGAACTGGGGCTATTAGCCCTGGCTACCTGGGGCGCGATCGGCACCGATCACTGGTGGACGGCCACTCCGCGTCCCGAATCGTCGACCGACGATCGCTCGGCATAATTCGTCAAATTTCGCACTGCGAAAGGATAATTCCCATGAAGGTTCATCACCTGAATGACGTCGCGAGCGCCCCGGTCGACATGGCCGGCTCGAATGGTTGCAGCGTTCGCTGGTTGATCGGCGAGCGCGAAGGCGCCCCGAATTTCGCGATGCGGCAATTCGAGGTCGAGCCCGGCGGGCACACGCCGAAGCACAGCCACCCCTACGAGCACGAGGTATTCATCCTCGAAGGGTCCGGCACGATCCTGGAAGGGGACATCGAACATCGCTTTCGCGCAGGGGACGTGATCTTCGTCGCGCCGGACGACATTCACCAGTTCCGCAACACCGGCGCAACGCCGCTGAAATTCTTATGCCTGGTGCCGAACTCGTCGAAAAACGCCCCCATCCACCAAGCCCCCGAATGCGGCGAGCGGTAAATTTTGGTTGTTCAAAGAGACAGCAAAGAGTTTGAGCCGCAGATGGCGCAGATTTTCGCAGATTCGAAAATGCGTTGCGTCTGCAGGCATCCCCTCTGCGTAATCTGTTAGCGGCCGAATGTCTTACTATTGAGTCCTAGGCAGCCAATGGGCGAGGGGCGCCTAACGGAAGCCCCGGAGAACAACGCGATTCTCGTCGACGCGACAGGCGCATTGTCCAACTAGATACCAATAAACTCCTCTCGCCCGTGAGGAAGAGGGTAGGGTGAGGGGGGGCAACGCACCACAGACTGTCCCTCGCCAGCCAACGCGTTTCCCGAAAGTCTCCCTGCACCCGCGCGAGCGCCCGCGACATGTCGAAAGACGTTAAGCCCGAGATCGAACGTCTGCGCGAGCAGATTCGCTACCACGATCGGAAGTATTACGTCGAGGCCGAGCCTGAAATCTCGGACACGGAATATGACCGGCTGATCGACCGGCTGAAGAAGCTCGAATCCGACCACCCGGCACTGATCACGTCCGATAGCCCCACGCAACGCGTTGGCGAGCAGCCGGTCGATTCGCTGAATTCGATCGAGCATCCCCGGCCTATGCTCTCGATCGATAACACCTACAGTGTCGACGAGCTGCGCGAATACGGCGCCCGCGTCGCCAAGCTCCTGCCGGATGAAACGGTCGAGTGGGTCGTCGAACTGAAGATCGACGGCGTGGCCGTCTCGCTGATGTATGAAAAGGGCCACCTGAAATACGGCGCCACGCGCGGTAACGGCGTTGTCGGCGACGATATCACGCACAACATCCGCACCGTGCTGGGCGTACCCCTCAAGCTGCATGGCTCCCACGTCCCACCTGTTTTGGAAGTGCGCGGCGAGGTTTATATGACCAACGCCGACCTGGTCCGGTTGAACCAGCAACAGGCCGAAAAAGGGGACAAGCTGTTCGCCAACAGCCGCAACGTCGCCGCCGGCACCGTGCGCATGCTCGACCCCAGGATCTGTGCCCAGCGCCGGCTGCGTCTCTTCTGCCACGGCGTCGGCGAGGTCGAAGGATTGCGTGCCAAGACGCACATGGAGTTTCTTCGCGAAATCCGCGGCTATGGGCTGCCCGCCACGCCCTTGGTGGAATGCTTCGACACGTTCGACGGAGCCATCGCGCATTGCGAGACGCTGATTGAACGACTGCACGAGCTGGAATTCGAAATCGATGGCCTGGTCTTGAAGGTGAATCGCTTCGACCAGCGCGAAAAGCTCGGCAGCACGTCCAAAAGTCCACGCTGGCTGATCGCCTACAAGTTCGAAAAATACGAGGGCACGACCAAGGTCAACCATATCCGCGTCCAGGTGGGCAAAACCGGCGCAATTACCCCTGTCGCCGATCTGGAACCAATCGAGCTGGCTGGCACCACGGTCAGCCGCGCCAGCCTGCACAACGCCGAAGAAGTCGAACGCAAGGACGTCCGCGTCGGCGATGTCGTGGTCGTCGAAAAGGCGGGCAAGATCATTCCGCACATCGTGCGCGTCGAAAAGCATCTGCGCGAAAAGCAGCTACGGAAATTTCACTTCCCCGAGAAATGCCCCGAGTGTGACACGCCCGTCGTCAAGGACGAAGGGGGTGTTTACATTCGCTGCCCGAATCCCAGTTGCCCCGCCCAGGTCAAAGAGCGCCTGCGTTATTTCGCCAGCCGCAACGCGATGGATATCGAAGGTCTAGGGGACAAGCTGGTGGACCAATTGGTCAACGATGGCCTGGTCAAAGGCTACGGAGATCTGTACCGGCTCTCTCTCGACCAGCTGAACGATCTGGAACGGATGGGCAAGAAATCATCCGAAAACTTGCTGGCCGGCATCGAGGCCAGCAAATCGCGCGGCCTGGCGCGGCTGCTGAATGCGCTGGCGATTCGCCACGTTGGCGCACGCGTGGCGGCCGTGCTGGCCGATCATTACGGCTCGATGACCGAGATCCTGGCGGCCGAGGAGGAAGAACTGTCCGAGGTCAACGAGATCGGCCCGGTCATCGCCCACAGCGTGCATGAATTCCTGCACAGCGCGGCCGGCCAAAGCGTGATCAAAGAGCTGGACAAGCTGGGCCTGAAGATGACCTCGCCCAAGTCCAAGGTCGCCGCGGCAGCCGCCACAGGTCCGCTGGCCGGCAAGACCTTGGTCGTTACCGGGACGCTCGAAAACTACCATCGCGAAGAAATCGAGGAGCTGATCGTGCAACTCGGCGGCCGCGCCTCGGGCAGCGTCTCGAAAAAGACTGACTACGTCGTAGCCGGCACCAAGGCGGGAAGTAAACTCGAAAAAGCCGAAAAGCTGGGCGTCAAAGTCCTGACCGAGGCGGAATTCAACAAGCTGATCGGGCGATAAGCCAACCTCACTTCATCTGCAGAGATCTCACACCATGATTGCGAAAGTTCTTACGCCCCTGGTCCTCTGTCTGGCTTTGCTCTCGCTGACTGCGCGCGCTCAAGGCGCTGAGCCGGCCGGCAAGCGCTACGTGATCATCCATGCTGACGACGCCGGCATGTCGCACTCGGTCAATGTGGCCACGATCGACGGCATGGAAAAAGGCATCGTCTCCTCGGCCAGCATCATGGTCCCCTGCCCCTGGTTCAAAGAAATCGCGACCTATGCCAAGGCGCACCCCGAACGTGACTTCGGCATTCACCTGACGCTGAATAGCGAATGGAAGAACTATCGCTGGGGACCGGTCGCCCCGCGCGAGAGCGTGCCGAGCCTGATCGACAGCGAAGGATACCTGTGGGGCGGTGTCGAAGACGTGGCGCGCACGGCAAAAGCCGCCGAGGTCGAGACCGAGCTGCGGGCCCAGGTCCAACGGGCCCTCGATTTCGGCGTGCCGGTCACGCATCTCGACACGCACATGGGGGCCGTCGTCAGCCGCCCCGATCTGATCGAGGTTTACGTCAAGCTGGGCATCGAATTCAAGGTGCCGGTGTTCTTCATTCGCGCCCTGAACGTCGGCATCGCCGCCACGAATCCCGCCGTCCGGGCCCGCGGCATGGAACTGGTCAAAATGCTCGACGACAATCGCCTGCCGGTGCTCGACACCATGACGCAGTACTACACCGGCGAGGACTACGAAACGAAGAAAAAAATGTACCTCGACGCTATCCGCAGCACCGAGCCCGGCGTCCGCTACCTGATCATCCACTGCGGCTACAACAATGAAGAACTGCAGGCGATTACCTCCAGCTCGCAGCTGCGCGACAATGATCGCCGCGTCTTTACCGATCCGGAAGTGATCGACGCGGTCAAGAAATCGGGCGTCGAGATCGTGTCGTGGAAACAACTGCGCGACTTGAATCCGCAGAAGCCCTAATCAAGGCGGCGTTGCTGTAAGGCAAACGAGTGCCACAGCACGCTTAGGCCAGTTTCCAGCCGGGGCGATAGTCGCGGTGCAGGAACTGCTCGGCATTCGCACAGTTCGGGATCCGCAGGTTGGCCGCGTCCCATTCGATCCGCTGTCCCGCGCGATAGGCCACGTTGCCCAAATGATTGGCTTCGGTCAGACGGCCGGCGTATTCGAAGTTGCACGTCGTCGCATCGCCGGTCTTGCAGGCGTGCAACCATTCGGCGTGATGCCCAAGCGACTTGGGAATGAACGGCACGGGGGGCGTGAAGCCCACGAATTTCTCTTCCGGCAAGAGTTGATGCTTGTCGTAATTAGACAGCAGCATCCCTTGATCGCCGACGAACAACACGCCGCTGTCCCATTGCGGAATGGCGCCGTCGTGCCACATCTTCGGTTTATGACTTCCCTGATACCAGGTCAGTTCGAGCGCCGGCGCCTTGTCACGCGGGCCATATTGGTACGTGACCTGCATCGAGGCCGGCGCGATTTCCGCATGCGGTGCCGGCCCCTGCGCTTCGATCGATAGCGGAGCCTGCAAGTCGAGCGCCCAGAACGGCAGGTCGATCCAATGGCTGCCTAGATCGCTCATGGTGCCATTGCCAAAGGCCCACCAGCGATACCACTTCGGCCCGGGAAAGTAGACGTTGTTGAAAGCCCGCTCGGGCGCTGGCCCGAGCCATAGGTCCCAACTCAGTCCTGCCGGGATCGGATCCGTCGCGGTCGGACGGCTGTTGCTGTAGACAATGTCGCCGGCCTGCTTGGCGTCGGCTTCATGGGGCTGCCACCCCCAGGCGCGGCCCACCCAAACATGAACTTCACGTACCGGACCGATCGCGCCGGTTTGAACCAGCTCGACCACGCGGCGATAGTTGTCCCCCGCGTGAATCTGCGTCCCCATCTGCGTAGCGACGCTCGTTCGCGCGGCCGCTTGGCGAATAACGCGCGCCTCGGCCACGTTGTGCGTCAGCGGCTTCTCGCAATAAACATGCTTGCCCAATTGCAACGCAGGCAAAGTGGCAAACGCGTGCGTGTGCTCGCAGGTGCTAACCACCACGGCGTCAAAATTGCCGGCATGTTCGTACAACTCGCGAAAGTCGGCATACCGGCGTGCCTGGGGATGCGCTGCGGCGCCCTGCCCCAGATTGTCGGCATTCACATCGCACAAGGCGACGATGTTCTCCGTCGCCACCGACTGCATATTGCTGGCGCCGCGCCCGCCGCAGCCGATCACCGCGATGTTGAGCTTGTCGTTCAGGTTCCTGCCCCGCAGGAAGGCCGGCGCGGCAAAGGTCGCGGCGCCGGCCATGGCGGCCGTGCCCAGAAAGCGGCGACGGTCCATCGCCCCCGCCTGGCGCGAATGTTTGGTAACACGCTTCGCCATCGCTATTCCCCCCTGCAGGCTTGCCCCTGTACTACCGACTATCGCCTGGCTGCTATTTCTTGGTCACTTTCAGCTCGTCGAGCTTGGCGGCGACGTCCTTACCATGAGCGGCCGTCTTCACTTCCTTGTCGATGTGCAGGATCTTGCCATCCTTGCCGATGTAGAACGTCCAGCGTTGTGGGAACGGACGCTTCTCGTCGACCACGCCATAGGCCTTGGCCACGCTCTTCTCAGGATCGCTGAGAATTGGAAAATCGAGCGAGAGCATGTCGGAGAATTCCTTGTTGAACTCGGGCGTGTCGGTGCTGGCCGTAAAATAGGCCACATCGTAGCCGCGTAGATCCTTGCCGAACTCGCGGAACGACTTGCACTCCAGCGTGCAGCCCGGCGTCTTTGCCTTGGGGAACCAAGCCAGTACGACGGCCTGCTTGCCCTTCAGGTCGCTCAGCTTGTATGTCTTACCGTCGGTCCCCTTCATCGTGAAATCAGGGGCCTGATCCCCTTCCTTCAACTCAGCCTGGGCCGCGGCGACAAACGTCCCGGCAACAAACAACGACAGCAATGCGGCGAATTTCATGATGAACTCCTAAATGTGGACGGCGATAAGTGTGATTTCAGAGCGGCGAACGTGCCACACGCAGTGCGGCACTCTTAGCAAAAATGGCCGTTTGTAATCTTGCGGTACTGGCGGAAATGAAAATACGCAGCGAATGGCCGCGCGGATTTACCAAGTCCACCTTCGGGCGAGCGTCAGCCTAGCACGTGCTCGATCGAGGGTCCAACTTGCCCTGGTGCTTAGCTCCCCTTCGCGTCCAGCCCGATCCCCTTCGGCTCGGGGATATCCTCGGTGATGATCTTCCACGTCGCGCCGTATTCGCGCATCGGACGGAAATCTTGCGGTTTGTACGCCACCGAGAGCGCCGGCGTGTCGATCACCTTGTTCCCCTGCTGCCGCGAGTCCATCGCAAAGTCCAGGATGCCGCTGACGAGCAGCGTTCGCTCGACCGGATACGGCGCTCGCCCGTCGCGGAAGAATGTTTGAATCGCGTGTGACAAGGCCTTGAACAAGTTGCGATTCTGCCAGGGTCCGACGTAGTAAGCCGTGGCCCGCGGCGCCGATTCACCTTTCAGCCGGCAGGCAAAATTCCAGCGCGTGCCGCTACTTCCGACGGCCAATGCCGTGGCCGCGAAACCATCGCGATACACCACGCGGATACCATGGATCGACACCGCATCACCACTCGGCGTTTTGCCGCGCAGAGACAGTGACTTCGTCAGGTCGTGATCCAGACCGACCTCGGCCGCCATCGCGGCCGTGGCCAGCGGAATCGACCACAGCCCCTCGTCCGCCGCCTTCCACAGCGCGTCCCCTTCCAGGAATTGCACGTTCGCCACGCCCGACTCGCCCCCTTTGCGCGCTTCGACCTGCGACTGCAACAGCTCGAGCGCATGAAAGTCGTACGACTCGACGCCGCCGCCGTGAATCGAAATGGCATCCTCGATCTCGGCCGCCGGGGGCAATTCCAAAGGAGGACGCCGTTCAGCCAACGGGACCGAGCTGCCGGCCATTAGCGGCATCTTCAGTTCCTTCGCCGTGTCGTACATCTCCTTGGCCCAATCCCACCGATACGACAAATGCTTGTCATTGAACACCGGCACCGGCCGACCATCCTTGCGCACCACGGCCGCGATCTCGTCGAAGAAGCGCTTGCGCGGATACTCCATCTGCCCCTTCGAGTTCACCGGGTACTTGCCATGCTCGCCGATCGACAAGACGGCATCGACCCCCAGCTTATCGCCCCCCAATCGCAACGCCTCGGCGATCGAGGGATAGATCGGAATGTGATAGTCGCGCGACACGCCGCGTCCCATCTCACCGTCGGGAAACTGGTCGATGTACATGCTCGCAACTTCGAAGCCCGGTTCGATCGTTTGCCCATTGAACAAATACGGCTTGAGAAAATTCTCCAGGATCACATGCGCATGACTGCGGTAACTGAACTCGGTGATCACGGCCGCCACTTTCGGCCGTTTGCCCTCGGCGGCCTGGGCCAGTAGCGCGGGAAGCGCTGTTGAAGCCGCGGCCGCGATTCCCAAATGGGCCGAGTGACGTAAAAAATCACGACGATCGAAACGCAGAGACATAAGTGCGTCCTCAGGCAGGGTCAGAAGCGGAGAACCACGGCGGGACCGCTATCATAACGTGCCGAGAAGCGCGAAGCATCAACCTTCTAGACCTGCCCGGGCAAGTTGTCCGACGCTGAGCCAACGAGATAATGGATCGAGGCGACCGGCGAACATCAGCCGGATTTGCCAAACCAGCAGTGCAGCGCGCCACAGGAGCGGAAGATGGCCACGACCGAGCCGCTTGTTCTCGACCTTTTGGAATGGATCGGCCCGCAAGGGAGAGCATACGCCGAGGTGATGGACGCCTGGCGCACCTCCTGCCCACGGCTGCCCATCTGGGAAGAGGCGAACGAGCACGGATTCATCGATCAACGATCCGAACCCGGCCGCGGAACCTGGGTGACCGTTTCTGCGCTCGGCACGGCGCATCTGCAACGATGCCGCCCCATGCTTCAGAGGTAAGGTGTGTCCATGACACACCATCTTCGTCTATCGCGCGTGAGACCCGCTACGCCGACTCTTCCAACTGGCTCGCCTGGTTCAGCTTGTTGTACAGCGTCTTCAAGCTGATCCCCAGTTCCTTGGCGGCCTTCGGCTTTTGTCCCTGATGACGTTCCAGGGTTTGCTGGATCGCCTGCATTTCAATCTCTTGCAGCGTCTGCGGCATGACCGTCTTGAAATGCGGACCTTGCAGCCGGCGATGCCCAAAGTTCATCGGCAGATGCGCCGCCGAAATCGGTCCGTCGTCGCACAGAATTGCCGCATGTTCCACGACGTTGGCCAGCTCGCGCACGTTGCCAGGCCAGACGTGCCCTTCCAGCGCTCGCACCGCGTCGGGCGTGAACGCTTCGTCCCCGGGGCGCAAATGCGGCCGGAAACGACGCATCAGGTGCAGAGCTAGCGCCCCGATATCGTTCGAGCGCTGCCGGAGCGGCGGCAACTGCACCTCGAACGTGTTGATGCGGTACATCAAGTCTTCGCGGAAGTTTCCTTCGGTGACCATTTCTTCCAGGTCACGATGCGTGGCACAGACCACGCGCACGTCCACGATGTGCGATTCGTTGTCGCCGACGCGGCGGATCTCGCCGCTCTCCAGCACGCGCAGCAACTTGGCCTGCATCGCCTTGGGCAATTCGCCGATCTCGTCCAAAAAGATCGTGCCGCCGTTGGCCACTTCGAACAGACCGATGCGATGTTCGTCCGCGCCGGTGAATGCTCCTTTGCGATGCCCAAATAATTCGCTTTCGATCAAGCTCTCGGGCAAGGCTCCGCAATTGACCACGACAAAGGGCATCTCGCAGCGCAAGCTCTGATCGTGCACGGCCCGAGCCGCCAGTTCCTTGCCGGTGCCGGTCTCGCCGCGCACCAGTACCGTCGAATTCGTGGGCGCCACTTTCGCGATCAGGTCGCGAATCTTGTCCATCTGCTGCGAATTGCCGACCAGTTGCGAGCCCCCTTCCAGGCGCTCGACCTGCCGCTTCAGGGCTCGGTACTTATTCGTCAGCTCGCGCTTTTCGGCGACCCGCGAGAGCAATCCCTCCAACTCGACTAGCTTGCAGGGCTTGGTCAAATAGTCGAAAGCCCCATGGCGCAGCGCCGAGACCGCCGTCTCGAGCGACGACTTGCCGGTCAGCACCACGGCCTCGGTGTCGGGTGCGAGCTTCTTCGCCCGGCCGATAACCTCGATGCCGTTCATGCCTGGCATGTCGAGATCGACCAGGATGCAGTCGTACGTATTACGTTCGAGCGCTGCCGCCGCCGTGAGTCCGTTGGGGCATACCGTGACCTCGTGCCCCATGCGAGGCAGCTCGAGGCTCATCAAGTCCTGCAAACCCTTTTCGTCGTCGGCAAAAAGCAGCTTCAGTCGTTTATGCGGCTTGGTAGCGATCTTCGGCCTCCTTCTGACTATGGGCAAGCGGGAAGTTCACGCGGAAAGTGGCTCCGCATCCCGGCCCATCACTATGTGCTTCGATCGCCCCCTCGTGATCCTCAATGATCCGATGCACGATCGACAGCCCCAGCCCCGTCCCCTGTCCATTGCGACGTCGTGTGAAGAACGGCTTGAAGATTTGCTCCAGCACGTCCGGCGTCATCCCACAGCCATCATCCGTGACGGTCACCTCGGCCTGCCCGTCCACCTCGTGCAACGCGACGCGCACATGGCCGCCGGAGTCCAGGCTGTCCAGCCCGTTGGTCAACAGGTTCAAGACGACCTGTTTGATCTCTTGCGGATTCACCAGGGCGAACAACGGCGCGCCCGGCGCCAGCTCGAGATGTTTTTCCTGATACTTCCCCAGGTGGCCGACCATGTCGATCACGCCTTGCACCAGCTCGCGCAGGTCGGTCGTCTGCCGTTTGACATTACCGATGCGGGCGAAGTCGAGCAGTCGCTCGGTGATATCCTTGCAGCGGAAGGCCTCGTCCTGAATCATCCGCAGGTATTTCTTGACGATCTTAAACTCTTCGCCATCGACCGGCACGACATCCGACATGCGTCCTTCCAGCGACTCGGCGCAGAGGGCGATCGAGGCCAGCGGATTGTTGATTTCGTGCGCCACGCCCGCGGCCAGAAAGCCGACGCTGGCCAACTGTTCGCTACGGACGACTTGTCGGGTGCGCTCTTGCACCTGCCGATTCAGATCGTCGCGAATCGCTTGGAAACGCGCCGTCATATCGTTCATCGCGCCGGCCAGCTCAGACATTTCGTCATCAGCAGCCAGATGGATGCGATGTGTAAACTCGCCCGACGCCACGCGGCGAGAACCGTCGATGAGCACGCGTAGCGGCAAGAATATCCACTGATAAAAGAGCTTTACGAACAAGGCCAGCATGCCGGCCGCCGTGACGCTGGTCACCCAGGTCAGAATGATCAGCGCCCGGTATTCGTCGCGCGCTTGATCCGTGACAGCGCCAAAGGCATCCTGGAAATCGACCAGCAGCTTGCCCGAGAGCTGCTGCAGGTCGCGCAGGTCTTCGTTCAATTGTTCGCGGACGCGGCCGTCGACGACCCATTTCTCGGCGTCCTGAGCCTGGGCAATACGCGTGACGACGCGATCGATCTCCCGACACGTGGCCCGTTGCGGCCCGTCGCCGCCGAATTGATGTCGATAGCTGCCAAAGATCGCGGTCAGCTTTGCCAACCGGTTCTTGAAATCTTCGCTAACACTACGGGCCGCAATGCCGCGGGCCCCGGTCTCGATGTTCGAGGCCGACAGCGCGCCACGCAAATCGCCAACGCTCTTGCTGAACTCGTTCAACAGCGGCAGCTCGGTCTCGACCCGGCCGTGGAGATTGCGCACCAAGGCCCGATAGGCGTACAGGCCCTGCAACCCGCCCCAGGAGAGCGTGCCGACGATGACCAGCAGCAGCGCCAAGCCCACCAGGAGCTTGTCGCGTATGGGCCACTTTGATAGCAAGTGCGACCTCCGTGTCGCCCGCGAAATAACGGGAACCCGCGCGCTGTGATGGCAAGAAGTGCTTTCCGTTCTTGCGCGGGCTGCGGAGTGTACCAGCGATCGACGAAACGAAGCAAGACGATCGAGCTGCCAACAATCGCGAATCAGCGCCAAGACGCGCTGCCTGGCGATTTCCCCCTGGGGAGCGGGCGTCCCGACCGCCTTCTAAATGCTTACCGGGGGGTGGGCGTCCCGCCCGCCTCGCTCTACCTCAACAGCAAAACAGACGCTCAGAAAACTTACAGCACCTTGGCGACCACTCGCCAACCTCTCATCCCAAACATAGGCGGGCGAGACGCCCGCCCCCCCCAACAAGCCCCCAATAAGTTTCACTGCTAGCAATCCAAGTTCGATCCGCCAGCCCGCGCCGCGTTGACTCAGCACGCGATCTTGTGCTACCGTCCGCAGCGCGCAGAGCTATTATTCGGGTTACTTTTGCCTGCCGCCTGCTGCGGCTCATTTGCACAACGGTTCATGGCTGCACTCGCCACATCGCCTCACACGCTGCGCCGCCGCTTTAAGCTCTTCGCCACGATCACAGTTGCGATCGCACTCGCCGCGACGGGCTACCACTTTCTGTGGCGGCAGCACGTCAAACGTTTTCAAGTCATCCGGCCGGGCGTTTTGTACCGCGTCGCACAGCCCAGCGAGCTCGGCATGCGGTACCTGGTCGATCGGCATCACGTAAAGACTGTGCTGAACCTGCGACTCGAGGACGATCACCTGCGCCGCGGCATGCTGGCCGTTGGCGCGCCGACGGGTGACCTCGAATCGCGCTTCGTTGCCGACCTCGGGATCCGCTCACTGCAATGGGGGATGGGACGCGAGGCTTGCTGGCCGTGGGTCAGTCCCTGGCAATTCGACGAGTTCTATCGACTCTTCGATAACCCGGACAACTTTCCCATCGCCATCCACTGCGTCAGCGGGCGACATCGCACGGGCACCATCGCGGCGCTGTTTCGCCTGGAATACGATCGCTGGCCCATCGAGCGCGTGCTCGCCGAGATGTATTCGTTCAGCTTCGGGCCACCAATTCCATTGCAGGAAATGAACCTGCGGACGTACGTGCCTCGGCCCCTTCCCAACGACGATGAATGGCAATCTCTGCGCAACAGATGGGCTCCGTGCATGAAAGATGATCTGGTGCCGGCCTACACGGCGTTCGTACAGCATTTACGCATGAACGCCGACCAGTCGCTCGTTCACCGAGTCCTTGATGAGCAACTCTCGCGCAACGCCCCGTTCGCACTCCCCTTGGCCGAACGTCTGATTGATACGCCCGACAATCCCTCGGCATTGGCAGCGTTAACGGCAGCAAAGAGTTGCCTGGCTAAGGCGACGTCCGCCGATGCAACCGTCGAGCAACCGGCCTACACGGATCTGATGTCGGCCGCATCGCTCGTAGCTGATTTAGGTACGACCGAGGATCAAGAGCAACTCATTGCACAACTCCGCCAGGCGTCGCACGAACCGCTGGCCAGCGCGACGTTTCAGGCGCTCGCGGCAGGCGTTGCCAATCGTTACACCGGCAACCGCGTTCCCTTCCTGGCCGCGCTCTTGGACGAAACGCACGTCATGCCTGGTACCGGCAGCGTCCCGGTTCGCTATTGCGACATGGCCGTGGCACATCTGTCGGCCATCCTCGATCAACGCCTGATCAACGTCGGTTCGACCCCCACGCCCGCCGATTGGGAATCAGCCCGGCAGCAAGCGAAGAACTGGCTCGAAGCGCATCCACAAGGGATGCAAGCTAGACGAATCGAGCAACCCGTTAACCCAGCGTTCGTCCGCTGAGCCAGAAGAGCTTGCCTGATGTAGGGTGCATCCTCGACGCACCGTCTTCTTCTGCTCTGCTTTCGGCGCACTGTCGTCGGTGGTTCATGGTGCGTCGCCGACGCACCCTACCGATTCTTGGTGTGCATAGCGCACCCTACAACACTCACGCCTGCTCGAGCGCCTGCGCCAGGTCGGCCACCAGGTCCTCGGTATTCTCCACGCCGCACGACAGCCGGATCATATTGTCCGGAATGCCGAACCGGCGTCGCTCCTCGGGCGTCAGGCTGAAATAGCTCATCACCAGCGGCTGCTCGATCAGCGATTCAACGCCTCCCAAGCTGGGTGCGATGCGTGGCAACCGTACGGCGTCGACCACGCGCGCCGTCGCCTGCCAATCGGCCCCCTTCACCAGGAATGTCACCAGGCCGCCAAAGCCGCGCATCGTCTTCTTGGCCACGGCATGGTAGGGATGGCTCGGCAGGCCGGGATAGTAAACCTTCTCGACGCGCGGATGGTTGGCCAGAAACTCAGCCACGGCCTGGCCGTTTTGATTATGCCGCTCAATCCGCAGCTCGAAGGTCTTCAAGCCACGTTCGAGCAGGTAAATGTTATGCGGTGAGTTGATGGCTCCCATGATGCCGCGCAGGTTGCGCACTGGCTCGAGCTTTTCGGCCGTCGAAATGATCACCCCGGCCAACAGATCGTTATGCCCTGCCAAATACTTGGTGGCCGAGTGCAGCACGTAATCGACGCCGGCGGCCAACGGACGAATGTTGTACGGCGTGCCGAGCGTAGCATCGATCAAAGTTTCCACGCCACGACGTCGGCCGATATCGACGAACCGGTCGAGATCCACGACGCTCAAATGCGGGTTCGTCGGCGATTCGCTGATCAGCAGTTTCGTCTTGGGCGTGATCGCCGCGTCCATCGCCTCGTAATCGCACGCCCGCACTTGCCGCGTCACCACGCCGAAGCGAGCCAGATGCTTGGTACAGAATTCACGGCTACGGTGATAACACTCATCAAAGAACACAACTTCATCGCCGGCGCTCAATTTCGACATCAGCAGGCCGACAATCGCCGACATGCCGGTCGAAAACAGCAGAGCCGATTCCCCCCCCTCGAGCGCGGCCAGCTTGCGCTCGACCACTTTCTCGCTGGGGTTGCCGTAACGGCCGTACTCCTCGCGCGGCTGCTTCTGCTCGATGAAATCGATTACCGCCTGCGTCGACGCAAAGGTGTACGTCGAAGCACAGAAAATCGGGTCGGTAATCGCATCGCCGACCTTTTGGCGATCCTCGCCGCCGTGAACCGCTACGGTCGACAATCCCGGCGCGTCCGCCGCTTGCGCGTGCCTGGTCATCTGACGTTCTCCCACTCAAAAAAGTGTTTGTCGGCGCAAGGCACCGACGCCGTGGGATTTCGTCGACCAACAAAAAAGCCGCGTCCTCGCCCTGGGGGCGGTCGCGGCATTTGCAAGTCAAGCTGGATCGCCTTTCGCCCCCAAAAAGCAGGCGTGATAGCGATGGCTCTTTAGCAGTTCGTGGCTGCAAGCGGCCGCAAATCCCGTGCGTTCGATTGTAATGAGCCGCACTCTAAACAGCAAGCTGAGACCGTGGGCCGAGGTCGGCAGTTTCAGCCATCAGCGACACGTTATACCGCCAGCCAGGCTCGATTCATCGAGAAACGCACGGCAATTCACGATGCCTCCCGGCCGGTGGTTTGATACAATGAAGGTCGCTCCAGGCGATCTCTTATCGGAGGCTCGCGCGTGATTCGAGGCCTGCTTCTCTGTGCCGGCGGCATGGCCGCCCTGATCGTGGCGTCTTCGCCATCCATATCACTTTCGGCGAGCGGCCCAGTTCGCCTCACTGCCGCTCAGCAATCGGTCGATCAATCGTCCACCAGCGACCCGCAGCAAATCGCGCTGCTGGTGCAGGAACTCGGCGATCGTTCGTTCCGCGTGCGCGAGCGTGCCACGCGGGCCCTGATCGCGGCGGGCGTGCCGGCCAAGGCGCCACTCTTAAAGGCTCTGGAATCTCCGGACGCCGAGGTCCGCTATCGAGCGCGATTGGTCCTGTCCGACGTATTGGAACTGGACCTGAAGCAACGGCTCGACGAATTTATCGACGACGTCAGCGGCACGCGCGAACATGATCTGCCCGGCTGGCATCGCTTTCGCGACGTGGTGGGGGACAGCCCGGCCGCCCGGCGTTTGTTCGTCGAAATTGAGCGTCACGAGTCGGCCCTGATCGAAGCATCCGAAATCGGTCCGCAACAGGCCAGCGCGACGTTTGAAGTGCGCTGCCAGCAGATTCAAGAAGGAATGCGGATTCCCGGCCGCCAGAGCGAACGACAAATACCGGTGGGGAGCGTCGCGGCGTTATTGTTCGTCGGCGCCGACAGCAAAATATCGATCAACATGCAATCCGTGCTGAGCGTGACGAACTTCTGCTACCAGCACCCCTTCAAGCCGGCCGTCAGCCAAGGGGAATTGGCACCGCTGTTGAAGAAGCTGGTCGGCGGCTGGGTGCGCCGCGATTTTGCCAGCGACCCGACGGCCGGTTTCCAATCCATGATGCTCGCCCTGCAATTGAATGTGCGCGACGCCATCGAGCCGGCCATGACGATGCTGAAAGACAACGTGGGCAATCCCAACATGCGGCAATACGCCCTGTTGGTGGCCGGCAAGTACGGCGAGCCTGCCGACGTCGCACGGATCGAGCCACTGTTGAACGACGTCGCTGTCTGCGCACAGCAGCAGATCCCTGTTCCCGCGTCGGCGGCCAAGGATAACCCGCCGAACGCGAAGGGCCCGAAGTACGAGGTCATCGAAACGCAAATTCGCGACGTGGCACTGGCCGTGATGATCCATCTCAGCGGGCAGAAGCTTGCGGATTTCGGCTTCGACCGAGTCCAGGCCAACCCGTCAAACCTTTTCAACACTCCGTCGCTCGGCTTCGCCGATCCCCAGCAGCGTGACGCGGCATTGGCAAAGTGGCGCCAGTGGCGCGCAAGCTCGACCGCGCAGCCGAACTAACGAAAGAGCCCGATGAGCTTTTTCAGTAGAGAAGTTCGCTGGCTGCGCGTCGCCAAGGCTTTCGCAGTGCTGGTCCTGTGCGGCTATCTGTACATCCGGGTTGCGACCCCCTCGTGGACAGAGCTCCGGCAAGGTCAAACCGTTGCACAAGCGGTTCAAATTCTAGGAGAGCCGACGGATACTCTCAACGATGACTTCGGCCGCCCTGTCGAACTCTGGTATTCGGCAGAAAAGCCGCAGTTCAAGCTTTTCTTTCGTAGTGGCCAACTCGTCAAAGTCGACTTCAACGGCCCGGGAAAGGGTTACCACTTACCATAGCGCGTCCGCGGCAGTGCCAAAGTGACTGGCCGTCTCGGAGTTCCCAGCGTGATCGCACGCGTGGAATCGCTTGTCTAGTTAATTCTGGAGAGCCAGACCAAGACACCGATCACGACTGCCGCAAGAATAACTGCGAATGCCAGCAGACACCCACGAATGGCACGAGCATTAGCCAGTTGCAGTTGTGCCTCGAGGCGCGCCGCTTCGCGTACCAAGGCATCGAGCGGTGCAGTAGCAAGCCATTGGCTATCACCGAGCGATTTTCCCATCTGCTTCAGGCTCAGCAGATAATCGCGTAGCCTGCCGGCCAGTTCCAAATCGCGCACCTCATGTTCTGCAGACGGAACGTGGCGAATACGCCATCCGTCGACAACCTGATCCCAGACCGCCCCCGTTGCATCATAAACTACGGTCGGCTCATTGATGTCGTAGGGCTCCAAGTACGACTCGGCTGCTGCGAGAGACTCGTGGATCGAGAGCCCGCCATCGCCGTAAATGAAGGCCGGGGACGACCAGGGAAGTGTCTGTTCCGAGGTTTCCGACATAGATGACTTACTCTGCCGCCCGTTCCTAGGGCATGTCAGAAGATCGGGTCGTGGTTGACGCTCCGTCTAAAACCGTCGGACTCGGTTTTACATCCCTTTCCTTTCTGCGTCGCGCCAGACGGCCTTGCACTCCCCAACACACAAGGACGATAGGGATGCTTCGTAAAACGACCATCGCCATCGCAATTGCAGAAGCCGTATACCTCCGATCGGCCATAGCGACAGCTGACCATATAACCCCGTAGAGCAGGTTGATCCCGAGTGCCGACCCCGCCCCCAGAAAAAACCGCCATCCATACCAACCGTCGTTCGTTTGTTTTGAAAGCTCGCGCGCCAATGCTCCCACAAAAATGAATGGGAAAACCACCATCAGAAGGGAGAACAATTCGGTCATGCGTTCATGGTACTTGACCGATGCGCTGTAAAAACCTGCCTGGCCACTCTTTTTTCTTGACGCGCGCCGCCACGCCACCTAGCGTAAATCGGACGCGGCGTTAGTAGTTCGAAGTTATCTCTCGGGGCTCGTTCTCTATGGCAACTCGTCCCGCCACGATTGTCGCGCTGGCCGACATGGTTCACGGGCAGGAAGCCGACCTGTTCGTCCTGATGAAGAGCAAGGATGAACTCAAGACGCGCGACGGCAAAACCTATTACAAAGTCGCCTTTCGCGACGCCCGCCGCGAAGTGAGTTTTCCCATCTGGGCCGATTCCGCCTGGGCCGAAGATTGCCGCCAGCAATGGACCCCTGGCGCCTTTTACAAACTGCGGGCCACGTACCGCGATACTTCTTACGGTCCGCAACTCGACATTCGCAAAATCCGCGAGGTCGTCGCCGCCGACACCGCCGACGGTTTCGACCCGGGCCTGTTCGTCGCCCAATCGCGCTTCGACCCGGCCACGATGTTCGCCGAGCTACGCGCGATCGCGGTCGACAAGATTTCCAACGCGCCATTGTCCGCCCTGGTGCTCTCAATCCTGGACGACAACCGCGAAGCTCTACTGACGCTGCCGGCCGCCACCCGTAACCATCACAATTACTATGCCGGCTACCTGGAACATGTCCTGAGCGTGACGCGAACGGCCCTCTACCTGGCTGAAAAGTATGACGACTATTACCCCGACATGCAGCCGCCGCTCGACCGTGGGCTGGTCGCGGCCGGAGCGATCCTGCATGACATCGGCAAGCTGCGCGAGATCGAGTGGCAGCCCGAGGGTGCCGCCTACACCGCGGCCGGCCGGCTCGTCGGGCATATTCTGCAGGGGCGTGACATCGTTCGTGAAGCCGCCGCGCACCACCCGCTTGAGGGCGACCTGCTGCTGCGTTTAGAGCACATTATTATCGCCCATCAGCGACTGCCCGAATGGGGCTCGCCGAAGCCCCCGATGACCCCCGAGGCGTTGTTGGTTCACTACGCCGACGACATCGACGCGAAGATGAACATGATGTATGTCACACTTCGTGATGACACGACCCCCGGACCGCTAACGTCGAAAAAGAATCAACTTTTTCAACAACTCTATCGCGGCCCACAATAAGCCTGCCGACTGTTGTGCCTGCGACAAATCGGCGGGCGCTGATCGATCTTGGCGCGTGCGAATCCGACGCGATGTTACAGCCGGTTGGTCCCCCCGCGCGATTCTGCTCACCGGGCTAACTTATCGTTTGATCGGCGCACGTCTTTCGAAGTGCCAACGATGTTACAGCGTTGGTACGTTTTCGAACTGTCATGGGCTGATAATATCACACCACCCCCTCTAGGGGTTGCTTCGTTAATTGCCGGTGTTAACCTGCCAATTGGGGAGGGACAGAATTTTGTTTCCTGTAGCTACGGTCTTGAAAGGTCTTTTGGTATGGCAAAGAAAGCAGCGGGACGCGGTAAGGGAGATTCCGTTAACAAGGCGCAAGCGATTCGTGACGAGTTTTCAGCCCAAGGAATTGGGGCGCGTCCCAAGGACATCATCGCCACGTTGAAGTCCAAGGGTGTCGAAGTTTCGTCCGCGCAAGTGAGCAACATCAAGGCAACGTTCGGAGCAGCCAAGGGTCGCGGCCGTCACGGCGCGAACGGCGCCCTGAGTGTCGAGTTGCTGGTGGAAGCCAAGAAGCTCGCCGATCGCCTCGGCGGCGTCGAAATCACGAAGCGCGCTCTCGAAGCACTTTCGCGATTAAGTTAGGCTCGCGATTGCTTCGATCGTTATGCTTATGCGATTGTTCCACAGGCCGGCACACAGGTGCCGGCCTGTGTCATTTAATGCCCATTGTTCGGCATAACAACTCTCGAACAACACGCCCGGACCGCAATCGCGTGGCGTTGTAAAGTTGGTCCCAGCGGAGGGGCGCGCAGTGCGCCGCATGAATACCGCCAACGACTTTCTTTCGCCGCAGCCGGTTCCAGCTCGGAGTTGCGACGACGCTCGTCGCGGTGACGGCGGTGGCTGTCTGGCTTGGCTGGAGATTCGAGTTCGTCCGTTCGGGCCGAGCCCGGCGTCTCTTCCCCCCTTGGCCTTCTGGTTGCACAGCGGAAGCAACGACGGCACGTCCGCGCACGACTAAAACGGCACCCCGACGCCACCGCGCCAGGCCACAAACCTTCCGCCGCGCCTCATACCCAACCCGTCGCTTTCACGTATAATCCGGGCTTTGGCGTTTTCGGTCGATCCTTCGAGGGGGAGAGTTTCATGAGCGTCGCGAATCGCGATAAGCAGGTGGCCGAGGCAGAAGAGCTGCTCGGCGATGGCGGACCACGACTGGGATTCGCGAAAGGTTTGTTCTTCGGGCAGTACCTGGGCGATCGACTCCTCCCCTACCCCGATATCGCTTCCGACTTGCAGGCGCGTTCGCTGGTCTCGGATCTGCGCAAGTTCTGCAAAGAGCAGATCGATCCCGCGCAGATCGATCGCGATGCCGAAATCCCCGAGCACGTCGTTCGCGGTCTCGGCCAGTTGGGCGTGCTCGGCGCGTGCCTGCCGAAAAGTTGTGGCGGCTTGGAATTCAGCCAGACCGCTTACTGCCAACTGATGGAAGTCCTCGGCGGCCACTGCGGCGGCACCGCATTGTTCGTCAATGCTCACCATTCGATCGGACCGCGAGCGCTCGTGTTGTTCGGCACGCCCGAGCAGCAAGCAAAGTACCTGCCTAAGTCGGCCAGCGGCGAATGGCTGAGCGCGTTCGCACTGACCGAGCCCGAGGCCGGCAGTGACGCCGCCAACGTGCAAACGCGTGCCACCCCGTCGCCGGACGGCAAGGGTTACGTGATCAACGGCAACAAGCGGTGGATCACCAACGGCGGCATCGCCAACGTGCTGACCGTGATGGCCCGCACGCCCGTCCCCAACAGCGACGACACAAAGATCACGGCCTTCATCGTCACGCCCGACATGCCCGGATTCGAGGTAATCGAGAAGCGGATGGCCAAGTGCGGCGTGCGCGGCTCGGCCACGGCCCGTCTGGCCTTCCACGACATGTTCGTGCCGAACGAGAACATCCTGGGTGCTCGTGGCAAGGGTTTGAAGATCGCGCTAACCGTACTCGATTATGGCCGCACGACGTTCGGCGCCAGTTGCACCGGCGCCGCCAAGTTCTGCGTCGCCCGGGCTACGCAGCATGCCAACGAGCGCGTGCAATTCGGCGAATCGCTTGGCTCGTTCGAACTGGTCAAAGACAAGATCGCCTACATGGCGGCCGGCGCCTACGCCATGGAATCGGTCACCTATCAGACGGCCGCCCTGATCGATGCCGGCGAAGACGACTATATGATCGAGACCGCCATGCTCAAGGTGTTCGCCACCGACGTGCTGTGGCGGATCATCAACGACACGATCCAGATCTTTGGCGGCAAGGCGTACTTCGCCGACGAGCCGTACGAGCGCATGATGCGCGACGGACGCATCAACATGATCGGCGAAGGGGCCAACGACGTATTGCGTGTCTTCTCGGCCCTGGTCGGCATGCGTGACGTCGGCCTGGAGTTGAAGGGCGTCCTGAATGCCCTGATGAACCCGCTGGGCAATATCAGCAAGATCGGCGGGTTCGCCAGCCGGCGGATCGGCTCGATGCTGGCCTCGCCCGAGGTGCAGGTTCGCAGCACGGAACTGCAGGAAGACGCCGTTCGCATCGGCCGGCTGGTGGGCGCGCTCGGTGCCCAGGTCGAACGCCTGCTTCGCAAGTACCAGGAATCTGTGATGGATCGCCAGTACCAGTTGGGCCGCGTTTCGGACGTCGCCACCGAACTTTACGTCTCGGGCTGCGTCTTGAACCGGCTCGACGCCCTAGTGCGCGACCCGCACGCCGACGAAGGGGCTCGCTCGCGCGGCCTCAAGCTGGGCCGGTACTACCTGAAGACGGCCGGCCGCCGCATTCGCCGCAACCTGGCCGACCTGTGGGACAACGACGACGACGACACGAACCGCATCGCCGATATGATGCTGTCGAACAAGCCGTCAAAATCCCCCGCCGCGCACTAACCGCCCGGCGCGCGATAACGGGCGCAATGCGTTGGCACCGAATCTCGCATGTCATGCCGAGTGCCATGCTTTTTCGCCGCAGGCGAATAAGCATGCTCGTGCGACAACAAACCGAGATGCAAACTTACCGCGTCCACTTCAGCCAATTGCTGCGGTGGGCCGTCTCCATCGCTTCGGTCTTCTCAGGAAAGGCCGCGGGCGGGGGCGGCACCGGCTGCGCAGGCGTCAGCCGTAGATTCGGATCGGCCAGGTTCACCGCGGGCGTCGCTGCGCCCATGTTCGGCATCGCCCACATCTGTTGCGGGTCACCGGCCAATTGATTCACGGTCACATTGTTCAGCTCGATCGTCATTTCGAACTTCGTCGACGGCCAGACAATCTTCACCGTCTTCGGCAGCACGACATTGGCCAGCGGATCGCGGCGATGCCCGCTCATCAGGGCCGAAGCCAGCAGTTGTCCCATCGGATCGTACAAATGCTGTTCGAGCACCCAGCCGCGGGCGTCGTCGATGATCATCACCCGGCGGTAATCTCCTTCGGGATGCGGCAGTCGCGTTTCGACACGTAAACGCCCCTGCCCCACCGCCACCGGCCCCGAATGATCGCCGGCCGGATCCAACGTCGCCACGCCCAACGCGTCGATCAGCCATTCCGGCTCGACCGGCAACACTTGCCGCGCGACGCTGTTCGAGAATTGATCGTGTCGGCAAAAATAGACCGCTGGCTCCGGCGCGCGACGCACCCAGAACCAGAACATCTCGTCGTTACTTCCCAGGTCGACTTCCGGTCCCGTCAGTAACGTATCGGCGCGCAGGCGGAATCGCCGCGGACGCTCGATCGCGATATTCGCCCGGGCTTTCGGCGCACCCGGCGTATAAATCTCGGCGTCGGTCGTATATAGCGAATGGATGCGTCCGCTGTTGTTGTTCACCACACTCGTCACGTCCGCCAGCGTGGGCGTCGTGGACAACACGCGCGGCATCACCGGCGAATACGACGTGATAAACCCGGGACAACTGGCGCCGCTACTGCACACGACCGACAACAGCGTCGCCAAGAGTAGCGCATTGCGCCCCCAGGTCTTGCGCGGCAGATGGTCAGCAGGCCTCATTCGGCACCGGCGTATAACAACCGTGAAAGTTCGTCCTGAATCTCTTGAGCGCGGGCTCCCTCGGGCATTACCCCCGCCACGCGATATGTCGCTTCGTCGCGCGGGTTGAACAGCACCAATGTTTCGTGCCCCGCATGGTCGGTCTCTTGCTTCTCGAGCTTTAGCACGCGCCGTCGCACCAACAGCAGCGCCATGACCAACCGCATGTCGGCTTTTTCCTCAACCCCTTCCAGCCCCGCGAACATCTCCAGCAGCACCTCATGCGGCGCCAATCGCGGCCGCTTGGCATCGGGCATCGGCACGCGCGATTTCCACGATCCCAGCGATCGCTCGGGCGGCCCCTGCCATGCTTCGAGCGAAAAATCGAGCCGCCGCACCTCCGCCCCTTCGACAACTAGCGCTGTGTAATACTCCTCGCCCGGCACAAGCTCGCGGCCGGTCGTCGCGCAGTGGCGCGTGAATCGTTGAACCTCGTAGTCCATACCGTTCTCTCTCGATTGCGCGACCCATCGGTCATCACCACCACGCTTCGCCGCCACGGCGCAAACGTGAGTCGCAAAGGGTGGCCGCACTCCCGATTGGAGCGCAACCTGTGCGCCCTCCGGACCGGATTTGGACGCGGAAGACTACTCGAAAGCCCGGCTCCACTCAAGATTATTGCCAGCAACAACTTTGGGGGAATTGGGCACCCACGCAAGGAGAACGCAAATTCTGTAGCCGGGCCCTGCGACCTTGGAGCAGCACCGTGAGATTCTCCAGCCGCAAAGAGGCCAGCTACAGGGGACAATTCAAACTCTCCATGTTGCAATTCACCTGCATCAGTGACCGAATTCTTTGCTAGCATCCTTACCGACAGCTAGGCTAAACGAAGGGACGCTTCGTAATTCCGATAAACGGGGCACATGCAACTGCTAGCGTTTCGTGCCATGCTTCCGCTTGCGCAAGCATGCCGGCGGCACGCCAATAAAACATCGCACTTCGTCCGCCCCTCAATCCGCCCCGCATCGAGAACACCGATCATGCCTGACACACCCCGTCGTGAGTTCCTTAAGCAAGCCAGCCTCGGCGCTGCCGCGATCGCCACCACCCAATCCGCGAGAGTCGTCCAGGCCGACGACGACCAGCAGCGGCCCCCAGTCGAGGCTCAAAGCAAGCTGGTCATGGGCTGGATCGGTTGCGGCGGCCAGGCCACGAATCTGATGAAGACGTTCATCACTCAGCCCGACGTCGCCGTCGCCTACGTCTGCGATCCCGAGGCCGCTCGCGCCGCCGCCATGGCGCAGATTGTTAAAGAAGCTTCCGGCGAAGCCCCGAAGATCGTCGCCGACATGCGCAACGTCCTCGACGACAAGTCCGTCGATGCCGTGTGCATTGCCACGCCTGATCACTGGCACGCTCCCGCCACGATCCTGGCCTGCGACGCCGGCAAGCACGTCTACGTCGAGAAGCCATGCTCGCACAATATTCGCGAGGGGCGACTGATGATCGATGCCGCCCGGCGTAACAATCGCATTGTGCAAGTCGGTACGCAAAGCCGCAGTTCCCCCGCGGTGATCGAGGCCATGCAACTTTTGCACGACGGCGAGATCGGCGAAGTCCTGGTCGGCAAAGTTTGGAATAGTCAGCGCCGTCGGGATATCGGCCACGGCACGCCCGGCCCGCAGCCTGACGGTTTGGATTACGACCTGTGGATCGGCCCCGCGCCGCTGGTCCCGTTTCAGGCCAATCGCATCCATTACGGCTGGCATTGGTGGTACGACTTTGGCACCGGCGACATGGGCAACGACGGCGTACACGATATCGACATCGCTCGCTGGGGATTGGGCGTCGATACCCATCCTTCGATCGTCACCGCTTCTGGCGGCAAGTTCTACTTCGACGACGATCAGCAATTCCCCGACACACAGTATGTCGTCTTCGACTACCCGGGCGACGGCCGCGTCGGTCATCGCAAGCAGATCATATTCGAACAGCGTATCTGGAGCCCCTACCGGCAAGAATCCTACGAAAACGGCAATGCGTTCTACGGCACGGAAGGGATGTTGCTCTTAGGCAAGGGGGACGGCTGGAAACTTTTTGGTCCTAAGAACGAGCTGCGCAAAAGCGGCGAAAGATCCGGCATGGGCTTGCCTCACTATCGCGACTTCATCGACGCGGTACGCACCGACCGCCGCCCCCACGCCGACGTCGAAATCGCTCACCTTTCAACGTCCCTTTGCCACCTAGGCAACATCGCCACGCGCCTCGGCCGCACCCTACACTTCGACCCCGCCAGCGAACAGTTCGAAAACGACGCCGAAGCCAACACCCTCGTCAAACGCCAATACCGCAACCACTGGGCCACCCCCAGAAACGTATAGGAAGTCGGCAGTCAGTAGTTGGTAGCTAGTAGTCGACAGGCCAACGACAGTGAAGATGTGGGGCAAACACACTATTCCGAAACGCCAGCGAGGGTTCTTTCTTCGCTAGCTCGCGGCGTACGCATTTCGTGACGGCGTGCGTCTTTCGTAGGGTGCGTCCGCGACGCACCGAATTACTTTGTCGGCGCACCAACTGCCATCGAAGACATTTCGATCCGCAGATGACGCAGATTCTCGCAGATGCATAACGACGAATGAAAGACGGTGCGTCACGGACGCACCCTACTTCTTCTTCACTGCCCTCTGCCGACTGCCCGCTATTTTTCCTCTAGAAATTAGGCCAGCGTTTGTGGCATAGTCGTGCTTAGCCGATTTCGGCCTGAGGGCCGATTGGATTGTTAACGACGTTCGGCGGCAAATGGGTCTAGTTCTTGCCCTGTCGCCCGTCCCGAGGACCTGG